>NZ_JBSGGG010000004.1:0-407876 GCF_053603795.1 Nocardia sp. NPDC004123
CAACGACCTGCTACACCGGCTCGGCCGCTACGACCTGGCCGCACCCCTCCCGCTCGCCGCGTAACCCCCGACGAACTAACGGGCGCACCCACTAGGTGGCTGGCCGCTCACGCACGGTCTTGTGCACGATTTCGGGAGCTACGTGATCAGCATCCTACTGTTGGCGATCGCGGCGTTCTGCGGGCTATGGGTAGTCGTGATCCTTCATGACTACTTCAGCAAATAGTCACACCGGTCGGCTCCGGCGGTCCGTGCTCACCAAGTCCGCTCGGTGACGCACACCCGAGGAGCATGGCACACCTGCCAGCTCCTCGGGTTTTTTTTGTCCGACTTCTGGGGGCGGAAATCTCGGTTCCCGAGCACAACTGACCTTCCGCCGCGGACGGTCGGCCAACATTGTCCCAACCCGGTTCGAGGTAGGCCACCACTTCCGCAGCGGCGTGGTGAAAGGCCTGATCGGGGCCGACGTACCTACGAGGGGCAGGCACGCATCCGAGGGGCTGGTGTGGCCTGGACCGCTGATCGTGTAGGACGAGCCACAAGATCGGGTGGCTCGAGATGGTTTGGGGCACAGGATCCGAAGACGATCAAGATCGAGAACTCGATCGGGAATCTACAGGTGTGGCAGGCGACCGCCGGTGAGCTGGATCGTCATCTCGAGCGTCTGGTCGCGATGGGTCTGCGCCGTAAGGCCAAGCAGTACAAGATAATTCTGTGAGCGATGATGCAGATTGCCGTCCGGCACTGCGCTGTCGAGACCAACCCTGTCGACGGGGTGAGCTCGTTCACCCGGCGCAGCACCCGCGCTCGGGGCAAGGCCGGAGACCAGGATGCGTTGCCGGGCTTCAGGGCTCAGGTTCGTGCCTGGGCGTCCGGGGAGACTGTTCCCGGTACGCCGGCCTACACGTCCGGCCCGCCGCGCGATTGGTCGGTGGTGTGGGTGACCGATCTGACCTGCGGCACCGGGCTGTGCTCGCACGAGGTGTTCGCGGTCCTGCTCGAGGAGATCGATCTCGATGCCACGATTCCCTACCTCGATGTCACGGGCACGCTGGTGGAGGTGAAAGGCTCCGGGACCGGCGGGTGGGTGCGCCAGCCGTTCCCGAAGTCGGCGAACGGGTGGCGCCGGATACTGCTGCCCGAGCACTCCGCGCAGGCCTGCCGCGAGGCGCTGAAGGACCTCGAGGTCACCGGGCAACCGAACCCCACAGGGTCCTGTTTCCCGCACGCAACGGTTCCCTGCGCAACCCGAACAACTTCGGGCGCAGCTGGCGCGCCGCACGTGGGGAGAACTACTACTCCTGGGTCACTCCGCAGACGTTCCGGCGCGGGGTCGGCACGGCGGTCGACAACGCCTACGGCGATCCGGAGCGGGCCGCGCGACAACTCGGCAACACCAAAGCGGTGGCCAAGGCTCACTACATCGATATCCCCGAAACGGCACCCGACAACCGGGAGGTTCTGGAGCGGTGGGCGCGGGGAGAGCGGCCGAAAACGTGAGATTTCTGTGAGAAACGGCCGATTTTGGACGAGCTCGGTGACACAAAAAATCCCCTCCGACCCTGGTCGGAGGGGATTTCTTGGTCGGGCTGACAGGATTTGAACCTGCGACCACTTGACCCCCAGTCAAGTGCGCTACCAAGCTGCGCCACAGCCCGTTGCATTCGCTCTCGCTTGTGCTCGATGAGATTACCCCAGGACCCCCCTGAACATCCAAATCGGCTGGTACTCGGCGTGTGGCAGGGGTAAAGCGGACGCACTTGGCTGGGGGTCAAGTGCGTCGCGGGGTTGGGTCATCTGGCGCTCGGGCTGCGCGCACCGCGTGATCCTGTGCTCGCTCGACTCCGAGGCCATCCAGGACGATGACCGACCAGAGGGTGATCCGACGCTTCGGGTGTGGCGCACGGTCCCTCGCTGGCGAGGTGGTTGGACGCCTTCGCGAAGGTGTCGGTTCTATGTGCCGGAGGGGTGCGGCATAGGTGGTCGACGTGCCGGCCGGAACCTGCGTTTCTGCGGCGGCGGTCATGGGACGGCAATGGTTTCGACACATGTTCGAAATCGTTTGTGCCGCAGGGTAATAAAGTGCAAAAAGGTGCGGTTTTCATTGCCGCTCTCGGGGCCCTGGGTGCGGCTGTGCTGCCGGTGGTTTCGGGGGCAGTTGGACGATTGACAAGTCAAGATCGTTCGAACTACTGTTCAGTACGATGACCCCCGCCGCTCGAAAACCCCTGGTACACATGCCTCATTGGGTTGGCATGGCCACGTAGCGTGGCAGTCTTCAGCATCCGTTGCTGATCAATTGTTGCACTGATCCTGGCGGCACAGCTGGGTCAGTTGACCTGGTCTGAAACATCTCCTCGGCCAGGGTCCCTGTGGAGGCACCCCATATCATGCGGGCTCTTCTCTAGGTCGCTGTCGCATCGAAATCCGTTGTGTCGAAAGAGGAATCATCTGTGTCGTCGGCATGCTGTCGACTGGATCCGGACGCTGCGCGCTCGGTGCGATGGTGTTTGGCCACGGGTTGGCCAGGGTAGAAGAACGGAACTTGTTGGCCGCGGTCGTCTTCGGCTGTCCGGCGGTGGATGAGGGCGCGCGGTGGGTGCGTGCCATGAGGAAGGATTTGCAGAGGTGACCGGATCGGCGTTTGCCGTCGCTATCGTGGGTATGTCTTGCAGGATGCCGGGGGCGGCCGATCTCGACAGTTTTTGGCAGTTGCTCACGGAGGGGCGCGCCGCGATCGGCGCGGCTCCCGAGAGCCGGGAGAGTATTACCGAGCGAGCCGGATTCGTCGGCACCGCAGGGGAGTTCGACGCGGATTTCTTCGGGGTTTCGCCGAATGAGGCGCGGGCACTCGATCCGCAGCAGCTGCTGGCGCTGGAGCTGAGCTGGGAGGCGCTCGAGGACGCGGGCCTGGCCGCCACGGCGCGCGAGGCCCGGCGGTGCGGTGTGTTCCTCGGCTGCACCGGAAGCGATTTCGCCGAGATTCTGGCCTCGCGGGGCGGCCCGGGGGTCAGCCGCCACTCGCTGTGGGGTGTCGGGCGGGGCATTATCGCGAACCGCATCTCGAACTATTTCGGTTTCAGCGGCCCGAGCATCGTGGTCGACAGCGCCCAGGCATCGTCGCTGGTCGCGGTGCATCTGGCCTGTGAGAGCCTGCGCAGCGGCGAGAGCGATGTGGCCCTGGCCGGCGGCCTGAACTTGATTCTGTCGCCGACGAGCGGTGAGCGGATCGAGCAGTTCGGCGCGCAGTCGGCGCTCGGCGCCTGCTACACCTTCGATGCGCGGGCCGACGGGTTCGTGCGTGGCGAGGGCGGCGGCATGGTGCTGCTGAAGCCTCTCGCCCAGGCAATCGCCGACGGTGACCGTATTCATGGCGTCATCCGTGGCAGCGCGATCAACACCGGCAATGAACGCCGAGTGCTGAGCGCGCCGAGCCGGGATGCGCAGGCCGCGGCGATTCGCGATGCCCTGACCGCGGCGGGCGTCGAGGCGGCGTCGGTGCAGTACGTCGAATTGCACGGCACCGGCACGCCCGCCGGTGATCCGGTGGAGGCCGCCGCGCTCGGCGAGACCTACGGTGCGGGCCGGGCGCAGGACGCGCCGCTGGCCGTCGGATCGGTCAAGACGAATATCGGGCATCTGGAAGGCGCTTCCGGTATCGCGGGCCTGATCAAGACGGTGCTCTGCCTGAGCCATCAGGAACTGGTGGCCAGCCTGAACTTCGAGACGCCGAATCCGCGAATTCCGCTCGCGGACATGGGTTTACGGGTGGTGACGGGCACCGAGGACTGGCCCGTGACGGACGTGCGCAGGGCGGCTGTGTCGTCGTTCGGCATGGGCGGATCGAATGCCCACGTGATCGTGGAGGAGGCGCCCGCCGTCGGGTCCGCCGCAGCTGCCAGTGAGCCCGGTGCGGTGCCGTGGGTGGTGTCGTCCCGCAGCGAGGCCGGTGTGCGTGCGCAGGCGGCCCGGCTGCGGGAGTGGCTGCTCCGGCATCCCGATTCGACCGCGGTCGACGTGGCGTACTCACTGCTGGCCACGCGCGCCCAGATGGAGTGGCGCGGAAGCGTTGTCGGCCGGGATCGCTCCGAGCTGCTGGCCGGTTTGGCGGCCCTGGCCGACCCGACCGCACCCGCCGTGGCGATCGAGCCCGCCACCGGGCGGGCCGAGCAGCGCCGCATCGCGTTCGTCTTCCCTGGGCAGGGCAGCCAGTGGGAGGGTATGGCGCTGGGCCTGCTGGACGCGGGTGGGCCGTTCGCGGAGTCGATCGCGGATTGTGAAGCCGCGCTTGCGCCGTACGTGGACTGGTCGCTGACCGCGGTACTGCGCCGCGAGGCCGGCGCGCCCCCGCTGGATCGCGTGGACGTGGTGCAGCCGGTGCTGTTCGCGGTGATGGTCTCCCTGGCCCGGATGTGGCGAGCGGCCGGCGTGGAGCCGGACGTGGTGATCGGCCACTCTCAGGGCGAGATCGCCGCCGCCTATATCGCGGGCGGACTCTCGCTGCCCGATGCGGCGCGCGTGGTCGCGCTCCGGTCGCGCGCGGTCGCCGAGGAACTGGCAGGTCAGGGTGGTATGGCCTCGATCGGCCTCGGCGCCGATGCGGTCCGGGAGCGGTTGGCGGCGTACGGGGATCGGCTCTCGCTCGCGGCCGTGAACGGTCCGGCGCAAACCGTGATCGCCGGCGATGTCGCCGCGATGGAGGACTTCCTCGCCGCCTGCGCCCGCGACGGCGTGTGGGCCCGCCCGATTCCGGTGGACTACGCCTCGCATTCGAAGGCGGTCGAGCGGCTGCGTGATCGCCTGCTCGCGGAACTGGCGCCCATCCGCCCGCAATCCGGGTCGGTGTCGTTCTTCTCCACGGTCTCCGCCGACCGGCTGGATACCGCGGAACTGGATGCCGAATACTGGTATCGATCCCTGCGGGAACCGGTCCGATTCGCCGATGCCGTCACGGCGCTGATCGCCGACGGTGTCAACGGATTCGTCGAGTCGAGTCCGCATCCGGTGCTCACGATGGGCATCGGCGTGACCGCCGAGGCCGCCGGTGCGGCCGAGAGCGTCGCCGTTGTCGGCTCGTTGCGGCGTGGCGAGGGCGGCCCGGACCGCTTCCTGGCATCGCTGGCACAGGCGCACTGCGCCGGCGTGCAGGTGGATCCGAGTGCGCTGGTCTCCGGCGGGGCGCGGATCGACCTGCCGCCGTACGCATTCCAGCGTCGCAACTTCTGGGCCGGCGCGCCGGCCATTTCCGGCGGCTCGACCGACATCGCCGAGGTCCCCGAGGACCGCACGCCCGAGAGCGGTGAGCAGGCGTGGGATGACAGCCCGCTGGCACGCACATTGCAGGCGACCCCCGAATATCAGCGCGGCGCCGTCGTTCTCGACCTGGTCCGTGAGCAGGCCGCCGCCATCCTCGGCCACGAGTCGGCCCGATCCATCCACCCCGACCTGCCCTTCACCGAGTTCGGCTTCGACTCCGTCAGCGGCGTGGAGTTGCAGAACCGCCTGACGCGCGCCACCGGTGTGCCCCTGCCGTCGTCGCTCATCTTCGACCACCCGACCGCGAATGCGGTGGCGGCGCTCCTGCAGGCCCGGGTCACCGGGACCGATCGGGGCGAGCGCCGGGTCTCGCGGCGCGCGAATACGGACGAACCGATCGCGATCGTCGGCATGGCCGCCCGATTCCCCGGCGGTGTGCGTTCCGCCGAGGACCTGTGGGACCTGCTCGCGGCGGGCCGCGACGCGATCGGTGAATTCCCCGAGGATCGCGGCTGGGACCTGGACCGGCTGTTCGATCCCGACCCCGACAAGCCGGGTAAGGTCTACACCCGTCACGGTGGATTCCTCAGCAGCGCAGGCGATTTCGATCCAGGATTCTTCGGCATCAGCCCGCGCGAAGCCTTGGCGATGGACCCGCAGCAGCGGCTGTTGCTCGAAACCTCCTGGGAAGCACTCGAAGACGCGGGCATCGACCCGGTGTCGTTGCGGGGCAGCGACACCGGTGTCTTCGCCGGCGCCTGCTCGTCCGGATACGCCGGCCGGGTGACCGGCGACCTGGAGGGCTTCCGCCTGACCGGCACCTCGCACAGCGTCATCTCGGGCCGCGTCGCGTACGCGTTCGGCCTGGAGGGCCCGGCGGTGACGGTGGATACGGCGTGCTCGTCCTCGCTGGTGGCCTTGCATCTGGCCTGCCAGGCGCTGCGCCAGGGCGACAGCTCGCTGGTGCTCGCCGGTGGCGTGACCGTCGCGGCCAGCCCGTACCTGTACGTGGACTTCGCCCGCCAGCGCGGCCTGGCGCCGGACGGCCGGTGCAAGGCGTTCTCGGCGGCCGCCGATGGTGTGGCGTGGTCGGAGGGCTCGGGTGTGCTCGTCCTCGAGCGACTCTCGGACGCCCAGCGGCTCGGCCACCATGTCCTGGCCGTGGTCCGCGGTAGCGCCGTGAACCAGGACGGCGCGAGCAATGGCCTGACCGCGCCGAACGGTCCGTCGCAGCAGCGAGTGATTGCCCAGGCCCTCGCCAATGCGGGGATCACCGCGGTCGACGTGGACGCCGTGGAGGCGCACGGAACCGGCACGGCCCTGGGCGATCCGATCGAGGCCCAGGCGTTGATCGCGGCCTACGGCCAGGATCGCGGCGAGCGGGAACCGCTGCGGATCGGCTCGTTGAAATCGAATATCGGCCATGCGGTGGCCGCCGCCGGTGTGGCCGGTGTGATCAAGATGGTGCAGGCGCTGCGGCACGAGCGCCTGCCGCGGACACTGCACGCCGAAACGCCGTCGCCGCACGTGGATTGGGCCGCGGGCGCGGTGCGCCTGCTGACCGACGCCGAACCGTGGACCGCGGGCGACCGGGTGCGCCGGGCGGGTGTGTCGTCGTTCGGGATCAGCGGCACCAACGCGCACGTCATCCTCGAGGAAGCGCCTGCCGCACCGGTTACCACGGGCGACACTGCGAAGGCGCAGCCGGGCAGCGCCGCACCGGTGGCGCCCGCCGAGAGTGACTGTGCGGAGACGCAGCCGGACAGCGTGGCACCGCCCATCCCAGTGCTGGTGTCGGGTAAGGGCGAGGCGGGTCTGCGCGCGCAGGCCGCCCGATTGGGTGCCTGGCTGTTCGAGCGCCCCGACATCGACATCGCGGATGCGGCCGAGGCGCTGGCGAATTCGCGGTCGCAGCTGGATTCACGCGCTGTGGTCCTCGGTCGCGATCGCGCCGAGTTGCTCGAGCGGCTGGCGAATCTCGCCGAATCGGGAACCGGCGCCGGTGTCGTCACGGGTGTCATCGGCGCGGGGACGACGGCCTTCCTGTTCACCGGGCAGGGTGCCCAGCGGATCGGCATGGGAGCCGGGCTGTACGAGGCCTTCCCGGTGTTCGCCGACGCGTTGGATTCGGTGTGCGCCCACTTCGATCCGCTGCTGGAGTGCTCGCTCCGGGACGTCATGTTCAACGGTTCCGCCGATGGCGGTACCGCTGTCCTGGATCGCACGGAGTTCACCCAGCCCGCCCTGTTCGCCTTCGAAGTGGCGCTGTACCGCTTGCTGGAGTCGTTCGGCGTCACCCCGGATGTGGTGATCGGTCATTCGATCGGCGAGATCGCGGCCGCATACCTCGCGGGTCTGTGGTCGCTCGAGGACGCCTGCCGATTGGTGGCAGCGCGCGGCCGTCTCATGGGCGCGCTGCCCGAGGGCGGCGCGATGCTGGCTGTCGGAGCGCCCGAATCCGAGGTGAACGAGGTCGTCGCCGGCTATCCGGGCCGCGTCTCGGTCGCCGCGGTGAATGCGCCGCAGGCCCTGGTGGTCTCGGGTGACGAGGACGCCGTCGCCGAGATCGAGGCGCTGTTCGCCGATCGTGGTGCGAAGACGTCACGGCTGCGGGTCAGCCACGCCTTCCACTCGCATCGAATGGAGCCGATGCTGGCCGAATTCGAGTCTGTTGCACAGGATTTGACCTACAACCCGCTTCGGCTTCCCGTGGTGTCGAACGTCTCCGGTCAGCTGGCCGGGGACGAGATCATGGAGCCCGCCTACTGGGTTCGCCAGGTGCGGGGCGCGGTGCGATTCGCGCCGGGCATCCAGACGCTGATCGCCTCGGGGGTGCGCCGATTCCTGGAGGTGGGCCCCGACGCGGTGCTGGCGGCGCTGACCCGGCAGACCCTTCCCGAGGACGCCGAGTCCGCGTCGGTGGTGGCCGCGGCCGCGCGCCGGGATCACGATGAGCCCCAACAGTTCTCGACGATGCTGGCACACGCTCACACCGCCGGTGTGCGGGTGGACTGGACACCCCTGCTCGGTAGCCGGTCGGCCCGGCGAATTCCCCTGCCCACCTACGCCTTCCAGCATCAGCGATTCTGGCTGCCACCGCGTCGCGAAGCCACCGGCGACCCCCAAGCTCACCCCTTGCTCACCGGTGTCTTCCCGGTAGCCGGTAAGGACGAGTTCGTCTTCACCGGCCGGTTCTCGCTGCCCACCGACCAGTGGGTCGCCGACCACATGACCTACGGCACCGTGGTGCTGCCCAGCGCGACCCTGATCGAATTCCTGCTCGTCGCGGGCAGCCGAATCGATTGCGGCGTCGTCGAGGAGCTGACCCTGGAGGCTCCGATCCTCCCGTCGGAAACCGACGAGGTCGAACTCCAGGTATCGGTGCAGGAGCCGGACCCGACCGGCCGACGCCAGTTCAGCTTCTACTTCCGCAAGGCCGGCCGCGCGGGCGAATGGGTCCGCAACGCCAGCGGTGTCCTGGCCCCCGCCTGGGACGGCGATGACGTCCTGCTGGACCAGCTGCGCGACGAGGCATGGCCGCCGGCCGACGCCGAAACCCTCGATACCGCATGGATTCCCGAGCGAATCGCGAAGGGTTCCGGACTCGAATACGGCCCGGCATTCCTCGGTGTCGACGCCGCCTGGCAGCGGGACGGAGCCGTCTTCTCCGAGATCACCCTGAACACGGCCGCCGCGCCCGAACCGGAGCGATTCGATCTGCATCCGGCCCTGCTCGACCTGGTGATGCACGCCGGGCTGGCCGGGCTCATCTGGCGCGATCAGGACAGTGACCCCGACACCGGTCGATTGCTGTTCCGCTGGGGCGGCGCGCGACTACATCAACCGCTGGTCAAGGCGACGACGCTGCGGGTCATCGCCGTCGAGAGCGGCCCGGAGACCATCTCCGTTGCGACCGTTGACGATTCGGGGCGGCCCGTGGTCTCCGTCGACGCCGTCGTCATGCGGCCCTATGACGTGAAACAGATGCGCGGCACCCTCGCCGCGGATGATGCCGACCTCTATGACATCCAGTGGACGCCGACGGCAGCGGCGACACCGGGTCCCGCCGCGGACCGGATGGCTGTGCTCGATTCAGCGCCGGTCGCCGGTATCGCCACCCACGCGCCGACCCCCTCGGAACTCGCTGCAGCACAATCGATTCCAGATTTCGTGACCTGGATTCCGCACGACGCCGCCGCGGCCGGCGATCCCACGGCCGTCGGTGGCTACCTGGAATCGGTACTGGCGACGGTACAGTCGTGGCTCGCGGAACCGCGTCTGGCCGACACCCGACTGGTCGTGGTGACCTCGAACGGCGCCGCGCTGACCGGCGAGACACCGGATCTCGCCGCGGCAGCGGTCTGGGGCCTGATGCGCAGCGCCCAAACCGAATACCCGGGCCGATTCGTTCTCCTCGACACCGACCCGTCGGCCGACGCGCCCGCCGTCGACCAGGCGATGGTCGCCGCAGTGATCGCGACCGGCGAACCGCAGGTCGCGGTGCGCGCCGGAGCCTTGCTCGTGCCCCGGCTGGCGAAGACGCGAGCCGACCAGGACGCCGAGCCCGGATCCTCCTTCGGTACCGGCACCGTCCTGATCACCGGCGGCACCGGTGGCCTCGGCGCACTGCTGGCTCGGCATCTGGTCACCACGCACGGCGTCCGCCATCTGATGCTGGTGTCCAGGCGCGGCGAAACCGCCGACGGCGCAACCGAATTGGTGCATGAGTTGTCGGAAGCCGGTGCTTCCGTCCGCGTCGCGGCCTGCGATGTGGGCGATCGGGAGGCCATCGGCTCGCTGCTGGATTCCCTCGACGCCGATCATCCGCTGACCGCCGTGGTCCACGCGGCGGGCGTCCTCGACGACGGCACCCTCGCGGGCCTGACCGCCGAGCAATTGCGGCGCGTGTTCACCGCGAAGGCCGCCGCCTGGCACCTGCACGATCTCACCCGTGACCGGAACCTCTCCGCCTTCGTGCTGTTCTCGTCGGTCGCCGCGACGATCGGTTCGGCGGGACAGGGCAACTACGCGGCGGCCAACGCCTTCCTCGATGCCCTGGCGCACCGTCGCCGCGCCGCAGGGCTGCCCGCGATTTCCCTGGCCTGGGGGCCCTGGAACTCCGCCGGCGGCATGACCGGTGGCTTGGACCGCAGCGCGCTCGCCCGCTGGGAAAGGCTGGGCCTGCACCCGCTCGCGCACGACGAAGGCCTGCGGCTGTTCGATGCGGCGACCAGCCGAGCCGCCGCGCACCTGGCGGCGATCCGGTTCGACCCGGCCGAACTGCGCCGCGAAGCGGGCACCGGTGCCGTGCCGTCGGTACTCCGCGGGTTCCTGCCCCGCACCACGGCTCAGGCTGCGGCCCCGTCGAGTTCACTGGGCGCGCGCCTGAGCCGGGTGCCCGAGGCCGACCGTGCCGAGGTGGTGCTCGACCTGGTTCGCGAGCACGCCGCAGCCGTGCTCGGACACGGTTCGGCCGAAGACATCAGTCCCACCGAACGATTCGACGCTCTGGGATTCGACTCGCTCGGCGGCGTCGAATTCCGCAACCGGCTGGCGAAGGCCACCGGTATCCAACTGCCGTCCACCCTGGTCTTCGACCACCCCACCGCCGCGGCGGTCGCCACCCTGCTGCACAGCAAGATCGAGGGAACCGAATCCGGTTCCAAACCGACCCGCGTCTCGCGCCGCGCCCGCACCGACGAGCCCATCGCGATCGTCGGCATGAGCTGCCGATTCCCCGGCGGCGTCCGCACCCCCGAGCAGTTGTGGGATCTGGTCCGGTCCGGAACCGATGCCACCACGGAATTCCCGGACGATCGCGGCTGGGATCTCGAGCGCCTGATCGACCAGGACCCGGACAAGCCCGGAACGGTCTACAGCCGCGGAGGCGGATTCCTCGACGACGCAGCAGATTTCGACGCGGGCTTCTTCGGAATCAGCCCGCGCGAGGCCCTGGCGATGGACCCGCAGCAGCGGCTGCTGCTGGAGGCCTCCTGGGAGGCACTGGAGGAATCCGGCATCGACCCGATCACGTTGCGCGGCAGCGATACCGGCGTGTTCGCCGGCGCATGCGCCTCGGGCTATGTCGACAATGTCACCGGCGACCTGGAGGGATTCCGGCTGACCGGCACCACCCACTCCGTCGTCTCCGGCCGCGTGGCCTACGTCTTCGGTCTCGAGGGACCGGCGGTCACCATCGACACCGCCTGCTCGTCCTCACTGGTCGCGCTGCACCTGGCGTGCCAGGCATTGCGTCAGGGCGAGACCTCGCTGGCGTTGGCCGGCGGCGTCACCGTGGCCGCCACCCCGTATCTTTCCGTGGATTTCGCGCGGCAGCGCGGGCTGTCGCCGGACGGCCGCTGCAAGGCGTTCTCCGCCGCCGCTGACGGCGTGGCCTTTGCCGAGGGCGTGGGCGTCCTGGTCCTGGAGCGGCTCTCGGACGCCCGGCGACTGGGCCACGACATCTTGGCAGTCATTCGCGGCAGCGCGGTCAATCAGGACGGCGCCAGCAATGGCCTGACCGCGCCGAACGGCCCGTCGCAGGAGCGCGTGATCGCGCAGGCCCTCGCCAATGCCGGGCTCACGCCCGCCGACGTGGATGCGGTGGAAGCGCACGGGACCGGCACCCCGCTGGGTGATCCCATCGAAGCCAACGCGTTGATCGCCGCCTACGGGCAGGATCGCGGCGACCGCGAGCCGCTGCGCCTGGGATCGATCAAATCGAATATCGGTCACACCGTCGCGGCCGCCGGTGTCGGCGGCGTGATCAAGATGGTGCAGGCGCTGCGCCACGAGACCCTGCCCCCGACCCTGCACGCGGAAGCACCCTCTCCGCACGTGGATTGGTCGGCCGGGGCGGTGCGCCTGCTGACCCGTCCGGAACCCTGGCCTGCCGGGGGAATGGCCCGCCGGGCGGGTGTGTCGTCGTTCGGAGTCAGCGGCACCAATGCCCACCTGATCCTGGAGGAAGCGCCCACCGCACCGGTCGTCTCGTCACCGGCCGCCGACGGCCCGCGCACGGTGCTGCCGTGGCTGGTGTCGGCCAAGAGCGAGAACGCCCTGCGCGCACAGGCGGCGAAGCTGCACCGGTGGCTGATCGATCACCCCGACGCCGACGCGGCGGACGTGGCCTACTCGCTCGTCACGACACGTGCCCGGCACGAGTGGCGGGCAGCGGTCCTCGGCGGTGATCGTGACGAACTGATGGCGCGGCTGGCGAAGCTGGCCGCCGGATCCGCCTCTGCCGGAGTGGTTTCCGGCACGGTCGGCTCCGGGAAGACCGCCTTCCTCTTCACCGGTCAGGGCGCGCAGCGGGTCGGCATGGGCGCGGGTCTCGCCGCCGCCTTCCCGGTGTTCGCCGCGGCGTTGGACGAGGTATGTGCCCGGTTCGATCCCTTGCTCGGATGTTCCCTGAGGCAAGTGATGTTCACCGGACACCTGATCGACGATCACGGAGTCGCCGCCGAGACCGGCACCTTGGATCGGACCCGACTGACGCAGCCCGCGCTGTTCGCGTTCGAAGTGGCGATGTACCGGCTCCTGGAGTCGTTCGGCCTGGCTCCGGACCTGGCGGTCGGGCACTCGATCGGCGAGCTGGCGGCAGCGTACGTGGCCGGTGTGTGGTCCCTGGACGACGCCTGCGAACTGGTCGCGGCTCGCGGACGACTGATGGAGGCGCTGCCTGCGGGCGGTGCGATGCTGGCCGTCGCCGCGACCGAGACCGAAGTCGCTGCCATGATCGTCGGGTTCGGTGACCGGGTATCGGTGGCCGCGGTGAATGCGCCTGCGGCCGTGGTGGTCTCGGGTGACGAGGACGCCGTCGACGAGATCGACCGTCGGTTCACCGCGCAGGGACGCAAGACGAACCGCTTGCGGGTGTCGCACGCATTCCATTCGCCTCGGATGGAGCCGATGCTGGCCGAGTTCGAGACCCTCGCCGCGCGCGTAACGTTCAATGCACCGCGAATTCCGTTGGTGTCGAACGTTTCCGGCCGGATCGCGGGCGACGAGATCCTGGCACCCGAGTACTGGGTGTCTCAGGTGCGTGCCGCGGTGCGTTACGCCGACGGTGTCGAGACGCTGACGGCATCGGGCGTACGCCGGTTCCTCGAGATCGGCCCCGACGCGGTGCTGGCGGCGATGACCCGGCAGACGCTCCCCGCGGAGGCCGAGGCCCGATCGGTGGTCGCCGCGGCCGCCCGCCGGGACCACGACGAGGTCGAGCAGTTCCTGACGATGCTCGCCCAGGCGCACAACGCCGGGGTGACGGTCGACTGGAACCAGCTGTTCACCGCCCGCCCGATGGCGCGAATCACCCTGCCCACCTACGCCTTCGACCATCGGCGGTACTGGCTCGAACCCAACCTCGACGAGCCCCGGAGCGCCACCTCGGAACACCCACTACTCACCGATGTGGTGCGGGTGGCCGACCGTGACGAGTGGCTGTTCACGGGACGGCTGTCGCTGCGCGCCCAGCCCTGGATCGCCGACCACACCACCTACGGCGTTGTGCTCGTCCCGAGCGCCGCGCTCATGGAGATGCTGCTGGTCGGCGGCCGGCGGATCGGCTGCGACGCCGTGGAGGAACTCACCCTCGAGGCGCCGATCCTGCCGCCGGCGGAGGGCGAGGTCGAACTCCAGGTCCTGGTGCGCGAACCGGACGCCGAGGGCCGCCGATCGTTCACCTTCCACTACCGCCTGACCGGCGATGCCGCCGACGGCGAATGGACCCGCAATGCCAGCGGCGTGCTCAGCGCCCGGCAGTTGATCGACATCGGGCTGGTGGACATGATGCGCGCCGCTTCCTGGCCGCCCGCCGATGCCGAACCGGTGGACCCCGAATGGATTCCGGCCCAGGTGGCGCGTGCCGCCGGACTGGAATGGGGACCCGCGTTCTTCGGCATCGAGGCCGCGTGGCGCAGCGGCGACACGGTCTTCTCCGAGGTCGCCCTGACCGAGGACACCCCGGCCGACCGGTTCCGGCTGCACCCGGCGCTGTTCGACATGGTGATGCATGCCGGACTCGCCTGCCTGATCTGGCCCGACCACCAGGGCGACGCGTCCCAGGGCAAGCTGCTGTTCCGCTGGGGCGGAACGCAATTCCACACCGCGTCCACGGTGACCAGGCTGCGGGTGATGGCCATCCAGCGCAGCAGTGAGGCGATCTCCGTCGTGGCCGTCGACCAGGACGGCAACCCGGTCGTCAGCATCGACGAAGTACTCATGCGCTCCTACGACGTCCAGCAGTTCCGGGCGGCGCTGCCCGGCGGCCGCGCGGCACGGTACGGGTTGGGCTGGGCCCCGGCGGAGGCGCTCGCCGACGTCCCGGCCGGGAGCATGGCCGTGCTCGGGGCCGGGCAGGTGGCCGGAATCGACGAGCAGTACCCGGATCCGGCGGCACTCGCCTCGGCTCCGATCGTTCCGGGCGTCGTGGTGTGGTCCGAAGCCGCAGCGCCGCACGATGGTTCGCAGCCCTCCGGACGCGATCGGGTCGATACCGCCCGGCGTACGGTGCGGGACTGGTTGGCCGACGAGCGATTCGCGCGGTCGCAGCTGGTCGTGGTGACCAGCCGGGCCGCAGCGCTGCCCGAAGAGACACCGGACACCGGATCGGCCGCGGTGTGGGGGCTGATCCGCAGCGCCCAGACCGAGTATCCGGGGCGGATCGTACTGCTCGACGCCGAGGAATCCGCTGGTGTGCAGCACCTTTCGGCCGACTCGATCCGAGCCGTGATCGCGACCGGAGAACCGCAGGCGGCGGTGCGGGGCAATGGTGTCCTGGTGCCGCGACTACAGGCACTGGCATCCTCGGCGGCCGAGCGGGTGTCGTTCGGTCCCGGGACCGTGCTGATCACCGGCGGTACCGGGGGATTGGGTGCGCTGCTGGCCCGCCACCTGGTCGCCGAACACCGGGTCCGGCACCTGCTACTGGTCTCACGCCGCGGCGAGAGTGCCGACGGTGCAACAGAACTCGCGGCGGAGCTGACGCGATCCGGTGCCGAGGTACGGATCGCCGCCTGCGACGTCACCGACCGCGACGCGCTTCGGGACCTGCTGGCCGCCGTGCCCGCGGAGCATCCGCTGACCGGTGTCGTCCACACCGCGGGCGTGCTCGACGACAGCGCGTTCCACACGCTCACCGGCGACCGGATCGACCGGGTGTTCGCCCCCAAGGCCGATGCGGCGTGGACTCTGCACGAGCTCACCCGCGACCTGAAGCTGTCGGCGTTCGTGATGTTCTCGTCGATCGCCGGCGTGATCGGTTCGGCCGGGCAGGCGAATTACGCTGCCGCGAACAGCTTCCTGGACGCCCTCGCGGTGCAGCGCCGCGCCGCGGGACTCCCGGCGCTCGCGCTCGCCTGGGGGCCGTGGCAGCAGGGTATGACCGGCGTCCTGGATCGTGCCGCCATGAACCGGTTGGAGCGACTGGGCCTGGCCCCGCTGGATCGTGCCGAGGGCCTGCGCCTGTTCGACGAATCGCTGACCACGGCGGAACCGGTGCCGGTGCTGGCGCGGCTGGACACCGACAAACTGCGTATGGAATCGCATTCCGGTCCGGTGCCCGCGGTGCTGCGCGGATTCGTTCGCACCCGGGCCCGGTCGGTCACAGCGCCGAGCAGTGCGCAGTCACTCGGAGACCGCCTGCACGGTGTGGCGGAAGCGAAGCGCCGCGGGTTCGTCCTGGACCTGGTGCGGGAACACGTGGCGGCGGTGCTGGGCTACGGCTCGGCCGACGACATCGGAGCCGATCGGGGCTTCAACGAACTCGGCTTCGATTCCCTCGGCGGCGTCGAATTCCGAAACCGGCTGGCGAAGGTGACGGGGCTGTCGCTGCCCTCGACCCTGGTGTTCGACTATCCGACGGCGGGTGATGTCGCCGACTATCTGCTGGCACAGACCGTGGTGACCGCGCCGGCGCAACCGCCGTCGGCGACGGCCGACGACCTGGCGCGGCTCGAGGCACTGCTCGAGCGAATCATCGCCAACAGCAGCGACAACGACGAGATCGTCACCGGATTGCGGGGCGTCAACGAGCGCCTCGTCGCCCATCTGGGCGGTACGTGGTCGCGCAGCGGCTACGACGATCTCGAATTCGATTCCGACACTGCGCTATCCGACAGTGAGCTCTTGGATCTGATCGACGAGGAGTTTGGCCCAGCATGAGCAACCCCGGCACCAGCAACGAGGAACGGCTCAGCCGGTATCTGCGCAAGCTCACCGGAGACCTCCGCGCCGCCAAGAAGCACATCCAGGATCTGGAGGACCGGGCCGGCGAGCCGATCGCGATCGTCGGCATGAGCTGCCGCTATCCGGGTGGGGTCGAAACTCCGGCGCAGCTGTGGGATCTGGTCGCCTCGGGCACCGACGCCATCGGGCCCTTCCCGGCCGACCGCGGCTGGGACCTCGAGCGGCTGTTCGACACCGACCCCGATACGCCGGGCACCATCTACACCCGCGAAGGCGGATTCCTGGATGCGGCAGGCGATTTCGACGCCGGATTCTTCGGGATCGGCCCGCGCGCGGCCCTGGCGATGGATCCGCAGCAGCGCCTGTTCCTGGAAGCGGCCTGGGAGGCCCTGGAGGATGCGGGCATCGATCCGGTGTCGCTGCGCGGCAGCGACACCGGGGTCTTCGCCGGTGTCATCCATCAGGACTACGGCCCCCGCGTGGGTGCGCCGGGCCTGACCGCCGAGGCGGAAGGCCATGCCTACCTGGGTGTTTCCTCCAGCATCCTCTCCGGCCGGGTCGCCTTCACCTTCGGGTTCAAGGGCCCGGCGCTCTCGGTGGACACCGCGTGCTCATCGTCGCTGGTCGCCCTGCACCTCGCGTGCCAGGCGCTGCGGCAGGGCGACACCTCGCTCGCCCTGGTCGGCGGCGTCACCGTGATGTCCGATCCGGCCCTGCTGATCGCCTTCGGCCGCCAGCGCGCGCTGTCCCCGGACGCGCGGTGCAAGGCCTTCGCGGCGGCGGCGAACGGGACCGGATTCTCCGAGGGCCTCGGCATGCTCGCGGTCGAGCGACTGTCGGATGCCCGCCGTCTCGGCCACCCCGTCCTCGCGGTCATCCGCGGCAGCGCGATCAACCAGGACGGCGCCAGCAATCGCCTGACCGCACCGAACGGTCCGTCGCAGGAAAAGGTGATCGCGCAGGCCCTCGCCAATGCCGGTCTGACACCCGGCGACGTCGATGTGGTCGAAGCGCACGGCACCGGCACCACCCTCGGCGACCCGATCGAGGCGCAGGCGCTGATCGCCGCCTACGGTCGCGGTCGCGTCGGAGCTCCGCTGCGCCTCGGCTCGCTCAAGTCGAACATCGGGCACACCTCGGCCGCGGCCGGTGTCGGCGGCGTGATCAAGATGGTGCAGGCGCTGCGGCACGAAACGCTGCCCGCCACACTGCATGTCGATGCTCCGACCCCGCACGTGGACTGGTCGGCGGGCTCGGTGCGGCTGCTCACCACGGCCGAACCGTGGCCGGCGGGGGAGCGGGTGCGTCGCGCCGGTGTGTCCTCCTTCGGCGCCAGCGGCACCAACGCGCACCTGATCCTGGAAGAGGCCCCCGCTCCGGAGGAGGCCGCCGCCGAACCAGCGGACCAGGCGCCCGATCAGGGTGCGCAGACCGTGGCGTCCGATGTCTCCGCCTGGCTGGTCTCGGCGAAGACCGAGGACGGCCTGCGTGCGCAGGCGGGCAAACTGCGGCAGTGGGTGACCGAACACCCCGACCTGACCACCGACGAGATCGCCCATTCGCTGTTGACGACCCGCGCCCGGCTGGACTGGCGGGGCACGGTGGTCGCCGGCGACCGGGACGCCATGCTGGCCGGACTGGCAGCGCTGGCGGAACACGGATCGGCGAGCACCGCCGCGGGCGTGACGGCGGCGCAGGCGGTCACGCGCAAGGCTGCCTTCCTGTTCACCGGGCAGGGCGCACAGCGGGCCGGAATGGGACGTGAACTGGCCGAGGCGTTTCCGGCGTTCGCCGCCGCGTTGGACGAGGTGTGTGCGCAATTCGACCCGCTATTGGGCGGATCGCTGAAGCAGGTGATGTTCACCGGCCGGCAGGTCGGCGCTGCCGATGCCGCCGTGCTGGATCGGACCGAGTTCACCCAGCCCGCACTGTTCGCCTACGAGGTCGCGCTGTGCCGGCTCCTGGAATCCTTCGGTGTGACACCGGATTTCCTGATCGGCCATTCGATCGGTGAGCTGGCCGCCGCGTACATCGCCGGTGTGTGGTCGCTCCCGGACGCGTGCCGGCTGGTCGCGGCGCGCGGCCGCCTCATGGGCCGGCTGCCCGAGGGCGGCGCGATGCTGGCCGTCGCGGCCACCGAGCGCGAGGTGTCCGAGGCGCTCGCCGACCATGCGGACCGCGCGTCCATCGCCGCCGTGAATTCGCCTGCGGCCGTGGTGGTATCCGGTGACGAGGACGCGGTGACCGCGCTCGAGCAGTGGTTCACCGACCGTGGCCTCAAGACCTCGCGGCTACGGGTGTCGCATGCGTTCCATTCCCACCGGATAGACCCGATGCTGGCCGAGTTCGCCACTGTCGCACGGGAAGTGACCTATCGCCGCCCGCAGATTCCCCTGGTCTCGAATCTCTCCGGCCGGATCGCCGGTGATGAGGTACTCGAGCCCGCGTACTGGGTCCAGCAGGTGCGGGCGAGCGTTCAGTTCGCCCGGGGCGTCGAGACCCTCGCGGCCTCGGGTGTGCGCCGGTTCCTGGAGATCGGTCCCGATGCGGTCCTGACGGCCATGACCCGGCAATGCCTGCCGGAGGACCTCGAATCCCAGTCGTCGGTGATCGCCGGAGCCCGCCGAGGCCGAGCCGAGGTCGAACAGTTCGTCACCTGCCTGGCCCACGCGCACACGGTCGGCCTCGAGGTCGACTGGACCGCGTTCTTCGCCGGTCGGCCGGTATCGCGAGTGTCGTTGCCCACCTATGCTTTCCAGCGCCGCCGCTACTGGCTCGAGGCTGCGCAGGGCACCGCCGGTGTCGAGTCCGCGGGTTTGGGTGCGGTGCAGCATCCGCTGCTGGGCGCGGTGGTCTCGGAACCCGAATTCGGTGGCGTGTTGTTGACCGGCCGGTTGTCGGTGGCGACCCATGCCTGGCTGGCCGACCATGCGGTGGCCGGGTCGGTCCTGCTGCCCGGGACCGGTTTCGTGGAGCTGGCGCTGCGCGCCGGCGCCGAAGCCGGGTGCCCGGCGATCGAGGAACTGACGCTGCGGGCGCCCCTGGTCCTGCCCGCGTCCGGCGGTGTCCAGATCCAGGTGGTTGCCGGCGGGCCGGAAGATGAACTCACGCAACGGCCGGTGTCGATCTACTCTCGGGCCGAACAGGATCGCGACGGAGAGTGGGTACTCAACGCGCGGGGTCTGCTGACCACTCGCGACGACGCCACCGAACCCGTATCGCAGACCTGGCCGCCTGCCGAGGCGACCGGTCTCGATGTCTCGGCCGCCTACACGGCGCTGCTGGCACGTGGTTACGACTACGGCCCGGCGTTCCAGGGTGTGCGGGCGCTGTGGCGACGCGGCGACGAGGTGTTCGCCGAGGTCGCCATCGATACGGACTCCGGGATGCGAGCCGAGGGTTTCGGAATCCATCCGGCACTGCTGGACGCGGCCTTGCAGGCGGGACTGCTTGCCGGGGTGTCCGAAAGTGCTGCGGGACAGCCGGATTCACTGTTCAAGGTAGCGGCGGGCCAGGTGGTGTTGCCGTTCTCCTGGGAGTCGGTGTCGCTGTACGCGGCCGAAGCGTCGGTGCTGCGCGTGCGTCTGACCACGACCGGATCGTCGGTATCGGTGTGGGCGGGCGACGAGCAGGGACAACCTGTGCTGTCGGGTTCGGTGACGCCCCGCTCGATGCCATTGGCGCAGCTGGCCGCCGCCGGAGCGACCGGCGCGGCCGATCCGCTGCTGGAACTGGTGTGGTCGCCGACCACGTCCGAGCCGGTGGCGGCGGATGCCGTTGTGGGCCAGTGGGATCGGTTGGATTCGCAGTCACCGGTACCGCCGGTGGTGGTCGTCGAGGCCGGGTCCGGCTGGAACGAACACACCGGCACCGACGTGGTGACCACCACCCACACCGAGGTCGCACGAATCCTCGAGGTGGTGCAGGCGTGGCTGGATCAGGACCGGTTCGCCTCGAGCACCCTGCTGGTCGCCACCCGCGGCGCGGTCGCCCTGCCCGGTGAAGATCTCACCGACTTCGCGGGCGCCGCCGTGTGGGGCCTGGTGCGTACCGCGCAGACGGAGGACCCGGGCCGAATTGTCCTGGTGGACTCCGACACCGGCCTCGACGAGCGACTCGCGGCCACCGTCCTGGCCGTGGACGAACCCCAGGTGGTCGTGCGCGCCGGCGTCACCCACACCGCTCGACTCACCCGGCCGACACCCGTGTCTTCCGCAAGCGGTGACGAAGCTTCCGCCTTCGGCGCGGGAACGGTGCTGATCACCGGCGGCACAGGCGGTTTGGGTGCCGTGGTGGCCCGGCACGTGGTCGTCGAGCACGGCGTCCGGTCGCTGCTGCTGGTCAGCCGCAGCGGTTCGCAGGCCGAGGGCCTGCCAGCCCTCTGCGACGAGTTGACCGACCTGGGCGCACAGGTGCGAGTCGCGGCCTGTGACGTCACCGCCGCCGACGCGGTGGCACGACTCCTGGCCGACGCACCCGAGCCGTTGACCGCCGTGATCCACGCCGCGGGTGTGCTCGACGACGGGATCATCGCGTCCCTGACCCCGCAGCGGCTGGACGCGGTCCTGGCGCCGAAGGCAGACGCCGCCTGGTACCTGCACGAGGCGACCGCGGATCTGAATCTGGCTGCGTTCGTGGTGTTCTCCTCGGTGTCCGGCACGATCGGCGGACCCGGACAGGCCAACTACGCGGCCGCGAACACCTTCCTCGACGCCCTGGTGGCGCACCGGCGTGCACGGGGACTGGCCGGGCAATCGCTGGCCTGGGGTCCGTGGGCACGCTCGAGCAGCATGACCGGGCACCTGGGTGAGACCGATGTGGCCCGGATGAGCCGCGGCGGCTTCACCGCGATGCCGGACGAGCAGGCACTGGCCGGATGGGATGCGGCGCTCGCACAGGACACGGCGCTGGCGGTGATCGCGGCGGTGGACACCACCGCGATTCGCGCTCGCGCCGAGGCGGGACTCCTGCCGCCACTGCTGCGGGAACTCGGGCCGGCCGTGGCCCGGCGTCCAGCGGCGACGACCTCGGCGGCGGGATCCGGTCTCCGGCAACGACTTGCCGGTCTGGATACCGATCAGCAGCGGCAGGCGGTACTCGCGACCGTGCGCACCCATATCGCGGCCGTGCTCGGTCACGACGGTGCCTCCGCGATCGAACCCGATTCCTCCTTCCAGGACCTGGGATTCGATTCGCTGAGCGCGGTCGAGCTGCGCAACCGGCTCAAGACCGCCACCGCCCTGTCACTGTCGGCCGCAGTCGTTTTCGACTACCCGACACCGCGCACCCTGGCCGCCTACCTGGCCGACGAGCTCACCGGCACCGGGCGCGCCATCGCCGTCACCGCCACCAGGACCGCCGACGACGAACCGATTGCGATCGTCGGCATGGCGTGCCGGTACCCGGGCGGGGTGAGTTCTCCCGAGCAGCTGTGGAATCTGGTTGCGAACGGGACCGACGCGACCTCGGAGTTCCCGGTGAACCGAGGCTGGGATGCCGACCGTCTGTACGACCCCACCGGCGAGACGCCGCACACCACCTACACGCGCGAGGGCGGATTCCTGCACTCCGCAGGCGAATTCGATCCCGCGTTCTTCGGCATCAGCCCCAATGAAGCCGCGGTGATGGATCCGCAGCAGTTCCTGCTGCTGGAAACCTCCTGGGAGGCATTGGAGCGGGCCGGTGTCGATCCGGCGGAACTGCGCGGCAGTTCGACCGGGGTGTTCACCGGCATGATGTATCACGACTATCCGGTCAACGCGAACGCGGGATCCATTGCCTCCGGCCGGGTTTCGTATGTGTTCGGGCTGGAGGGCCCGGCGGTCACCGTGGATACGGCGTGCTCGTCCTCGCTGGTGGCGATGCACCTGGCCGCGCAGTCGCTGCGGTCGGGGGAGTGCGATCTGGCGTTGGCCGGTGGTGTCGCGGTGATGGCCACCCCGGAAACGTTCGTGGAGTTCAGCCGCCAGCGCGGGCTGGCCCCGGACGGGCGTAGCAAGTCGTTCTCCGACACCGCTGACGGTGTCGCCTGGTCCGAAGGCGCCGGCGTGCTGGTGCTGGAGCGACTGTCCGACGCGCGCCGCAATGGTCATGACGTGCTCGCGGTGGTTTCCGGTTCGGCGGTGAATCAGGATGGCGCGTCGAACGGGCTGACCGCGCCGAACGGTCCGTCGCAGCGGCGGGTGATCCGCCAAGCGCTGGCGAATGCGGGGGTGTCCTCGGCCGACGTCGATGTGGTGGAGGCCCACGGCACCGGTACGACGCTGGGTGATCCGATCGAGGCCGAAGCGCTGCTGGCCACGTACGGGCAGGACCGGGATGCCGATCGCCCGCTGTGGCTGGGGTCGTTGAAGTCCAATATCGGTCATGCGCAGGCCGCCGCGGGCGTGGGTGGCGTGATCAAGATGGTGATGGCGATGCGCCACGGCATGCTGCCCAAGACGCTGCATGTCGATCAGCCCAGCACCAAAGTCGATTGGACCCAGGGCCATGTCCGGTTGCTGACCGCGGCGGTGGCGTGGCCGGAGGTGGATCGTCCGCGTCGTGCGGGCGTGTCCTCGTTCGGTATCAGCGGCACGAATGCTCACGTCATCGTCGAGCAGGCTCCGGCGGCGGACCCGGCTCCGGCTGTGGTCGAGACCGTCCCGGCTGGTGGAGTGCTGCCGTGGGTGGTCTCGGCGCGCGGCAGCGCGGCCCTCGCCGCTCAGGCCGAGCGCTTGACATCGCTTGCGGGTGACCAGGATCCGGCGGACATCGGTTTCTCGCTGGCGTCGACGCGCGGTGTTTTCGAGCACCGTGCGGTGGTCGTGGCCGAGGGCCGCGATGGTCTGCTGGCGGGTGTGCGGGCATTGGCCGCGGGCGCACCGGCTGCCGGAGCGGTGTCCGGTCGTGTGGTGTCGGGTTCGACGGGTGTGGTGTTCTCGGGTCAGGGTGCGCAGTGGGCCGGTATGGCTGTCGATTTGCGTGCGGCGTATCCGGTGTTCGCCGAGGCGTTCGATGGGATTGTTGCTGAGCTGGATCCGTTGCTGGGGCAGTCGGTTTCGTTGAGTGAGGCGTTGGCGGACGCTGATCTGGTTGATCGGACGGTGTTTGCGCAGGCGGGTTTGTTCGCGTTCGAGGTGGCGTTGTTCCGGCTGCTCGAATGCTGGGGTGTGCGTGCCGATGTGGTGGCGGGTCACTCGATCGGTGAGGTCGCTGCCGCGCATGTGGCCGGGGTGTTGTCTCTGGCGGATGCGTGTGTGCTGGTGGCGGCGCGTGGCCGGTTGATGCAGGCATTGCCCGCTGGTGGGGCGATGGTCGCGGTCGGTGCGTCCGAGTCCGATGTGTTGCCGTTGCTGGCCGGTGAGGTGTCGATCGCGGCGGTCAACGGCCCTGCGTCGGTGGTGCTTTCCGGCATCGAGGACGACGTCGCCGCTGTCGTCGAGCGGTGTGCCGAGCAGGGTTGGCGGACACATCGACTGCGCGTTTCGCATGCCTTCCACTCGACCCTCATGGAACCGATGCTGGCCGAATTCGCCACGGCCATAGCGGGTTTGACCTTCGGCAGTCCGCGTATTCCGTTGGTGTCGACGGTGACCGGCGACGAGATCGGCGACGAGATGTCGGCCCCGTCGTATTGGGTCGGTCAGGTCCGGGACACGGTGCGGTTCGCCGCCGCGGTCACCGCAATGGCCCGCCTGGGCGTGTCCAGGTTCGCCGAGGTCGGTCCCGATGCGGTGCTGACCCCGATGGTCGCCCAAACTCTCGATACCGCAACCGCCATCGCGCTGACCAGGCGTGACAACGCGAACGCCACGACCGTCGTCAGTGCGGTGGCCGGGCTGTTCGTCTCCGGCGCGGAGGTGGACTGGGCCGGTTTCTACACCGGCACCGCGGCGCGGCGAATCGACCTGCCCACCTATGCTTTCCAGCACGAGCGCTTCTGGCTCGATGCCCGGCAGATGCTGGCCCAGTCGTGGCTCGGCGCCGAACTGGGCGGAGTCACCGCGGTCGGTCTCGACGCGGTGGACCATCCCCTGCTCGGTGCGGTTGTGCCGCATCCGGATTCGGGTGCGGTGAGCTTCACCGGCCGCTGGTCGCTGGACTCCGTCGAATGGCTGGCCGACCACAGCGTGCTCGGCACCGTGCTGCTGCCGGGCACCGGTTTCGTCGAGCTGGCCGGCCACGTCGGCGGTCTGCTGGGTTGCGCGGTGGTGGAGGAGCTCGTGCTGCACACCCCGCTGACGCTGCCGGCCGACGGCAGTGTCGCAGTGCAGGTGGTGGCGGCCGCGGCCGACGACGCCGGTCGTCGTCGGCTGACCGTCCATTCGCAGCAGACGGCACAGGGCCCGTGGGCGCTCCACGCCGAAGGTGTTCTCGCCCCGGGCGAGGTGGTGGCCGAGTTCGACCTCACCGCCTGGCCTCCGGCCGGTGCGCAGCCGTTGCCCGTCGATGGCGTGTACGACGAGCTGCTCGACATCGGGTATGGCTACGGCCCGTTCTTCCAAGGATTGCGGGCGGCCTGGCAGCGCGGCAATGAGTTGTTCGCCGAAGTCGCGCTGCCGGACCCGAAGGACGCCAAGGGTTTCGGTATTCATCCGGCACTGTTCGACTCCGCCTTGCATGTCGGGATCGTTCACGGCCGTGACGGTGGCGCCGCCGTGCTGCCGTTCACCTGGAACCGGGTCGTGTTGCACTCGGCCGGTGCTCCCGCGCTGCGGGTGCGCATCGTGCGTGAAGAGGGCCGGTTCGCTGTCCAGCTCGCCGATGAGCAGGGCCGGCCGGTGATGTCGGTGGGGGCCTTGGTCTCTCGGCCGGTATCGGCTGAACGCCTGGGCACGGACCGGGTGTCGGAAGCCCTCTTCGGGGTGGATTGGGTCCCTGTCGCGCCGTCGCCGACGACCGTCGATCATCGTCACCTCGCGGGATTGATCGCCGATCTGGATGTCGATCCCGATTCGGTCGTTCCCGAGATCGTGTTGTTCGAGTGCCCGCACTTCGACGATGTGCCGCCTCGAGCCGCACGGCAGGTCGCGACCAGCGTCCTCGAAGCCGTCAAGGGTTGGTTGTCCGACACTCGTTTCGCCGGTTCTCGTCTGGTGGTGCTCACCAAAAACGCAGTGTCCGTGGATGATTCCGAGGATATCGATCTGGCGCAGGCGCCGGTCTGGGGCTTGCTGCGTGCCGCGCAGGCGGAGAACCCGGGTCGTTTCCAGCTTCTCGATCTGGATGAATACGGTGATCCGTCCGCCGTGGCGGCCGTGGCCGCCGCGGTCGCGTCGGAGCCGGAGGTGGCCCTCCGGGGCACGAGCGTGTTCGTGCCGCGTCTGACCGGTCACGCACCCGGCACGATCGATCGATCGACCACACCGGGCACTGTCCTGATCACCGGTGGCACGGGCGGTCTGGGCGCGGTGATCGCACGGCACCTCGTGGCCGAACACGGTGTGCGCCATCTGCTTCTGACCTCTCGGCGTGGCCTGGATGCGCCCGGCGCTGCCGAGCTTCGTCAGGAGCTGGCCGAGCTCGGTGCCGAGGTCACCGTCGCCGCGTGCGACGTCTCCGATCGAAACGCGCTCGCGGCACTGCTCGACAGCATCTCGGAGCAGCATCCGCTGACGGGTGTGGTGCACGCGGCGGGAACCGCCGACAACGGCGTGATCGAGTCGATCACCGCGGATCGCATCGACGGCGTCTTCCGGCCCAAGGTCGACGCGGCGTGGCATCTGCACGAGCTCACTCGCGACCTCTCGCTGTCATTGTTCGTGCTGGTGTCGTCCGCGGGCGGCCTGGTGCTGGCTGCCGGCCAAGCGAACTACGCCGCGGCGAATGTCTTCCTGGATGTGCTGGCGGCGCATCGCCGCGGCCTGGGATTGCCTGCCACGTCCCTGGATTACGGAATGTGGGCGCGCTCGAGCGGACTCGGAACCGAACTGTCCGAGGACGACTTCGACCGGATGCGCCGACAGGGTTTCCCGCCGCTCTCCGAGGCCGAGGGTCTGGCGCTGTTCGATGCGGCGATATCGACCGAGACCGCACAGCTGGTGGCGCTGCGGGTCGACAAGGCCGTGCTCCGGACCCGGGGCGAGCAGATTCCTGCCCTGGTCCGCGTGCTCGTACCGGCCCCGGTCCGCCGCCGGACGCCGGCGGCGGGCCAGGCGTTCCTGCGTACGCTGGCCGGACTGTCGGACGCCGATCGCAAGACCGCTCAGCTCGACCTCGTCCGATCAGTGGCCGCCGAGATCCTCGGGCACGCCTCCATGGCAGCTGTCGAACCCCAGCAGGCTTTCCAGCAGCTCGGTTTCGACTCGCTGAGCGCCATCGAGTTCCGCAACAAACTCAATGCCGCGACCGGTCTGCAGCTGCCCGCGACGCTCGTCTTCGACTACCCCAACGCGCAGATCGTCGCCGAGTTCATCGACTCCCAGCTCACCGGCAGCGCAGCCGTCGAGGAGGTCGCGGTCAGCCGGGTCCGAACCGGCGATGACCCGATCGCGGTGGTGGCGATGAGCTGCCGCTACCCCGGTGGCGTCGCCTCGCCCGAAGACCTGTGGGGGCTGGTCACCTCGGGCATCGACACCACCGGCGAGATGCCGATGGACCGCGGCTGGGACCTCGAGGGCATCTACGATCCCGAACCCGGCAAGGCGGGCAAGACCTATACCCGCCAGGGTGGATTCCTGTACTCGGCAGCGGAATTCGATGCGGACTTCTTCGGGATCAGTCCCAATGAAGCGACCGTGATGGATCCGCAGCAGCGGTTGCTGCTGGAGGTCTCATGGGAGGCGCTGGAGCGCGCCGGCGTGGATCCGGCGGTGCTGCGCGGCAGTTCGACCGGTGTCTTCACCGGCGTGATGTACCACGACTACGCCCAGGCGACCGGCACCGGTAGCGGTGCCGCGGGCAGTTTGGTCTCGGGCCGGGTGTCCTACGTGTTCGGCCTGGAAGGCCCTGCGGTCACCGTGGATACGGCGTGTTCGTCGTCGCTGGTGGCGCTGCATCTGGCGTCGCAGTCGCTGCGGTCGGGGGAGTGCGATCTGGCATTGGCCGGTGGTGTCGCTGTGATGGCCACCCCGGACATGTTCCTCGAGTTCGGTCGTCAGCGGGGTCTGTCCCCGGATGGACGGTGCAAGTCCTTCGCCGACGCGGCCGACGGCGTGGGCTGGTCCGAGGGCGCCGGTGTTCTCGTGTTGGAGCGGTTGTCCGACGCGCAGCGCAATGGGCATCAGGTGCTCGCGGTGATCGCCGGTTCGGCGGTGAATCAGGATGGCGCGTCGAATGGTCTGACCGCGCCGAATGGTCCCTCGCAGCGGCGTGTCATTCGCCAGGCGCTGGCGAATGCCGGTGTCTCGCCGGTCGAGGTGGACGCGGTGGAGGCTCACGGCACCGGTACGACGCTGGGCGATCCGATTGAGGCTCAAGCGCTTTTGGCGACTTACGGCCAGGATCGTGATGCGGACCGTCCGTTGTGGTTGGGTTCGTTGAAGTCCAATATCGGTCATGCCCAGGCTGCGGCCGGTGTGGGTGGTGTGATCAAGATGGTCATGGCGATGCGCCATGGCGTGCTGCCCCGAACCTTGCATGTGGATCAGCCCTCCACGAAGGTGGATTGGTCCGAGGGTCATGTCCGGTTGTTGACCGAGGCGGTGGCGTGGCCGGAGGTGGATCGTCCGCGTCGTGCGGGTGTGTCCTCGTTCGGTATCAGCGGTACCAACGCGCACGTCATCGTCGAGCAGGCCCCGGCGACTGCGCCTACGGTGGAACAGGCTGCCGTGGATGCGGTGCCGAGCGTAGTGCCGTGGATGCTCTCGGCGCGCAGTGACGAGGCGCTCGCCGATCAGGTTGCCCGCCTGACATCGGCTGTGGCCGAACATGATCCGATCGATATCGGCTTCTCGCTGGCATCGACGCGTGCCGTGTTCGAGCATCGCGCAGTTGTGGTGGCCGAGGACCGTGATGGTCTCCTCGCGGGAGCGCGGGCACTGGCTGCGGGTGTGCAGGCACCCGGTGTGGTGACCGGTCGTGTGGTGTCGGGTTCGACGGGTGTGGTGTTCTCGGGTCAGGGTGCGCAGTGGGCCGGTATGGCCACCGAACTGCGTGCCGCATATCCGGCATTCGCTGAGACATTCGACGCGATCGTCGCCGAGCTGGATCTGTTGCTGGGGCAGCAGGTTTTGCTGAGTGAGGCGTTGGCTGACAGTGATCTGGTCGACCAGACGGTGTTCGCGCAGGCGGGTTTGTTCGCGTTCGAGGTGGCGCTGTTCCGGCTGCTCGAATCCTGGGGTGTGCGTGCCGATGTGGTGGCGGGTCACTCGATCGGTGAGGTGGCTGCCGCGCATGTAGCCGGTGTGCTGTCCCTGACGGATGCGTGTGTATTGGTGGCTGCCCGTGGTCGTTTGATGCAGGCACTGCCCACCGGTGGCGCGATGGTTGCTGTCGGCGCCTCCGAGATCGATGTGCTGCCCCTGCTGGTGTCCGGTGGCGTGTCGATCGCGGCGGTGAATGGTCCGTCGTCGGTGGTGCTCTCCGGCGTCGAAGACGCTGTCGTGGCGGTCGCTGAGCGGTGTGCCGGGCACGGTTGGCGGACGCATCGGTTGCGTGTCTCGCATGCCTTCCATTCGGTCTTGATGGAGCCGATGCTGGCCGAGTTCGCTTCGGCGATCGAGGGTTTGGCGTTCGCCCGCCCGAGTATCCCGTTGGTGTCGACGGTGACCGGTGCCCGGATCGGTGACGAGATTTCGGATTCGTCGTATTGGGTGGATCAGGTCCGGGACACCGTGCGTTTCGCCGATGCGGTCACCGCGATGGCGGGTCTGGGTGTGTCCAGATTCGCCGAGGTCGGTCCCGACGCGGTGCTGACCCCGATGGTCGCCCAGACTCTCGATGACGGGGATGGCTCGGCCGCCACGGTGGTGGCGCTGGCACGTCGAGACCATGCCGATGCGTCGGCCGTGTTGACTGCGGTGGCCACACTGTTCGTGGTCGGCGCTCCCGTCGACTGGTCCGGTGTGTACGCCGGGACGGGAGCCCAGCGAATCGACCTGCCCACCTACGCTTTCCAGCGTCGCCGCTACTGGATGCGCGAGGGGTCCGCGGGTACCGGTGACGCCCGGGCCATGGGTCTGGCGGCGACCGGGCACCCTCTGATTTCGGCGATGCTGTCGCAACCGGACTCCGGCGCGGTGATCCTGACCGGTCGCCTCTCGGTGGAGACCCATCCGTGGCTGGCCGATCACCGGGTCCTGGGCACCGTGTTGTTCCCCGGCACCGGTTTGGTCGAACTCGCCCTGTATGCCGGGGAGCGAGTCGGCCACACCAGCCTGGAGGACTTGGTGCTTCAGGCTCCGCTGGTGCTGCCGGAGTCCGGCGGCGTCGCGGTGCGCATCGTGGTCGCGGCCGAGGATGAGACCGGCCGTCGCGCGGTGCGGATCTACTCCTGCCCCGATAGCGACGTCGATTCCGCCACGTCGTGGACGCTGAATGCTGAAGGCGCACTTGCATCGGACGAGGTGGCGGCTCTTGTCGACCTCACCTCGTGGCCTCCGGTCGGTGCGCAGCTCCTGCCCATCGACAGTGTCTACGACGAGCTGCTCGAAGCCGGGTACGGCTACGGTCCCTTCTTCCAGGGATTGCAGGCGGCATGGCAGCGCGGCGATGACGTATTCGCCGAGGTCGCCCTTCCGGATCCGCAGGACGCCAAGGGTTTCGGGCTGCATCCAGCTCTGCTCGATGCCGCGCTGCACGCACTGCGACTGGCGGGCCACCTGTCCACGGAGGGAACCGGACCGGCATTGCCGTTCGAGTGGTCCGGTGTCACCGTGCACGCGGCGGAACCGGGCGCATTGCGCGTCCGGCTGACCCGCGTCGGCGAGCACGCGGTGGCCATGGAGCTGGCGGATCCGACCGGTGCTCTGGTGGCGACGGTGCGGCATCTGGCCTCCCGGCCGATCGATCCCGCACAGCTGACCACCGGCGCATCCACCGTCGGCAACGCGTTGTTCCAGGTCGACTGGACACCGCTCTCGGTATCTGCGTCCGAGATCAGCACCGTGTCCTGGATGGATCTCGGTGACGAGGTTCCCGCCGCCGTAGTGCTGGACTGCCCGGCGAGTAATGATCCCGCCGGAGTTCGTGCCGCGACTCACGGTGTACTGCAAGTACTTCAGTCCTGGACTGCCGGACACCGGTTCACCGGGTCGGTGCTGGTGGTTCGGACCAGTGGCGCGGTATCGGTTGCCGGGGAGGACATTACGAACCTGGCCGGTGCCGCCGTCGGTGGTCTGGTGCGTTCCGCGCAGGCGGAGAACCCGGGCCGGATCGTGTTGGTAGACACCGATTCCGACCTGCACGGGCTGCTCGGCGGCATCCTGGCCTCCGGGGAGCCCCAGGCCGCCGTGCGCGGCGGTCAGGTGCATGTCGCGCGACTCGCCCGAGCGGCGGCGTCGAGCGCCTCAGCGCCGAGTTCGGCTCTCGGTCCGGACGAAACCGTTCTGATCACCGGCGCCAGCGGCTTCCTCGGTGGACTTTTCGCCCGGCACCTGGTCGACACCCAGGGTGTCCGGCACCTGCTGATGCTGAGCCGACGCGGTGCATCCGCTCCGGGCGCGGCCGAGCTGCGCGCGGAACTGGAACATCTCGGCGCCGAGGTCGAGTTCGTCGCTTGCGATGTCACCGACCGTGGCTCGCTCGCGCAGGTATTGGCCGCCATCCCGGTGGACCGTCCGCTCACGGGTGTGTTCCATACGGCCGGTGTTCTCGACGATGGCGCCATCGGTTCACTCACCGCGGATCGCATGGACACGGTCCTGCGGCCCAAGGTCGACGCCGCCCTGCACCTGCACGAGCTGACCGCCGATCTGCCGTTGAAGGCGTTCGTGCTGTTCAGTTCGGCGGCCGGCGCATTCGGCAACCCCGGTCAGGGCAACTATGCCGCGGCCAATGCCTGCCTGGATGCCTTGGCATTGCACCGCAGGGCATCCGGGCGTAGCGGACAGTCGCTGGCGTGGGGTCTGTGGGGCACCGACGGCGGTATGGCCACGGAGCTCAGCGACGTCGACCGGCAGCGCATGGCCCGTTCCGGCATGCTGCCGCTGTCCGAAGAACAGGGCCTGGCATTGTTCGGCGCGGCCACCGGACTCGATACGGCGGCTCCGATCCTCGCCCGTCTCGATCTGGAGAGCCTCCGCAACGCGGGGTTCGCCGCGGCCCTGCTGTCCGGCCTGGTCCCCGCTCGCCGCAGAGCGGCCTCGGACGCACCGGCGGCACTGCGGACTCGTTTGGCGAATACTCCCGGGAGCGAACGCCTCGGTGTGCTCGCTGAAATCGTTCGTGGTCAGGTCGCGGCGGTACTCGGGCATCAGAACGCGAATGCGATCGCGGCCGACCGGGCCTTCAGCGACCTGGGCTTCGATTCGATCACCGCGGTCGAGTTCCGCAATGCCCTCAAAACCGTGACGGGCCTGCGCTTGCCGGCCACGCTGGTATTCGACTACCCGACGCCGCAGGCGCTGGCCGAATACCTGGCCGACGAGTTCACCGACGAGCGTCCCACCGGCCAATCGACGGATCTGTCGGAGAACGATATTCGCCGAGCTCTCCAGACGATTCCGCTCACCCGCCTGCGCGACGCGGGCCTGTTGGATGCCCTCATGAAACTCGCCGGCGGGCCGGACAGCCCCGGCGAGATCGAGCAGAGCATCACCGAGGAATCGATCGACGAGCTCGATATCGACGACCTGATCGACCTGGCTTACAACAACTCCTCAGAAGACTGACGGCGCGATTCGCCGACGAGTCACGCTGACCTTAGGAAGAGCTAGCACACTAATGACGAAGCCCGAAGACAATACTCAGAAGCTCGCTCAGGCATTGCGCGTCTCGCTCAAGGAGACGGAGCGGTTGCGTGCCCGCAATCGCAAGCTCGACGCGGCTCTTCGCGAACCGATCGCGATTGTGGGTATGGCCTGCCGGTACCCGGGTGGGGTCAGTTCGCCTGAGGATCTGTGGAATCTGGTCGCGGAGGGAACGGACGCGACCTCGGAGTTCCCCGGCAATCGTGGCTGGGATGTCGATCGCCTCTACGACGCGACCGGGGAGACACCGAACAGCACCTATACCCGCGAGGGCGGATTCCTGCATTCCGCAGGTGAATTCGACCCCGCGTTCTTCAATATCAGTCCCAATGAAGCCGCGCTCATGGATCCGCAGCAGTTCCTGCTGCTGGAGACCTCATGGGAGGCGTTCGAGCGGGCCGGTGTCGACCCCGGCTCGCTGAAGGGCAGCCGGACCGGCGTCTGGGTCGGCATGATGTACCACGACTATCCGGCCAATGCGAACTCGGGATCCATTGCCTCCGGCCGGGTCTCGTATGTTTTCGGCCTGGAAGGGCCGTCGGTCACCGTGGACACGGCGTGCTCGTCCTCATTGGTGGCAATGCATTCGGCGGCGGCCTCGCTGCGGTCGGGGGAGTGCGATCTGGCATTGGCCGGTGGTGTGGCGGTGATGGCCACCCCGGAGACCTTCGTGGAGTTCAGCCGTCAGCGGGGCTTGTCTCCGGATGGTCGGTGTAAGTCCTTCTCCGACACGGCCGATGGGGTCGGCTGGTCCGAGGGCGTCGGTGTTCTGGTGTTGGAGCGACTCTCCGACGCCCAGCGCAATGGGCATCGGATTCTCGCGGTGATCGCCGGTTCTGCGGTGAACCAGGATGGCGCGTCCAATGGTCTGACCGCACCCAACGGCCCCTCGCAGCGACGGGTCATCCGCCAGGCGCTGACCAATGCGGGGGTGTCCCCGGCGGAGGTGGATGTCGTCGAAGCCCACGGCACCGGTACGACTTTGGGCGATCCGATCGAAGCCCAGGCGCTGCTGGCGACGTACGGGCAGGAGCGCGACGCGGACCGGCCATTGTGGTTGGGCTCGCTGAAGTCCAATATCGGTCACGCTCAGGCCGCGGCCGGTGTGGGCGGTGTAATCAAGATGGTCATGGCGATGCGCCATGGCGTGCTGCCCCGAACCCTGCATGTGGATCAGCCCTCCACGAAGGTGGATTGGTCCGAGGGTCACGTGCGACTGCTGACCGAGGCGGTGGCGTGGCCGGAGGCGGATCGTCCGCGTCGTGCCGGTGTGTCCTCGTTCGGTATCAGCGGCACCAACGCACACGTCATCGTCGAGCAGGCCCCGGCGACCGAGCCCGCCGTGGATCAGGCGCCGGTGGCGAAGACCGTCCCGGCCGGTGGGCTGCTCCCGTGGGTGGTTTCGGCACGCAACGCCGAGGCTCTCGCCGGTCAGGCTGCTCGCCTGACATCGCATGCGGCCGAACATGATCCGATCGATCTCGGTTTCTCGCTGGCATCGACGCGGGCTGTTCTCGAGCATCGCGCAGTTGTGGTGGCCGAGGACCGCGATGGTCTCCTGGCGGGAGTCGGGGCGCTGGGCCGCACCGAAACCATTCCTGGCGTCGTGTCCGGTCGTGTGGTGTCGGGTTCGACGGGTGTGGTGTTCTCGGGTCAGGGTGCGCAGTGGGCCGGTATGGCTGTCGAGCTGCGTGCGGCGTATCCGGTGTTCGCCGAGGCGTTCGATGGGATTGTTGCTGAGCTGGATCCGTTGCTGGGGCAGTCGGTTTCGTTGAGTGAGGCGTTGGCGGACGCTGATCTGGTCGACCGGACGGTGTTTGCGCAGGCGGGTTTGTTCGCGTTCGAGGTGGCGTTGTTCCGGCTGCTCGAATGCTGGGGTGTGCGTGCCGATGTGGTGGCGGGTCACTCGATCGGTGAGGTCGCTGCCGCGCATGTGGCCGGGGTGTTGTCTCTGGCGGATGCGTGTGCGCTGGTGGCGGCGCGTGGCCGGTTGATGCAGGCATTGCCCACTGGTGGGGCCATGGTCGCTGTCGGTGCGTCCGAGGCCGATGTGCTGCCGCTGCTGGTGGCCGGTCGGGTGTCGATCGCGGCCGTCAACGGCCCGTCGTCGGTGGTGCTCTCCGGTGTCGAGGACGCGGTCGCCGCCGTTGTCGAGGCGTGTGCCGAGCGTGGTTGGCGTACACACAAGTTGCGGGTGTCGCATGCCTTCCACTCGGCCCTGATGGAGCCGATGCTGGCCGAGTTCGCCACGGCGATAGCTGGTTTGGCGTTCGCTCGTCCCACCATCCCGTTGATTTCCACGGTCACCGGCGTGCGAATCGCCGAAGAAATGATCGATCCGTCGTATTGGGTCGGTCAGGTCCGCGACACCGTGCGGTTCGCCGATGCGGTTGCCGCGATGGCGAATTCGGGCGTGTCCCGGTTCGCCGAGGTCGGACCCGACGCCGTGCTGACCCCCATGATCGCCCAGACTCTCGACGACGCCGCCACGGTGGTGGCCTTGGCACGCCGGGATCGGGCCGATTCGTTCTCCGTGCTGTCCGGGGTGGCCGCGCTGTTCGTGTCCGGTGCCGACGTCGATTGGGCCGGTTTCTATGCCGACTCCGGAGCTCAGCGAATCGACCTGCCCACCTACGCATTCCAGCATCGGCGCTTCTGGATCGCCGCAGGCGCTGTCGGTGGCGATGCCCGGGCGATGGGCCTGGCGGCCACCGGACATCCCCTGGTCCCGGTGGTGGTGTCGCAACCGGATTCCGACGCGGTCACCCTCACCGGCCGACTGTCGGCGCAGACGCATCCTTGGCTGGCCGATCACCGGGTGATGGACACCGTGCTGTTCCCCGGCACCGGTTTGGTCGAACTCGCCTTGCAGGCGGGGGAGCAGGTCGGCTGCTCGGCCCTCGAGGAGTTGGTCCTGCGGGTGCCGCTGGTGCTGCCGGAGTCGGCAGGCGTCGCGGTGCGCGTGGTGGTCGGTGCTCAGGACGCTGCGGGCCGACGCGGGGTGCGGGTCTATTCCTGCCCCGATGACGGTGTCGATGCGGTGCCGTTGTGGACATTGAACGCCGAAGGCGTGCTCGCATCGGGATTCGACAGCGCGCCAGCAGATTTGGCGCAGTGGCCGCCCGCCGGCGCCACCGCCGTCGATATCGACGGTGTGTACGACTCCCTCGATGCGCAGGGCTATCACTACGGTCCGGTGTTCCAGGCGCTGACCTCGGTGTGGCGGGGCACCGACGGGCTGCTCTATGCCGAGGTCGAGCTGCCGGAGCAGGCCCGTCCGGACGCCAAGCGGTTCGGTGTACATCCGGCATTGCTCGATGCCGCTCTGCATGCCCTGCGCTTCGCCGACGGCATGCCCGCGGAGGGTGCCGGGCTGGCCTTGCCGTTCGAGTGGTCCGGTGTCGCCGTGCACGCGACCGGAGCGGGCGCGCTGCGCGTCCGGCTCACCCGCGTCGGCGAGCACGCGGTCACCCTGGATCTGGCGGACCCGACCGGTACCCCGGTGGCGACGGTGCGGCAGCTGGCTTCCCGGCCCATCGATCCCGCGCAGCTCACGGGCAGCGCATCCGCGGTCGGCAATGCGCTGTTCCAGATCGGCTGGGAGCCGATCTCGGTCGGTGAGGTCGAAGTCGGCACGGTGTCGTGGGCGGATCTGGGTGACGAGGTTCCGGCCGCGGTCGTGTTCGATTGCCCGGAGGGCAACGACCCCGCGGCCATCCACGCCGCGACCCATGCGGCTCTCGCGGTGGTTCAGTCCTGGATCGCCGATGCTCGGTTCGCCGAGTCGACGCTGGTGGTTCGGACCGGGGGAGCCGTATCGGTTGCCGGGGAGGACATTACGAACCTGGCCGGTGCTGCCGTCGGCGGCCTGGTTCGCTCCGCACAGGCGGAGAACCCCGGCCGGATCGTGCTGGTGGACACCGACTCCGCGCTCGACGGGCTGCTCGGCGGGATTCTCACCGCACAGGAACCACAGGTGGCCGTGCGTGCCGGACAGGTACACGGTGCGCGGCTGAGCCGGGCCAGCGCGGCGACCGCTTCGGCGACCGACCCCTTCGATCCGGACGACACCGTTCTGATCACCGGTGCGAGTGGTCTGCTCGGTGGACTGTTCGCCCGGCACCTGGTCGACACCCACGGCGTGCGTCGCCTGTTGCTGCTGAGCCGACGCGGCGAGGCCGCTCCCGGCGCCGCGGAGTTGCGCACGGAGCTGCAGCGGCTCGGCGCGGAGGTCGAGTTCGTCGCGTGTGATGTCGCCGATCGCGACGCCCTCGCGCAGGCGATCGCGAATGTGCCTGCCGCACATCCGCTCACCGGTGTGTTCCATATGGCCGGCGTCCTCGACGACGGCGCCATCGCGTCGCTCACCCCGGCCCGGATGGATGCGGCGCTGGGACCCAAGGTCGATGCCGCGCTGCACCTGCACGAACTCACCGCCGACCTGCCGCTGAAGGCGTTCGTGCTGTTCAGCTCGGTCGCCGGTGCGTTCGGCAATGCCGGACAGGGCAACTATGCCGCGGCCAATGCGTGCCTGGATGCGCTCGCGGCCCTGCGCAGGGCCGCGGGCAGCCACTCACAGTCCCTGGCCTGGGGTCTGTGGGACGGGGGCATGGCCGGGCAGCTCAGCGACGCTGACCTGCACCGCATTTCGCGTTCGGGCCTGCTGCCGCTGTCGGAGGACCAGGGCCTGGCCTTGTTCGACGCCGCCACCGCGAGCGACGTGCCCGCCCCCATCCTCGCCCGTCTGGACCTGGACAGCCTGCGAGGCGCCGAATTCGCCGTGCCCGTCCTGTTTTCCGGCTTGATCCCGGCACGCCGCAGAGCGGCCTCGGGTGCGGCGACGCCATTGCGTGCTCGGCTGGCCAACACTCCCGACAGCGAGCGTTTCGGTGTGCTCGTGGAGATCGTGCGCGGTCAGGTCGCGGCGATCCTCGGTCATCAGAACACGAACGCGATCGCGGCGGACAAGGCCTTCGGCGAGCTGGGCTTCGACTCGATCACCGCTGTCGAGTTCCGCAATGCCCTCAAAGCCGTCACCGGCCTATCGCTGCCCGCGACACTGGTATTCGACTACCCGACACCGCAGTCGCTGGCGAAATATCTGGCCGACGAATTCACCGGCACCGGCCGGGAGACCGAGGTCACCGCCAGCGCGGCCGTCGACGACGAGCCGATTGCGGTGGTAGCGATGAGCTGCCGCTATCCGGGCGGAGTCGCCTCGCCCGAAGACCTGTGGAAGCTCGTCACCTCCGGCATCGATGCCACCGGCGAGATGCCGACGGATCGAGGCTGGGACATCGAGGGCATCTACGACGCCGAGCCCGGTCACGCGGGCAAGACGTACACCCGTCAGGGCGGATTCCTCTACTCCGCAGCGGAATTCGACGCGGAATTCTTCGGGATCAGTCCCAACGAAGCCGCGATGATGGACCCCCAGCAGCGGTTGCTGCTGGAAGTCTCGTGGGAGGCGCTGGAGCGCGCCGGTGTGGACCCGGCGGTACTGTGTGGCAGCTCGACCGGCGTCTTCACCGGCATGATGTACCACGACTACGCGCAAGGAACCGGGAACAACGCAACCGGGAGCTTGGTCTCGGGCCGGGTCTCGTACGTGTTCGGCCTCGAAGGCCCCGCGGTCACCGTGGACACGGCATGTTCATCCTCGCTCGTGGCCATGCATCTGGCCGCGCAGTCGCTGCGGTCGGGTGAATGCGACCTGGCGCTGGCCGGTGGTGTGGCGGTGATGGCCACGCCGGAGACCTTCGTGGAGTTCAGCCGTCAGCGGGGCTTGTCCCCGGATGGTCGGTGTAAGTCCTTCTCCGACACCGCCGATGGGGTCGGTTGGTCCGAAGGTGCCGGTGTGCTGGTCCTGGAGCGACTGTCCGACGCCCGCCGCAACGGCCATCAGGTCCTCGCGGTGATCGCCGGCTCGGCGGTGAATCAGGATGGCGCGTCGAACGGTCTGACCGCGCCGAACGGTCCCTCGCAGCGGCGAGTGATTCGCCAGGCGCTGGCCAATGCCGGGATCTCGCCGGTCGAGGTGGACGCGGTGGAGGCCCACGGCACCGGTACGACGCTGGGCGATCCGATCGAAGCCCAAGCGCTGCTTGCGACCTACGGCCAGGATCGTGATGCGGACCGGCCATTGTGGCTGGGGTCGCTGAAGTCCAACATCGGTCACGCCCAAGCCGCGGCCGGTGTCGGTGGCGTGATCAAGATGGTCATGGCGATGCAGCACGGCGTCCTACCCCGAACGCTGCACGCTGATCAGCCCAGCACCAAGGTCGACTGGTCCGAGGGCCATGTGCGGTTGCTGACCGAGGCGGTGGCGTGGCCGGAGACGGATCGTCCGCGTCGTGCGGGTGTGTCGTCCTTCGGTATCAGCGGCACCAACGCTCACCTCATCGTCGAGCAGGCCCCGGTAGCTCCGGTGGCGGAGTCGGCGCCGGTGATCGAGACCGTTCCGGCGGCGCTGCCGTGGGTGGTTTCGGCGCGCGGCGGTGACGCTCTCGCCGGCCAGGCGGCTCGCTTGGCATCGTCTGTGGGCGAACACGATCCGATCGATATCGGCTTCTCACTGGCATCTGCGCGCACGGTGCTCGAGCATCGTGCTGTCGTCGTGGCCGAGGAGCGCGAAGGTCTCCTCGCGGGACTACGGTCGTTGGCCGCCGGTGTGCAGGCACCCGGTGTGGTGACCGGTCGCCCGGTGTCGGGTTCGACCGGTGTGGTGTTCTCGGGTCAGGGTGCGCAGTGGGCCGGTATGGCTAACGAACTGCGTGCCGCGTACCCAGTATTCGCCGAGACATTCGACGCCATCGTCGCCGAGCTGAATCCCATGCTGGGGCAGCAGGTTTCGCTGGGCGAGGCTTTGGTCGACAGTGATCTGGTCAATCAGACCGTGTTCGCGCAGGCGGGTTTGTTCGCGTTCGAGGTGGCGCTGTTCCGGCTGCTCGAATCCTGGGGCGTGCGTGCCGATGTCGTGGCCGGACACTCGATCGGTGAGGTCGCTGCCGCGCATGTGGCCGGTGTGCTGTCTCTGACCGATGCGTGTGTGCTGGTGGCGGCGCGGGGCCGTTTGATGCAGGCATTGCCCACTGGCGGGGCGATGGTCGCGGTCGGCGCGTCGGAGGCCGATGTGCTGCCGCTGCTGGTGGCCGGTCGGGTGTCGATCGCGGCGGTCAACGGCCCGTCGTCGGTGGTGTTGTCCGGCGTCGAGGACGATGTCGTGGCTGTTGCCGATCGTTGCGCCGAGCAGGGGTGGCGCACTCATCGACTGCGTGTCTCGCACGCTTTCCATTCGGTTCTGATGGAGCCGATGCTGGCCGAATTCGCCACGGCGATCGATGGTTTGGTCTTCGCTCACCCGAGCATCCCGCTGGTGTCCACCGTGACCGGCGCTCGGATCGTCGGCGAGATGTGTGATCCGTCGTACTGGGTGGGTCAGGTCCGGGAGTCGATGCGCTTCGCGGATGCCGTTGTGGCGATGGCTGATTCGGGCGTGTCCAGGTTCGCCGAGGTCGGTCCGGACGCGGTGCTGACCCCCATGGTCGCCCAGACCCTCGATGACGGTGCCGCCGCGGTGGTCGCGTTGGCGCGTCGCGATCGGGCCGATGTGACGACGCTCCTGGGTGGAGTGGCCGGGTTGTTCGTCACCGGCGCCCAGGTCGATTGGGCCGCTCTGTACACCGGTTCCGGTGCTCGGCGAATCGACCTGCCCACCTACGCTTTCCAGCGCCGGCGCTATTGGATGGCCCCGACGTCCACCGGTAGTGGCGACGCCCGGTCGATGGGTTTCGTGGCCAGCGGGCATCCGCTGGTTTCGGCCGTGGTCTCGCAGCCGGATTCCGAGGTGGTCACGCTCAGCGGCCGTTTGTCGGCCCAGACCCAGCCATGGCTGGCCGATCACAAGGTCATGGACACCGTCCTACTGCCCGGCACCGGACTGGTCGAACTCGCCCTGCAGGCCGGAGAACACGTCGGCTGCGCGACCCTGGACGAGCTGGTCCTGCAAGCGCCGCTGGTGGTTCCGGAGTCGGCCGGGGTCGCGGTGCGCGTGGTGGTCGCTGCCCCGGACGGCGCGGGTCGTCGCGGTGTGCGGATCTTCTCGTGCCCCGACAGTGGCGCCGATTCCGCGTCGTCGTGGATATTGAACGCCGAAGGTGTGCTCGCGCCGGACGAGGTGGCGGCGGATTTCGATCTTGCCGCGTGGCCTCCGGCCGGTGCGCAGCCGATGGATATCGACGGCGTCTACGACGAGCTGTTCGATCTCGGCTACGGTTACGGCCCCCTGTTCCAGGGTTTGCAGGCCGCATGGCACCGTGATGGAGAACTGTTCGCCGAGGTCGCGCTCCCGGATCCGCAGGGAGCCAACGGCTTCGGCATCCATCCGGCATTGTTCGACGCCGCTCTGCATGCCGGAATCGTGCACGGCCGTCGCAACGGCGGCGGTGATTCGCCGGTGCTGCCCTTCACCTGGAACCGGGTGGCGCTGCACACGGTCGGTGCTGCCGCAGTGCGAGTACATATCGCGGTGCAGGACAATAGGTTCGCCGTCCAGCTCGCCGACGAGCAAGGGCAACCGGTGTTGTCGGTGGATGCTCTGGTCTCCCGGCCGGTGTCGGCCGAGCGGCTCGGCGGCCGGCGCGCGTCGGAAGCCCTTTTCGGCGTGGAGTGGGTCGCTGCCGGGTTGTCGGACGGGGTGACGGTCGAGCCGGATCGGCTGGCGATCCTCGGTTCTGATCAGGGCGTTGACGGGGTGCCCGGCCACCGTGATCTCGCGGCATTGATCGCCGATCTGGATGCGAACCCCGACGCGGTTGTCCCTGAAATCGTCTTGCTGGACTGCCCCCGTGGGTTCGGCCGCGAGCCGGAGGCCGCACGGCAGGTTGTCACCGGCGCCCTGGATACCGTTCAGCGGTGGCTGGCCGAATCCCGGTTCGCCGGTTCCCGTTTGGTGGTGCTCACCAGGCAGGCGGTGACCGTCGCCCATGTGGAGCAGGTGCGCCTGGATCAGGCCCCGGTGTGGGGGCTGGTGCGGGCAGCGCAGGCCGAACACCCGGGTCGTTTCCAGCTTCTCGATCTGGATGGCGACGGTGAGTCGTTCGCGGCCGCAACCGCGGTCGCCGCTGTCGCGTCGGAACCCGAGGTTGCCCTCCGCGGCACGAGCGTGCTCGTGCCGCGTTTGAGCCGCCACGCTTCGGGCACGATTGTTCGATCGGCAGCGTCGGGCACGGTGCTGATCACCGGCGGCACCGGTGGTCTCGGTGCGGTGATCGCCCGGCATCTGGTGACCGAACACGGTGTGCGCCAACTGCTTCTGACGGGTCGTCGTGGCCCGGATGCGCCGGGAGCCACCGAGCTGCGCGACGAACTCGTCGAGCTCGGCGCCGAGGTCACCATCGCCGCGTGCGACGTGTCCGATCGAGACGCGCTGGCCGCCCTGCTCGACACCATCTCCGACCAGCACCCCCTGGCCGGAGTGATCCACGCGGCCGGAACCGCCGACAACGGCCTGATCGAATCGATCACGCCCGACCGCATCGAGCAGGTGTTCCGGCCCAAGGTCGACGCCGCGTGGCATCTGCACGAACTCACCCGCGACCGGTCGCTGGAGTTGTTCGTGCTGGTGTCGTCGGCAGGTGGTCTGGTGCTGGCCGCCGGCCAAGCCAACTACGCCGCCGCGAATGTCTTCCTGGACGCGCTCGCCGCCCACCGTCGCGGCCTGGGATTGCCCGCCACATCCATCGATTACGGGTTGTGGGCGCGGTCCACCGCGCTCGGCGCTGAGCTGTCCGAGAGCGACTTCGACCGGATGCGGCGGCAGGGCTACCCGCCGCTGACCGAGGCCGAGGGCCTGGCGCTGTTCGATGCGGCGATCGCCACCGACGACGCCCAACTGGTCGCGCTGCGAGTCGATCCGGCCATCCTGCGAACCCAGGGTGAGCGGATCCCGGCGCTCCTCCGTTCGGTCGTCCCGACGCCCGTGCGCCGCCAGACTCGCACCGCGGCAGGTCAGGCCTTCCTGCGAAAGCTGGCCGGTCTCTCCGACAGTGATCGCGACAGCGCGCTGCTCGAACTCGTCCGGTCCACTGCCGCCGACATTCTCGGGCACGCCTCCATGGCAGCTGTGGAACCTCGGCAGGCTTTCCAGCAGCTCGGTTTCGACTCGCTCAGCGCTGTCGAGTTCCGCAACAAACTCAATACCGCGACCGGTCTGCAACTACCGGCCACCCTCGTCTTCGACTACCCCAATCCGCAGGTCGTCGCGGAGTTCATCGGTTCGCAACTCACCGGCACCGGAGCCGTCGAAGAGCTCGCGACCAGTCGGGTCCGAGCCGACGACGAGCCGATTGCCGTGGTGGCGATGGGATGTCGCTATCCGGGTGGCGTCATGTCGCCGGAGGATCTGTGGAGCCTCGTCGTCTCGGGTGCCGACACCACCGGTGAGTTGCCGGTGGATCGTGGCTGGGACATCGACGGCATCTACGATCCCGAACCCGGCAAAGCAGGCAGGACCTACACGCGCCGGGGCGGATTCCTGTACTCCGCAGCGGAATTCGATGCGGAGTTCTTCGGGATCAGCCCCAATGAAGCCACGATGATGGACCCCCAGCAGCGATTGCTGCTGGAGGTCTCATGGGAGGCATTGGAACGCGCGGGTGTGGATCCGGCGGTGCTGCGCGGCAGTTCGACCGGTGTGTTCACCGGCGTGATGTACCACGACTACGCCCAGGGAACCGGGACCGGAGCCAGCACCGGCGGCAGTCTGGTCTCGGGCCGGATCGCTTACACGCTGGGATTGGAGGGCCCGGCCGTCTCGGTGGATACGGCGTGTTCGTCGTCGCTGGTGGCGCTGCATCTGGCGTCGCAGTCGCTGCGGTCGGGGGAGTGCGATCTGGCATTGGCCGGTGGTGTGGCCGTGATGGCCACCCCGGACATGTTCCTCGAGTTCAGTCGTCAGCGGGGTCTGTCCCCGGATGGACGCTGCAAGTCCTTCGCCGACGCCGCCGACGGCGTCGCCTGGTCCGAAGGCGCCGGAATGCTGGTGCTGGAACGACTCTCCGATGCCCAGCGCAACGGTCACCAGATTCTCGCTGTGATCGCCGGTTCGGCGGTGAACCAGGATGGCGCGTCGAATGGTCTGACCGCACCCAACGGTCCCTCGCAGCGGCGGGTCATCCGTCAAGCGCTGGCCAATGCCCGGGTGACTTCGACCAACGTGGATGTGGTCGAAGCTCATGGCACGGGAACGACTTTGGGCGATCCGATCGAAGCCCAGGCGCTACTCGCGACCTACGGACAGGACCGTGAGGCGGATCGTCCGCTGTGGTTGGGTTCGCTGAAGTCCAATATCGGTCACGCTCAGGCCGCGGCCGGTGTGGGTGGTGTCATCAAGATGGTCATGGCGATGCGCCATGGCCTGCTGCCGCGAACGCTGCACGTGGATCAGCCCAGCACCAAAGTCGATTGGAGCGAGGGTCATATCCGGCTGCTGACCGAGGCCGTCGCCTGGCCGGAGGTGGATCGTCCGCGTCGCGCCGGTGTGTCCTCCTTCGGTATCAGCGGCACCAATGCCCACCTCATCGTCGAACAGGCTCCGGCAGCGGCCCCGGCTCCGGTGGCCAAGACCGCCCCGGCCGGTGCAGTGCTGCCGTGGGTGCTCTCGGCACGTACCGACGAAGCCCTTGCCGAGCAGGCTGCCCGCCTGACGTCCCATATGGACGACCACGATCACGACCCGATCGACATCGGCTTCTCGCTCGTGACTTCGAGGGTGCTGTTCGACCATCGGGCCGTGGTGTTGTCCCCCGAGCACGACGGCCTGCGGGCCGGCGCTCGAGCGGTGGGGCGCGGCGAAGCGACTCCGGGTGTGGTGTCCGGCCGTGTGATGCCGGGTTCGACGGGTCTGGTGTTCTCGGGTCAGGGTGCGCAGTGGGCCGGTATGGCTGCCGAGCTGCGTGCGGCGTACCCGGTGTTCGCCGAGGCGTTCGACGCGATCGTCGCCGAGCTGGAACCGCTGCTGGGGCAGCAGGTTTCGCTGAGTGAAGCCTTGGCCGGCGCCGACCTGGTCGACCAGACGGTGTTCGCGCAGGCGGGCTTGTTCGCGTTCGAGGTGGCGCTGTTCCGTCTGCTCGCATCCTGGGGCGTGCGTGCCGATGTCGTGGCCGGCCACTCGATCGGTGAGGTGGCTGCCGCGCATGTGGCGGGGGTGCTGTCTCTGACGGATGCGTGTGTGCTGGTGGCCGCGCGTGGCCGGTTGATGCAGGCATTGCCCACCGGTGGCGCGATGGTTGCTGTCGGTGCCTCCGAGACCGACGTTCGGGCACTGCTGGCGGCCGGTGACGTGCCCGCCGGTGAGGTGTCGATCGCGGCGGTCAACGGCCCGTCGTCGGTGGTGCTCTCCGGCGTCGAAGACGCTGTCGTGACGGTCGCTGAGCGGTGTGCCGGACACGGTTGGCGGACGCACCGGTTGCGGGTCTCGCATGCCTTCCATTCGGCGTTGATGGAGCCGATGCTGGCCGAGTTCGCTTCGGCGATCGAGGGTTTGATCTTCGCCCGCTCGAGTATCCCGTTGGTGTCGACGGTGACCGGTGCCCGGATCGGTGACGAGATGTCGGATCCGTCGTATTGGGTGGATCAGGTCCGGGACACCGTGCGTTTCGCCGATGCGGTCACCGCGATGGCGGGTCTGGGTGTGTCCAGATTCGCCGAGGTCGGTCCCGACGCGGTGCTGACCCCGATGGTCGCCCAGACTCTCGATGACGGTGCTGCCGCGGTGGTGGCGCTGGCGCGTCGTGGTCAGGCGGATGCGTCGGCCGTGCTGGCCGGAGTGGCCGGGCTGTTCGTGACCGGCGCTCACGTCGACTGGGCCGGCCTCTACACCGGTACCGGAGCCGGGCGAATCGACTTGCCCACCTACGCTTTCCAGCGCAGCCGCTACTGGATGCTCGACGGCTCCGCCGCCGGCGGCGACGCCCGGGCCATGGGCCTCGCCGCCACCGGACACCCCCTGGCCTCGGTGGTGGTGTCCCAACCGGATTCCGACGCGGTGACCCTCACCGGCCGGCTGTCGGTGCAGGCACACCCCTGGCTCGCCGATCACACGGTCATGGACACCGTACTGTTCCCCGGCACCGGTCTGGTCGAACTCGCCCTGCACGCCGGCGAACAGGTCGGCTGCTCGACCCTCGAGGAACTGGTCCTCCAGGTCCCCCTGGCACTCCCGGAGTCCGCGGGACTCCCGGTGCGCGTCGTGGCCGGCGCACCCGATGAGACCGGCCGTCGCGCGGTGCGGATCTTCTCCCGCCCCGAGGACGGCGTCGATGCGGCGCCGGCGTGGACCTTGCACGCCGAAGGTGTGCTCGCACCCGGAATCGGCAGTGCGCCTGTCGATCTGGTGCAATGGCCGCCGGCCGGTGCGGTCGCCGTGGACATCGACGGTGCGTACGACTCGCTCGATGCGCAGGGCTATCACTACGGTCCGGTGTTCCAGGCACTGAAGTCGGTGTGGCGCGCCGCGGACGGGCTGCTCTACGCCGAGGTCGAACTGCCCGAGGCGGCCCGCGCCGAGGCGGGGCGGTTCGGTCTGCATCCGGCGTTGCTGGATGCGGCGTTGCACGCGTTGCGTTTTGCCGAGGACACATCGGCGGAGGGCGCCGGGCTGGCGCTGCCGTTCGAGTGGTCCGGTGTCAGCGTGCACGCGGCCGGCGCCGATGCCCTGCGTGTCCGGCTCACCCGTGCCGGCGAGCATGGCGTTGCCATCGATCTGGCGGACTCGACCGGCGCTCCGGTGGCGACCGTGCGGCACCTGGCCTCCCGGCCGATCGATCCCGCGCAGCTGACCATGGGCGCATCCGTCATCGGCAATGGGCTGTTCCAGATCGACTGGACGCCGATCACGGTGCGTCCTACCGAGGTCACCGCGGTAGTGTGGCCGGATCTCGGTGAGCAGGTCCCGCCGGTGGTCGTGCTGGAGTGCCCCACGGGCGACGATCTGGCCGCCATTCATGCTGCGGCGCACGACGTTCTGGAGATCCTCCAGTCCTGGATCGCGGACCGGCGATTCACCGAATCGGTGCTGGTCGTTCGGACCAGCGGCGCGGTTTCGGTTGCCGGGGAAGACATTACGAACTTGGCCGGAGCCGCCGTGGGTGGTCTGGTCCGCGCCGCGCAGGCGGAGAACCCCGGCCGGATCGTGTTGATCGACAGCGACTCCGCACTCGACGGGCTGCTCGGCGGCATCGTGGCCGCCGCCGAGCCGCAGCTGGCCGTGCGCGACGGGCAGGTGCACATCGCGCGGTTGGGCCGAGCGGCCGCCACCGCGGCGACCGTCGCTCCCGCCTTCGATCCGGACGACACCGTTCTGATCACCGGCGCGGGCGGGTTGCTCGCCGGAATGTTCGCCCGGCATCTGGTCGCCGCCCGCGGCGTCCGTCGCCTGCTGTTGTTGAGCAGGCGCGGCGAATCCGCGCCTGGCGCTGCGGAACTCGGGGCGGAGCTGCGGCAGCTGGGTGCCGAGGTCGAGTTCGCCGCGTGTGATGTCGCCGATCGTGGCGCACTCGCCGAGGTGCTGGCAGGCGTGCCCGCCGATCGTCCGCTCACGGGCGTGTTCCACCTGGCCGGTGTCCTCGACGACGGTGCGATCGCTTCGCTGACCCCGGCGCGCATGGACACGGTGCTGGGGCCCAAGGTCGATGCCGCGCTGCACCTGCACGAACTCACCGCCGGACTGCCATTGCAGGCGTTCGTGCTGTTCAGCTCGGTCGCCGGTGCCTTCGGCAACCCCGGCCAGGGCAACTACGCCGCGGCCAACGCATGCCTGGATGCGCTGGCGGCACACCGCAGGGCTTCGGGTAGCCGCGGTACTTCTCTGGCCTGGGGTCTCTGGGACGGTGGCATGGCCGGGCAACTCAGTGATGTTGACCGTCAACGCCTTTCGCGCTCGGGCATGCTGCCGCTGTCGGAGGAACAGGGCCTCGCACTGTTCGATGCCGCTCTCGAGATCGACGTGGCGGCTCCGGTTGTTGCCCGTCTCGATTTCGAGAGCATCCGCAGTGCGGGAACTGCCGCGCCGGCGCTCTTCGCGGGCCTCATCCCTGCTCGCCGCAAAGCGGCCTCGGGCGCCTTCACGGCGCTGCGGGCTCGGCTGGCGAACACTGCCGAGAGCGAACGTTTCGATGTGCTCGTGGAGATCGTGCGTGCGCAGGTCGCCACGATTCTCGGTCATCAGAACGTGAACGCGGTCGCGGCGGACAAAGCCTTCGGCGAGTTGGGCTTCGATTCGATCACCGCTATCGAGTTCCGCAACGCTCTCAAGGCTGTCACGGGGTTGCAGCTGCCCGCGACCTTGGTGTTCGACTACCCGACACCTCAGGCCCTGGCGAAATATCTGGCCGACGAGTTCGCCGGCACCAGCCGCGACGTCGAGGTGACCGCCAGCAGAGCCGTCGACACGGACCCGATCGCCGTCGTCGGAATGGCCTGCCGCTACCCCGGAGGCGTCACGTCCCCCGAGGAGCTGTGGGAACTGGTCCGGGTCGGCGGGGATGCGGTGTCGACCCTCCCGACCGATCGAGGCTGGGACATCACCGGCATCTACGATCCGGAACCGGGCCGCGCGGGCAAGTCCTACACCCGGGAAGGCGGATTCCTGCACACCGCTGCGGAATTCGACGCGGACTTCTTCGGCATCGGCCCCAACGAAGCCACGATGATGGATCCGCAACAGCGGCAACTCCTGGAAACGACCTGGGAGGCGCTGGAACGCGCCGGTGTGGATCCGGCGGTGCTGCGCGGCAGCTCGACCGGTGTGTTCACCGGCGTGATGTACCACGACTACGCCCAGGGCAGCGGGAACAGCGCGACCGGCAGTCTCGTCTCCGGTCGCATCGCCTACACCCTGGGATTGGAGGGCCCGGCCGTCTCGGTCGACACGGCCTGCTCGTCGTCCCTGGTGGCAATGCATCTGGCGGCGCAGTCGCTGCGGTCGGGTGAATGCGACCTGGCGCTGGCCGGCGGTGTGGCGGTGATGGCCACCCCGGAGACCTTCGTGGAGTTCAGCCGTCAGCGCGGGCTCGCACCCGACGGGCGGTGTAAGTCCTTCTCCGACACCGCCGATGGTGTCGGATGGTCCGAAGGTGCCGGAATGCTGGTGCTGGAACGACTCTCCGACGCCCAGCGCAACGGCCACCAGGTGCTCGCCGTGATCGCCGGTTCGGCGGTGAATCAGGATGGCGCGTCGAATGGTCTGACCGCGCCCAACGGTCCCTCGCAGCGCCGGGTGATTCGCCAAGCATTGGCCAATGCCGGGATCTCGCCGGTCGAGGTCGATGTGGTGGAAGCCCACGGCACGGGTACGACGCTGGGCGATCCCATTGAAGCCCAGGCGCTTCTGGCCACCTACGGCCAAGACCGGGCAGCGGACCGTCCGCTGTGGTTGGGGTCGTTGAAGTCCAACATCGGTCACTCTCAGGCCGCGGCCGGTGTGGGTGGCGTGATCAAGATGGTGATGGCCATGCGCCACGGCGTGCTGCCCAAGACCCTGCACGTCGATGCGCCCAGCACGAAAGTCGATTGGAGCGCAGGCCATATCCGGTTGCTGACCGAGGCAGTCGCGTGGCCGGAGGTGAATCGTCCGCGTCGTGCCGGTGTGTCCTCGTTCGGCATCAGTGGCACGAATGCCCACGTCATCGTCGAGCAAGCTCCGGCGGTGGATCAGGCGCCGGTGACGACGGACCGTGGTGATGGACTGCTGCCCTGGGTGGTTTCGGCACGAAGTGGCGAGGCGCTCCGCGGTCAGGCTGCTCGCCTGGCGTCCCTTGTCGATGATCGCGACCTGAATCCGGCGGATGTCGGCTTCTCCCTGGCCTCCACGCGTGCTGTTTTCGAGCATCGCGCGGTTGTGGTGGCCGAGAGTCGCGATGGTCTGCTCGCGGGCGTGCGGTCGTTGGCTGCCGGTGAGCAAGCCGCCGGTGTGGTGACCGGCCGCGTGACGTCGGGTTCGACGGGTCTGGTGTTCTCGGGTCAGGGTGCGCAGTGGGCCGGTATGGCTGTCGATTTGCGTGCGGCGTACCCGGTGTTCGCCGAGGCGTTCGACGCGATTGTCGGCGAGCTGGATCCGCTGCTGGGGCAGCAGGTTTCGTTGAATACGGCGTTGGCCAGTGCTGACCTCGTGGACCAGACCGTGTTCGCGCAGGCGGGTTTGTTCGCGTTCGAGGTGGCGTTGTTCCGTCTGCTCGAATCCTGGCGAGTCCGTGCGGATGTCGTGGCCGGTCATTCGATCGGTGAGGTGGCTGCCGCGCATGTGGCCGGGGTGCTGTCTCTGACGGATGCGTGTGTGCTGGTGGCCGCGCGTGGCCGGTTGATGCAGGCGCTGCCCGCCGGCGGAGCGATGGTCGCGGTCGGTGCGTCCGAGGCCGACGTGCTGCCATTGCTGGCCGGTGAGATGTCGATCGCGGCGGTGAATGGCCCTGCGTCGGTGGTGCTGTCCGGCGTTGAGGACGATGTCGTCGCTGTCGCTGAGCGGTGTGCGCAAAAGGGTTGGCGGACGCATCGTTTGCGTGTTTCGCATGCCTTCCATTCGGCGTCCATGGAACCGATGCTGGCCGAATTCGCCACAGCGATACAAGGTTTGGCGTTCGCCCGCCCCCGGATCCCGCTGGTGTCGACGGTGACCGGTGCACGGGTGACCGACGAGATGTCGGATCCGTCGTACTGGGTGCGTCAGGTCCGGGAGGCCGTCCGGTTCGCCGACGCGGTCGCCACGGCCGCCGAGCTCGGCGTGTCCAGGTTCGCCGAGGTCGGTCCCGATGCGGTGCTGACCCCGATGATCGCCCAAACCCTCGATACCGCAACCACAATCGCCCTCACCAGACGGGACAACGCGAGCCCCGTGACCCTGCTGACGGGCCTCGCCCGTCTGCACGTCACCGGTGCGACGGTGGATTGGACCAGCTACTACGCCGGAGTCGGTGGCACGAAGACCGACCTCCCGACCTACAGCTTCCAGCACCGCCGCTTCTGGGCCACCGGCCCACTGCACACCGGCGAGGCGCACGCGCTCGGCCTGCGGTCCACCGAGCACCCCATGCTCGGCGCGATGGTGGCACAGCCGGAGAGCGGCGGCGTCAGGTTCACCGGCCGCCTGTCCACGGCCACCCATCCCTGGCTGGCCGATCATGACGTGCTCGGCACGGTGCTGCTTCCGGGCACCGGATTCGTCGAACTCGCGGTGCACGCCGGAGACCAGGTCGACTGCCCGGAACTCGAGGAACTCACACTGCTGGCCCCGCTGGTGTTGCACGGGCATGGCGGCGTGCAGATCCAGGTGATCGTCGGCGATAGCGATGAGACCGGTCGCCGAGGGCTCGACATCTACTCGCGCAAGGACGAGGACGATCCGTCGCTCTCGTGGACCCACCACGCGCATGGCACGGTGAGCCCCGGCCAGGAGGCCGGCGACGACGGCTGGGCCGACTTCGTGCAGTGGCCACCGGCCGGTGCCACGGCCGTCCCGTTGGACGGGGCCTACGACGAACTCGCGGAGAACGGGTACCACTACGGGCCCGCCTTCCAAGGGCTTTCGGCCCTGTGGCGTCGCGGGGCGGACCTCTTCGCCGAAGTCGCTCTCCCCGAGCAGACCTCGGCCCAGGGCTACGGTGTGCATCCCGCGCTGCTCGACTCGGCCATGCACGCACTGTCCTTCGGCCTTCCCGAGGGCGTGGACGAGCAGGCCGAGCGGCCGACCCTGGTGCCGTTCGCGTGGTCTTCGGTGCGTGTGCACGCGGACGGCGCCCGGCGGGTGCGGGTCCGGTTGACCTGGCTGAATCAGGGAGAAGTCACCTTGACGATGGCCGATTCCGTTGGCGCGCCACTGCTTTCGGTACGCTCGCTCGCCTTGCGCCCGCTCTCGGTCGAACTGCTCTCGGGGGCGGCCCGGTCCTCGCAGGACGCACTGTACGAGCTCACCTGGCGGCCCGGTCCGGAACTGGGTTCGGCGGCGGGAGTCTCGTGGGCCGACTGGGGCGCGGCGGAGCCGGCGTCGGTCCTGCTCTTCGGGCCCCCGGTCGACGGCGACCACGTGCCGGCCCGGTTGCGGACGGCGCTGCACCGCACGCTCGGCGTCATCCAGCAGTTCCTGAGCGAAGAACGGTACGCCGCAACCACTTTGGCGGTGATCACCGACTCCGAGGCCGACCCGGCCGCGGCCGCGGTGTGGGGTCTGGTGCGCGCGGCGCAGGCGGAGAACCCCGGGCGGATCGTGCTCATCGAGGCGCGTGCGGAGACAGCGGCGGATCACCTGGTCGCCGCGGCGATCTCGGGTGAGCCGGAACTGGCTGTCGACGCCGACGGGGCGCGGGTGCCGCGCCTGGCTCGCGCCGCGTCGCCCGAACCGGAGCCGCAGGCACCGTGGGATCCCGAACGGACGGTGCTGATCACCGGTGGCACCGGCGGCATCGGTCGCCACATCGCCGAGCATCTGGTGACCGAACACGGTGTGCGGCACCTGCTGCTGGCCGGTCGTCGCGGACCGGACGCCGTCGCGGATCTGATCGACGAACTCGGCGCTCTCGGCGCCCGCGTCCGCGTGGCCGCCTGCGATGTCACCGACCGGAATGCGTTGCGGGACCTGCTCGCTTCGATTCCCGCGGAGCATCCGCTGGGTGCGGTCGTCCACGTGGCGGGCGTCGCCCACAACGGTCTGATCGACGCCTTGACGCCGGAGCAGATCGACTACTGCCTCGGCGCCAAGGCCGACGCCGCGTGGTATCTGCACGAGCTCACCCGCGACGCCGGACTGTCCGCATTCGTGATGATCTCCTCGGTGGCAGGCTCGATCCTGCCGGCCGGGCAGGGCGGTTACGCGGCGGCCAACGTGTTCCTCGACGCCCTCGCCACCTCCCGGCACGCCGAGGGCCTACCGGCCACCTCGCTCGCCTACGGCCTGTGGGACATCGAAACCGGACTGTCGCAATGGCTCAGCCAGGCCGACCGACTGCGCATGCGTCGCCAGGGCATGCCGCCGCTGGCCGCGGGCAAGGCGCTCGAATTGTTCGATGTGGCAGTGTCCACGACGGGTCCGGTGCACGTGCCGGTCGAGATCGACCTGGCCGTGCTGCGCGCCCGGGACGCGGTGCCTGCACTGCTCGGCGACCTGGCCAAGCGGGCCGGGCGTCGGCACAGCAGCGGAACACAGGACGCGGGAGCGCTGCGCAGGCAGCTGGCGCAGCTCTCGGAGTCCGAGCAGGAGCAGTGGCTCCGGACCCACATCCTCGAGAACGCCGCCAGGCTGCTCGGGCACGAGAGCGCCGACGCGCTCGACCCCGAGCGCGACTTCCTCGAGGCCGGGTTCGACTCACTGGCAGCCATGGAGTTGCGGACCACGCTGAATGCCTCCACCGGCCTGACCCTGCCGACCGCCGCGATCTTCGATCACAAAACGCCTGCGGCACTGGCCCGATACCTGCGGAAGGAGCTCACCACAACCACTCGAACCGACAGCGAGCGGGTGAGCGAGGACGACTCGCTGTACGGCATGTTCCGCGGCGCAGTGGAATCCGGGCGAGTCGGCACCGGCTTCGCCCTGTTGAATCTGGCGGCGGAGCTGCGCGAGCAGTTCGCGTCGGCATCCGAACTGGATCGGCTCCCTGCTCCGGCGCGAGTCGCCGCGGGTTCGGCTCTGCCGCGGATCATCTGCCTCACACCGCCACTGGCCACCGGCGGCGCGCATCAGTACGCCAGGATCGCCTCGCACCTGCGGACTGCCCGTGAGGTCGTGGCGCTGTCGCCGATCGGCTGCCGGACGGGAGAACCCCTGCCGGCGACGCCTACGGCAGCCTTGGAGGCCCTGGCGCGCACTGTTCTCGAAGCGGCACAAGGAGATCCGTTCGTGCTGCTCGGGTACTCCTCGGGCGGCCTGCTGGCCTACCTCCTCACCGAGCACCTGGAGGCGGCGGGCGGACCCGCGCCCGCGAGCGTGGTCATGCTCGACACCTACCGGGTCGACGATGGCGGCGGCGAATGGCTGCTGCGGGCGATGGCCGAGCACATGGTGTCCAACGAGGCGACCTTCGGCCGCTTCGACCAGGCCCGCTTGTCCGGTATGGGCTGGTATGTCCGGCTGCTCCAGGAGATGGCGCCCGGTCCCGTTGTCACGCCGACCTTGTTCGTCCAGTGCGCCCAGTCGTTCCTGGGAAGTTCGGCAGAGCGTGCGGACTGGCAGGCCCAGCCTTGGGACGCAACGCATTCCGTCGTGCCGGTCCAGGCCGATCACTTCACGATCCTTGAGGACGGTTCGGCGGACGCCGCGGACGTGATCGAGGGCTGGCTCGCGGGTTGAGAGCGACGACCGGGTGAGCGGAGGCTCACCCGGTCGTTCTCGTCTACCGCCTTGCCCGGGAAGGTTGCCGATCCGGCGACGCGTGAGCGGATCGGCCATGGGCTCGACGTGGCCGATATCGAGCGCTAAGCTAGCCGACTATGCAGTCAGTCTGCTAGAGCAATTCATATCGAACATGAAGGGGAATCAGTTGATGGTTCCGAAGATCGGTCGCATCGTGATCGCCACGTTGGCAATCGTTACAGCGCTTGGGGTTTCCGCCTGCGGCAGTGGCACCAAGGACGAAGCCAAGCCGGACAAGGCGACCACGTCGAAAGTGGCTGCAGCCCAGAGCAGCTATCCGGCCGTCCCAGGTACGACGGATCTCAATGCCGAGTTGCAGAAGCTCATGGATCCCAATATCGCCAACGAGCAGAAGCTGGACCTGATTCAGGGCATCAAGGCCGATCCGATGCTGCCGCAACGGCTGACGGATGCCTTCAAACAGATGAACGTCACCATCACGGTCACCAAGGTGACCGATTTGGGCAACGGCGCACTCACCGCCGACGCCCAGGTGTCCATCAACGGTGGAGCGCCGAACCAGGTGTTGGTACCGGTCGTGGCCGAAGATGGGAAATGGAAGGTCCAGAAGGACTGGACTTGCAACACGTTGTCGCTGGTCCAGCAGACTTCCCCGGCCTGCAGCTGATCGAACCGCAGTGCGCCGTCAGGCGGTCCGAAGCGGACTCCCCGACCCGGGATGCAACACGGTGGCGCACCCTGAAACGGAGCTGCGCCCGAGCCCTGGCGGGCTGACTAGCCGGGGCCGTCGGTTGCTCGCTGGGGGATCCAGCATGCCGGGTCGTGGATCAGTTCCTCCAAGGCCAGATACGCGGCACCGGTTGCGCCGGGCGCCATATCCGGTCGGGCGACCTCGACTCGCGGGGCAATCCACTGTGCTGCCACCACGCGGCCGTGGAGGCGTGAGATGAGCGGGGGCAGCAGGAAATCGGCCAGCGCTGCCAAATGCCCTCCGAGCACGATGACCGGTATGCCGAGAATATTGATCGCTGCCGCCAGCGCGATGCTGAGCGCCCACGCGGCACGCTCGAGGGAGTGCAGAACTGCGGCGTTCCCCGCGACTGCGTGGGCGGCGAGCTCGGTTATGCCGGTGCCGGCGGGCAATCCGGCGGCGGCAACGAGTGCTTGCCTGCCGGCGTACAACTCGAGACAGCCCGTGGAACCACACGCGCAGGCACCGCCGCCCGGGTCGACGGTGACATGCCCGATTTCGCCGCTGCCCCCGTATGGCCCGGCCATCACCTTGCCGTCGATCACCGCCGCCCCGCCGATACCGGTATCGCCGGACACGTAGAAAAAGTTCCGGACCGCACCTGGGCGGCCGGGCGCGTATTCGGCCGCTGCCCGGGCGGCCAGATCCGCCTCGTTGCCGACTCGCACCGGCAACCCGGCCCGTGCCCCGGTAGCGATGAACTCCTCGGGACGCACTTCCGGCCACCCCAGATTCGGTGCGGTCATGAGTGTGGCGGTGTCGGCGCGCACGATCCCGGGCAGCGCCAAGCCGACCCCGACAACTCGCACGTCGTCGGCCAGCGCTGTAATCAGTTCTGTGCTGAGCTCGCCGAGTCGGGCCAAGCAGGCGGCGGGTCGGCTGTTCCGCCAGTCGCCGATCTCGCTGCGTTCGCCCGCGATGTCCCCGGACAACGTGATTGCTCGAGCGGTCAAACGATTCGTATCCACTTGCAGCCCTAGGGCGATGAGGCGACTTGCGGCGATGATCGGCGTCGCCGGCCGGCCGCGGCTCGGTGCCGCAGCGCGCGGCAACTCGGCGAGGATGCCACCCGCGACCAGCTCGTCGACGAGGCGAGACGCGGTGGCTCGGGTCATGCCGGTAGCCGAAGCGATACTCGCGCGCGACACACCCGCTGGGTTCTGCAGCACCGTGGTCAGCACCAACGCCAAGTTCGCCGCCCGGAGCGATGTCTGGCGGGCACTTGTCGGCGCCGTGCGAACAGCCAGCGAAGAACCTCGATTCACGTATTGACCGTAACCCACCCGCCAATTAAGTTCATCGGCTAAACAAATGAGAGGATTGTGCGATGTCCCGCCAACCCACCCCGCAGGACAGGTTCTCGTTCGGACTGTGGACAGTCGGCTGGAGCGGCGCTGATCCGTTCGGTGCCGCGACCCGTCCGACACTGGCTCCGTGGGACTACGTCGACGGGCTGGCCCAGCTCGGGGCCTGGGCAATCAGCTTCCACGACAACGACATCTACCCATTCGACGCCGACGAGGCCATTCAGCAGCGGCGGGTGGCCCGGGTGAAGGACGCGGCCGATCGTGCTGGTCTGGCAATCGAGATGGTCACCACCAACACCTTCACTCACCCGGTGTTCAAGGAGGGTGGACTGTGCGCCAACGACCGGGGGGTCCGCCGTTTCGCGTTGCGGAAGATCCTGCACGCGGTCGATCTGGCCGGACAGGTCGATGCCACCACTTTCGTCATGTGGGGCGGCCGTGAGGGCAGCGAATACGACGGATCCAAGGACCTCTACGCCGCGCTCGAACGGTACAAGGAGGGCATCGACACCGTCGCGGCCTACATCGAGGCGCAGGGATACGACCTGCGCATCGCCTTGGAGCCGAAACCCAACGAACCGCGCGGCGACATCCTGCTGCCGACCGTGGGACACGCCCTCGCGCTGATCGCGGAGCTCGACCATGCCGATCTCGTCGGGGTCAACCCCGAGACCGGCCACGAGCAGATGGCGGGACTCAACTACACACACGCGATCGGGCAGGCGTTGTGGAGCGGCAAGCTGTTCCACATCGACCTCAACGGCCAGCGCGGCGCGAAATACGACCAGGACCTGGTCTTCGGCCACGGCGATTTGATGTCGGCGTTCTTCACCGTGGACCTGCTCGAGAACGGTTTCCCCGGCTATCCCGACGGCCCGCGCTACACCGGGGCCCGGCACTTCGACTACAAGCCCTCACGCACCGAATACATGCCCGGGGTGTGGGAATCGGCACGAGCGAACATGTCGACGTACCTGATGCTGGCCGACAAGGCCCGCGCATTCCGGGCCGACCCTCGCGTGCAGGAGGCGATGACACACGCCGGGGTGTTCACCCTCGCCCAGCCGACGCTGGGCGAGGGTGAATCGGTACAGACGTTCGCAGCGGGCCGAGACCAGCTGTTCGACCCCGACACCGCCGCGACGCGCGATTACGGTTTCGTGCGCTTGCACCAGCTCGCCGTCGAGCATGTGATCGGATGAGGCCATGACACTGGTGGCTGGGGTCGATTCCTCGACCCAATCCTGCAAGGTTGTCATCCGCGACGCCGACAGCGGCCGGCCGGTGCGCTCGGGTGCCGCCGCGCACCCGCCCGGCACCGAGGTCGATCCCGAATATTGGTGGCAGGCACTGCAATCGGCGATACAGCAGGCCGGCGGCCTCGACGACGTGGCCGCGGTCTCGGTCGGCGGGCAGCAGCACGGACTCGTCTGCCTGGACGCCCACGGCGCGGTGATCCGTCCGGCGCTGCTGTGGAACGACACCCGATCCGCCGCTGCCGCCCGCGACCTTGTTCACGAAATGGGCGACGGCGATCACGACGCGGGTGTGCGGCGCTGGGTCGACGCGGTCGGCACCGCACCGGTCGCGTCGCTGACCATCACGAAACTGCGCTGGCTCGCCGACCACGAGCCCGCCAACGCCGCGCGTATCGCAGCGATCGCGTTGCCCCATGACTGGCTGACCTGGCGGTTGCGCGGTGCGAGGTCGCTCGACGACCTGGTCACCGACCGCAGCGAAGCGTCGGGCACCGGCTATTTCGATCCGGTGTCCGGTGTCTACCGGCGTGAGCTGCTGGCAATGGCCTTGCGGTACAGCCAGACCCACGCGCAGGGCATCGTGTTGCCGACGGTCGCGGCGCCGACGGCGCCCGCGGGCACCTCCGACCCTGCGCTGGGCCGGTCGGAGATGATCGTCGGGCCCGGGTGCGGCGACAACGCCGGCGCGGCGCTGGGTTTGGGACTGCACGCCGGTCAGGTGATGCTCTCGCTGGGTACCTCGGGCGTGATCGCCGCCGTCACGACCACGCCGGTCCGGGACCCGTCCGGCACGGTGGCGGGCTTCGCCGACGCTACCGGTCGTTTTCTTCCACTGGTGTGCACGCTCAACGCCGCCAGGATCCTCGAGGCGACCGCCACCGTCCTCGGCGTGGATCTCGACGAGCTCTCGGCGTTGGCACTGGCGGCGGCACCCGGCGCGGGCGGGCTGGTGCAGGTGCCCTACTTGGAAGGCGAACGGACGCCGAATCTTCCCCATGCCACCGGCTCCTTGTACGGCATGACGATGGAGTCGATGACCCGGGAGAATATCGCCCGGGCGGCGGTGGAGTCGCTGTTGTGCCTGACCGCCGCTGCTGCCGACGTGTTCCGTCGTGGTTCGGTGCCGGTCGACCGGGTCACGCTGACCGGTGGCGGTGCACGCTCGGCAGCCGTGTGCGCCATCGCGCCGGCGGTGTTCGGGGTGCCCGTCGATGTTCCCGTTCCCGGTGAATACGTCGCGGCGGGAGCCGCTCGCCAAGCCGCGTGGGTGCTGTCGTCGGCCCCGCAGCCCCCTGTCTGGCCATTGGCCACAACCCGCACCTTTGCTGCAGACCCGTCGCCGGAATTGCTGGCCCGATACCGGGAGGCAGCAGCACGCTCACACCTGTGATCCGCTGTGTCGGCGCGTCACCCAGTGACGCGCACGTCAGTTCACGCTGCCGAGGTGTGCTCGCGGATCAGCTGCCCGACCGCTCGGGAATTCGCATCGACGAAGAAATGACCGCCCGGAAACGATTGTGCGGCAAAGCTTCCGGAGGTGTGTGCGCTCCACTCCTGGATGTCCGCGAAACTCGCATCGGGGTCGCGGTCGCCGACCAGTGCGACGATGGGGGACTTGACCATGGCGTCCGTCGTGCACGCGTAGGTCTCGATGGCCCGGTAGTCGTTCCTGACGATCGACAGGATCAATTCCCGAAAGTCGGGATCCTCGAGCAATACCGCGGGCGTACCGCCGATCTGAAGCAATTGTTCACACAGTTCTCGATCGCCCAGCAGATGCACGCGCCCGGTTTGCGTCGCCGACGGAGCACAGCGGCCGGAAGCGAACAGCACTGTCGCCGTTGCCCCGACCTCGTCCTCGAGCCGCCTGCACGCCTCGAAGGCCACGACGGATCCCATGCTGTGGCCGAACACGGAAAAATTCCCGGCATCCCGTACAGCTTCGATCACCTCGGGAAGCAGGCCGTCGACCAGCCCTGAAATATCGCCCACGAGCCGTTCGTGCCTTCTGTCCTGCCGTCCCGGATATTGAACGGCGACAACGTCGAACTCCGAACCGACGGACTCGGCCAATGGTCCGAAGGAGAGGGCGGATCCGCCGGCGTGGGGAAAGCAGACCAACTTGTGGGAGCCATTCCTCGGTGAAGGGGTCAGGTGACGCAGCCAGCTATTGCCCATCGGGTGGAGAGCCTTTCCTCGGATTCAACATCCGAACGGTACCGTGCAATGGGCTCGAGCCGGGTGCGGGGGAGCGTCAGGGCTGTTGTGGCGCAGGGGAATCCGTAGGGGCACGGCGGAACGGGGCGGCCACGTCGGGGCGCAGGGGGAGCACGGTGGCCGATTCGCGGCGACGGCGGGCCTCGGTGGCCTCGGGCTCGTTGTTGGCCGTCAAACGGTAGACGGCGCGTTCGAGGATCGGAAGGACTTCGGAGACCTGGAGGGTGCCGTCGGCGCATTGACCGAGCAGGGAGAAGGTCATGTTGGAGAGGACGACGGCGATGTCCTCGAGATAGCGGGGCTCGGCGCCGGCGAGCACGGCGGCGGCGATGGGGAGGACGGCGTCCAGGCCGTGATTGTCGAGGCGTTGGTTGGCCGGACCGATGCGGGCCCGATGGTAGGCCTCGAGCATGATCGGGTGGCGTTCCCAGGGATCGAAGACGTGGCGGATGACGCGGAGCAGGCCGTCGCGGATGGATTCGCCGGGGGGCGGGGATTCCATCGGGATGTAGGTGTTGTCCTCCATCCAGGCTTCGATGGCGGAGACGAGCAACTCGTCGCGCGTGGGGAAGAGCTTGTAGATGGTGGTGAGCGAGACGCGGGCGCGGCGCGCGACTTCGCGCAGCTGGACGGCGTCGTAGCCGTCGGATTCGAGCAGGGCGCGGACCTCGAGCAGGATCCGTGCCCGTAATGCCTCTTCCGTCTCCTTGGCCATGCAGTTACAGTAACGCCGTTACTTGAGTAACCGGGTTACTCGTCGAGTCCGCACGAACCTTCCAAGGTGTCCAATGCCAGATATCTCGCGTCGCTCCCTGCTGTCCGGGGCAGCCGCCACCGCTGCTCTGCTCGCGACCGCGCCGGTCGCCCGCGCCGGAATCGCCGCCCGGGTCCAGCGGGTGGAACTCACCCGTGAAGACCATCGGGTCATCGTCATCGGCTCGGGTTTCGGCGGCGGCGTCACCGCCCTGCGCCTGGCCGAAGCCGGCGTCCAGGTGCTGCTGCTCGAGCGCGGACTGCGCTGGCCCACCGGACCGAACGCGCAGACCTTCCCGCATGCCACCGCACCGGACAAGCGCATGCTGTGGCATCGCTCGAGTCCCGAATTGTTCGGCAAGCCGGTGGCTTTCGACAAGTACACCGGTCTCGTCGAGGCGGTGCCGGGGCAGAACATGACCGCCCTGTGCGCGGCGGGTCTGGGCGGTGGATCGCTTGTCTACCAGGGCATGTCGCTGCAGCCCACGGAGGCGGTCTTCAGCGCTCATTTTCCGGATGGACTCGACTGGGCATCCCTGAATTCCGTCTACTACCCCCGCGTCGCCCGCATGCTCGGTCTGGCCGTGGCCCCCGACGAACTGATCAACACGCCGAACTACACCGCCGCAAGGGTTTTCGCCGATCACGTCCGCCGCGCCGGTCTGCCGCTGTCGAAGATTCCCATGCCCATCGACTGGAACTTCGCACTCGCCGAACTCCGCGGCGAGATGGCCCCCTCCTACACCAATGGTGACGGGGCCATGGGCGTCAACAATGGCGGCAAGCACTCGGTCGACGTCACCTATATCGCCGCCGCCGAGGCCACCGGCCGCGTCACCGTCGAGACCCTGCACGAGGTCACCGACATCGAGCGCGCGCCGGACGGCCGCTGGGTCGTGCACGTGAACCGCACCGATACCGCGGGCACGGTGCTGGAGAACAAGATCCTCACCACCAATGCCCTGGTCATGGCCGCGGGCAGCCTCAATACCACCCGTCTGCTGGTGCGCGCGGGGGCCAGGGGCCAGATCCCCGACCTCCCTGACGATCTCGGCCGCGGGTGGGGCACCAATGCCGACCGCATCTACGTCTGGTCCGCTCCCACCGAGGAATTCGGCCCCGCCCAGGGCGGTCCGGTCGTCTACGGCAGCCTGAACTGGGATGACCCGGACAACGCGCACACCGTTATCCAGGCGTCCATTCCGCCGCTGTCGATGGACGCGCACAGCACCATGATGGTCGGCTACGGGCTCAGCACCGGCCGCGGCGAGTTCCGCTACGACTCGGCGACCGATGCCGCGACCCTGTTCTGGCCCGCCGACGGCGATGCCGCCATCCAGGACAACCACATCGGCCCCGCGGTGCAACGCATCGCCGGACCGTCGAGCGTGCTGCTCGACACCAATCTCGCATTCCCCTCCACCTGGCATCCGCTGGGCGGCGCGAGCATGGGCACGGTGTGCGACGTGGACGGCCGCGTCCACGGCCAGCCCGGCCTGTACGTCCTCGACGGCGCGCTCATGCCCGGCAACACCGCCGCCTGCAATCCGTCGATGACCATCGCGGCCCTGGCCGAACGCGCCCTGGACCACTTGGTGGCCACCGATGTGGGGCAAGCGATTTGACCTCGCCTACGGACGCGCCGTACCGACCTCGGCTCGATTTCCTGCGGTCCGCACGCAGATTGCCACCACGCTGACCCGGCGCGCACAGCCGGCGCACAGGTCTCACAGCTGACCCATAGCTTCGGTACAGCTTCGGCCCAGTGATCTCCCCGACGCTGTAACAATGTCAGTTCTGACCTCGGGAAACACCCCGATCGAGCGCTCCGCCATGCGTCGTGCCGACGGCAGTCCCGTCAGCGTGCTCGTGGTGGACGACGAACCGGCGCTGGCCGAATTGCTCGCCCTGGCCTTGCGTTACGAGGGCTGGACCGTCGGCACCGCCGGGGATGGGCGCACGGCCGTCGCCAGGGCGCGCGAACTGCGGCCCGATGTGGTCGTGCTCGATGTGATGCTGCCCGATATGACCGGTCTCGAGGTGCTCGACCGGCTGCGCCACCTGCTCCCGGATCTGCCGGTCCTGCTGCTGACCGCCAAGGATTCGGTCGAGGACCGGATCGCCGGCTTCACCGCGGGCGGCGACGACTACGTCACCAAGCCCTTCAGCATCGACGAGGTGGTGCTGCGGCTGCGGGCGCTGCTGCGGCGCGCGGGCATCGCGAGCGAGGACAGTGGCTCGCGGCTGGTGGTCGGCGATCTGACGCTCGACGAGGACAGCCACGAGGTCACCCGCGACGGCGTCGACATCGCGTTGACCTCAACGGAATTCGAGCTGCTACGGCTGTTCATGCGCAATCCCCGCCGGGTACTGAGCAAGGCGCAGATCCTGGACCGGGTCTGGAGCTACGACTTCGGCGGCCGCTCCAACATCGTCGAACTGTATGTCTCCTATCTGCGTAAGAAGATCGACAGCGGCCGCCCGCCGATGATCCACACACTGCGAGGTGCGGGCTATGTCCTCAAGCCGGCTCAGTGAGTCCACACAGGAGCTCGGCGAATCCGGGCTCGGTCCCTCCACGAAAGAGCGGGGTGAGTCCATGAATCGACGGGAAGAGCCCGTGAACGAGCTCCCCGCACCCTCTGGCCGGCCCGCCGAGCCGAGGCCCCGCCGCCGCTGGTCGCTGCGCAGGCGGCTGTTGGTCGGACAGGTGGTGCTGCTGGTGGCCGTGGTGGTGGGCATCGGCATCGCGACCGAGCTTGCGCTGCAACAGTTCCTGGTGCACCAGGTGGACGTCGACCTCACCGCGACGACAGAGCATGCCCTCGGCGACGTGGGCGGCGGTCCCAGCCTCGGCCCGCCGCCGGACCAGCACAATGCCCCCGGCCCGCCGCCCTCGACCGGCGAGTCGTCCGGTCCGGGGCCGGAATTCCTGAATCGCCGCAGCATCCAACCGGATACGGTCGGCGTGCTCGTGGACCGCGACCACTCGGTGAGCGCGGGCCGCGTCGGCAACGACGGCGTGCAGTCCGCCCTGTCGGAGTCGGCCCGCAAGCAGCTGGCCGCCGCCACTCCCGGTAAGCCCGTCTCGATGGATATCGAGGGCCAGGGCCACTATCGTGTGCTCGCCGAGACCACCTGGTCGGGCAAGACGGTGATCATCGGTCTGCCGCTGGACTCGGTCGACGCCACCCTCATGCGGGTGCTCCTGATCCTGCTGATCGCCACCGCCGTGGTCCTGGTGGTGGCGACCTCGGCGGGCATCTGGCTCATCCGGCGCGCCCTGACCCCTCTGGATCGGGTCGCCGCCACTGCCGCGCGGGTCGCGGACCTGCGGCTGGATCGCGGGGAAGTGACGCTGCCCGTGCGGGTTCCGGTCGCCGACGCCGACGCCGGTACCGAGGTCGGTCAGCTGGGCATGGCCATCAACCGCATGCTCGACCACATCGCGGGCGCGCTGGAGGCCCGGCACGCCAGCGAGACCCGGATCCGGCGGTTCCTGGCCGACGCCAGCCACGAACTGCGCACCCCGCTGTCCTCCATCCGCGGTTACGCGGAACTGGCGCTGCGGGAACGGGATACGCTGCCGCCGGTGGTCGCGCATGCCATGAGCCGTGTCGACTCCGAGTCGCGGCGCATGACCACCCTGGTGGAGGACATGCTGCTGCTGGCCCGCCTGGACGCCGGGCGCGGGATCGAGCACGCGCCGGTGGATCTGACCCGCCTCACCGTGGATGCGGTCAGCGACGCCCACATCGCCGGCCCGGATCTGCAGTGGGCGTTGGAATTACCGCCCGAGCCGATCGTGGTGACCGGCGACACGGCCCGCCTGCACCAGGTGCTGGCCAACCTGCTCGCCAATGCGCGCGTGCACACCGGACCCGGTACCCGGGTCACCACCGCCCTGGCCGAGGACGGCCGGGGCGGGGCGATCTGGCGGGTCACCGACGATGGACCGGGCATCCCCACGGAACTGCAGCCGGAGGTCTTCGAACGCTTCGCGCGCGGTGATTCGTCGCGCTCGCGACGCGCCGGCAGCACCGGGCTCGGCCTGTCCATCGTGGCGGCGGTGGTGAAGGCGCACGGCGGCGCCATCGACGTCGAAAGCCGTCCTGGCCGTACCGAATTCACCGTGCGCCTGCCCGCCGCGGGCTGAGCGCACGGTGGCGGTCAGCCCGCGGCGGTGACGGTCAGCCGAACGAGCCGGTCGGCGGCTGCGGCTGGGCCTGCGGCTCGGGCTGGGGCTGCGGCTGATCCGGGCCGCGATCCTGGTCGCCCGGCCGGTCGTGCCGATCCTGGTCGCCGGGACGGTCGTGGCGGTCCTGGTTGTCGCCGCCGCGATCGTGATTCCAATCCGGGTCGGCGATCTGGCTGACCACCGGAATCCCGGAGTCGGTGGTGGCGGCCGAGGCGGGGATGGCCAGCGCGGCCACCGGCACCGCGGCGAGGGCACCGGCCACGGCGATGCGGGCGGTCACGCGGCGCAGGCGGGACGGGGTCACAGACGAGGATTTCAACGCGCAGAACCTTTCTCGGAGGGACGGCGGGCCGAGCGGCCTGCCGTGACTCCTATCCAAAAGCCCCTATGTGGGCGGGCCATGGGTCCGACCTATGTGCCAGCTGGGAATCCGAGCCGGTGTCGCGCCCCAGTAGGCTGAGCCGCGTGGGACGACCGGACGCAGCACACACCGCCCCCGCCGCCCAGAGCGGCGCACCCAGGCAATTCGTCGCGGATCTGCGCGATATCGCCACCCCCGACCCGGATTCACGCCGTCTCACCGATCCCGGGCACGCCGCCGAACTGGTGGCGGCCGAGACCCGGGACCGGCTGCGCGCGGTATTCGAGGCCATGCCCGCCGACCCGGTCATCCTGCTGTCCGGCGGCGTCGACTCGATCTTCCTGGCCGCCACCGCCGTCGCCCTGGGCCGTCGCCCGCACGCTCTCACCGTGCTGACCGCCGACGGCACCGACCGCGCCAACGCCACGGCCGCCGCCACCGCCCTCGGCCTGCCGCACGACATCGTCGAACTGGACGGCCCCGCCGTGGCGGCATTGGCGCGGGAATCGCTGGAACGCCTGAAAGTGCCCGAGCTGTGGGAGGTTTCGTACGCCGTCCCGATGCTCGCCATCCAGCCGGTCCTGGACCGCCTCGGCATCACCGGCCCGATCCTGACCGGCAGCGGCGCGGACGCCATCTTCGCGGGCGGCAAAACCCTTGCGCACCCGATCGATTCACCCGAGGCTACCGCGGAACTCGATCGCATCACCCGCACGGAATCCGCTCACAACTTCACCGTCGATCGGCTCGTCCCGGACTTCTATCCCCGCATCCTGGGCGACCGCGCCGACCATATCGTGCACATCTTCCAGACCGTCCGCTTCTGGGAACTCGCCCAAACCCTCTCGCCCCCGGCACTGTTCGGCCTGCACAATGGAGCGCCCGCCGACAAGCTGTGCGTCCGCATCGCCTGCGAACGGCTGCTGCCCGAATCGGCCCGCTCCCTGGCGTGGGCCGAGAAGTCCGCCATCCAGCGGTCGGCAGGCATCATGGGTGCGCTGGCCGAGGCTGCCCGTGCGTACGCCGCCGACATCCCCGGCGCACGCACCTACTCCGATCCCGCCGCCGAACAATTCGACGCCGTGGCCACCCGCCTCTACCTCGCGCTGCTCCTGCGCGACTAGGTTCTGTCTCACTGCCGGAGCCATTGGCTGATCGACCCCATCGAGCTGGATGCCACCCTCGAGGCGTAGCTCGCGAGTTCCCGGCTAACCCTTCTGGTTAGCCGGGAACTAACTCTTTCGGCTATTTCTTCCGCGAATCGGGCATCGGGCTCGAATTTCTCGTATGTGCCGAATTAGCCTCGCTGTCGCTAACAGTCGAAATCCTGGAGGTGGGCAAGGTTATGGGATCGCCGGCATCGGTCACCGTGCCGCAAGAATCGGATGCTTCGAATTCGCTGCCGCGCGTCCTCGCGCTCGACGCGGCGCGGGGCATCGCGGTGCTGGGCATGTTCGCGGTGCATGTCGGGCCGCCGCGGGGCCAGCCGGGCGCGTCCTGGCTGACGGTCTTCGAGGGCCGGTCGGCCGCACTGTTCGCGGTATTGGCGGGCGTGTCGCTGGCGCTCATGTCCGGCGGGGCGCACCCTGCCACCGGGATCGCGGCCCGCCGCAGCCTGATTCGCATCGGCTCCCGAGCCGTGCTGGTCGCGCTGCTGGGTCTGGCGCTGGCGCAACTACATTCCGGCATCGGAATCTTGATCATCCTGACCTACTACGGCCTGTTCTTCCTGCTGGCCCTGCCCGCCCTGCGGCTGGAGGCCCGGGCGCTCGCGATACTCGCGGCGGTGTGGGCGATCGCCGGGCCGATCCTGTCCTTCGTCATCCGAAGCCACATGCACCAGAACGCTTCCGGCGGCGACCCCCTCTTCGAGATGTTCACCTCGTGGTCGGGTCTGCGGCAGGCGGGCCAGATGCTGATGCTCACCGGCGGGTACCCGGCGCTCACCTGGATGCCATTCCTCTTCGCCGGTATGGCCCTGGGCCGCTGGGGGATTCGCGCACTCCGGCCGCTGCCGGTGATCGGTGTCGGTGCACTGCTGGCCCTGCTCGGATACGGCGGTTCGTGGCTGGTACAGCACCTGTTGGGCGGACGTGCGCACCTGGTCGACCTGCTCACCGAGGGCATGAGACAGGCCGGGGTCACCGATTTCGATCCGGGTCAGATCATCGATATGACCGGTCTCGGCGCGGTGGCGACAACGAGCTGGTGGTGGCTGACCGTCGCCACCCCGCACAGCGGCACCCCATTCGAGGTGTTCGGCGCGACCGGTGCCGCCTGCCTGGTGATCGGTGTGCTGATGGCACTGGTCCCGCGTGCCGGTATCGCCTTGCGCCCCTTGATCGCCGCGGGCTCCTGCGCGTTGAGCCTCTACATCCTGCAGGTGGTGGCGGTCAGCGTCCTGGTGCCGATACCCGACGAGAACGCGACCGCACCGCCGGCCGGCATCCACGGCCCGGGCTGGGAACTACTGGCACTACTCGCCATCGGTTCCCTGGTGGTGGCGACTCTGTGGCGCAGCCGGTTCCGTCGCGGTCCGGCGGAACGGCTGCTCCACACCATCACTCAGGGCGTGACGAACGCTCTGGTCAGGCGTTCTTCCTCGCCCCATCCCTGAATATGCCAACGTGGGCAACAGCTTTCACCAAAGATGCTGATGGGGTGGCACCGCACCCGCGATGCCACCCCATCACCCACTTCGAGACACTTCCCAGCGGCGAGGCGGGCGACCGATCCGATTGTCCTGGTTCAGTCTCCGTACGCCTGCGACCCCGCGACGCGGAATTCGTGACTCATCCCCGAGCACACCACGTCGTTGCGGACCGAAACCGTGCACGTGGCCCCGGCGTAGTAGACCGACGTCGTGTACTGATCGACCCCCGGCACGATCGCGGGATTGCCGCCCTGCTGGGTGTGGCTGCCATTGGAACTCCACTGCGGGTGCGAGGGAAAGTAGGCCGTGTCGATGGCGACGGCCGGCACGTAGGGCACCGGGATCGTCATACCCGCGATCGTCATCGACATGATCGATGCCGGAGTCGGAAGATCGCACCCCACAACACCATTCGGCGTAATCGAACAGTTGTTTCCCGCCATGTTGAACCACGCCACCCCATTGGCGTCCACGTAGGGCGCCGGATCGACGAAATCGGCGTGGGCCACACCCGGAACGAAGCTTGCGAACAACCCGGCGACCATTGCGCCGCCGGTGACCACTGCTGACCTAACCTGCATCGCACATCTCCTTTGATGAGTGTTCAACGGATCAGTCGTATACGTGTCGAGGCTGGTGGGAGATCTTGTCACGCACGAAGAAGGGGAGCCCGGACACCACGCCCAGACTCCCACAGTCGTCATGGTCGGTCAGGACCGGTCGAACTTTCCGTCCTTCACGGCCGCGTTGAAGGCGTCCCAATCGCCCGGAGCGAAGACCAGAGCCGGGCCGGCTACGTCCTTCGAGTCCCGTACGCCCACGGTGCCCCCGTCCAGATGTGCAACCTCGACGCAGTCCTGGTTCGGGCCGCTTCGGCTGCTCTTGTACCAATCCGCCTTGGACAGGTCGGCGTTCACTCGCACTCCTTTGCAATGTTCAGTACCAGTTCCCTGGTGTCCTGCTCGCTTTTCGCTACCGTGCGGAGGGTTCTCACCGCCGCCTTGTAGAGGTCCAGCTCTCCAGGCTTGTCCAGGTACAGCGCGCCCGTGAAGCCCTCCACGTATACCAATGGTGGTTCCGTCAGGCGGGAGTCCGCGTACGCGGGGAACTCCATCAGTGTGAACGTACCAACGATCAGCGGCAATGGAGTTGCCACGCCGAGCGGCACCACCCGGATCGACACCGTAGGCAGCTTCGACACGCTCACGATGTGCCGAAGCTGCTCGGCCATGACGGCCGGACTGCCGACCGACCAGCGCAGGGCGGATTCACAGATGTACATGGCGACGCTGAAGTCGGCCGGGGGCTCGTTCAACCGCTGCTGGCGTTTCGCCGAAATCTCGATGCGCTGTTCGACTTCCGCTGTCGGCATACCTGGGTAGGCGGCCCAGATCACGGCGCGCCGATAGCTTGGTGTCTGGAGCAGTCCGGGCAGGAGATTCAGGTGGAGCGTGGTGAGCTTCCGGGCGGATTCCTCCATGCCCAGGAACAAATCGAAATACGATGGCACCGCGGACCCGTAGTCGTGCCACCACCCAGGACTCTTCGTTTCGGCAATCAGACCGATGAGGGCGGCAGTAGTGTCTTCGTCAGCGCCATAGAGGCGGCAGAGGGCGTGCACGTCTACTTCTCGGATCTTCGTGCCCGGTTGTCCCGTTTCGAGTCTCCAGAGTGTTTGGGGCGAAACATCTATCAGCCTGTACGCCTTCACCGCCGGGACGCCTGACTGCTCGCGCAGCTGCTTCAGTGTCCGCCCGATCAGGCGGCGTGGAACGGTGGAGCCAACAGCCATACGCTTAGCCTCTCTACCGGTCTCATGCAATTTTGGAATGATTCTCCCGCCAACTTTGGATGGCGGAAACCTTTTCAAGCACATTGCCCTCTGGAACGTTCCACGCAGTGACCGAACGGCGTAGACCAGTAGTTACCCCCTGCCGCCGGGAACCTGAACAGCGAGGCCGGTCAACAAGTTCCGATCGTGTGCCCTTCGAGAGCGGGTCGCACGTCCAGGTCGTACCGGCGGCCGGGGCCACCAAACATCAACGCCGACAACCGGAGCGCCAGCCATGTACGGCATACCCATCGAAAACCACGAGGCGATCAGCGCGATGTCGATCGGTTACGCGCGCGATGTCCTCCGAGTCCACGAGTCCTGCCCGATGTCCGTGTGCGGCAAGAAGCGTCAGGCCATCGCCGTGATCCGTGCGGGCGACCGGACGACAGGGAGCAGGTCATGACCATCATCTCGCACGACGCACCCGACTATCCGGTCATGAATCTGCAAGTGGCACAACATGGTCTGAAACAGCATCAGCACTGCGACGACAACTGTGACGCCCGCCGATACTTCACTGATCTGGTTCCGAATCTGGAGCGCGCAGACCGGGAGGTCAAGCCGCTCAGGGGCACCTGGAACATCTGGTGATCACCCGGTGTGGCCGGGAAGTTCTTCACACCGCAATACCATTCGCACCACCACGGCATCGCTCAACCCGGATTCCCGCGATTGCCTTCATCATCCCGCGCGGCAGGCCCCGTCGCGCCTCCGCACTCGATGGCGGCCCGATGAATTCGGACCGCCACGGGTGGTGAGCGTCGTCAGTGAGTCAGTCGATTCACCGGGGTTGCGGTAGCGTCGACGACTTCCTCGAGGCAATCAGCAGAATTGCCTATCGCCACGCCTCCGACTATTCCGAACCGCGGCCAATCTCTGCAGCGTCCGCCGCTCAATCGACTGGACGCAGCATGGCGCGATTCGTACGAGCGCTGTCAGGATGACGACCCTCTTACCCCGATACCGGTACCTTTGCTGTTCTCGTCGCAATGCCGGCCAAACATCTGGTCAGTCAAGCATGACCAGATACATCGAGGTCGGCGTTTCGATCGACACGGTGGTACACGACCGGGCATATGATCTGGGCGATACTTTTGCCGCGATATTGATGGGGTGGCCGAGGAGACGGAAGCATGCCCGCTTTGGTTGACCTTGCCGTGGGGATCGCGCCCATCGCTGGTGGATTGGCTCTCGGTGCAGCGGCGGGATATCTGAAGGGCCCGGACGTCCGCAAGACGATCAAGCAGGATATGGAACTGCTGGAACGCCTACCTCCGCAGGAGGTGGAGCGGCGAGCCGAACTCCAACGGACCATCGACAGTCGCATCGACGACCTGGTCGCGACCGTCAACCGATACCAGCTGCTACGCAGAGCGGCCGCCTCCTATCGCGGCAGCTTGCGCGACATCCTGCTGTTTATTTGCGCGATTCTGTTTACGGTGGTCTGGTGGAGCGTTGATCATCATAAGAGCAGCTGGCTACCGATGTTCGTTGTCCTCATTCTGATTTCAGTGTGGGCGGCCGCCTACGCGTTCAGCGGTCTGCGCAGATCCCTACTCAGTTACCGGCAGAGGAAGGACTGATCTACAAATCTCCCGCCTGGCCGCGACAGCTGTGCGCCGCCGGCGGGCGCATGACACTCGGCGCGTGATCCTCCGAGGATCCGCGCTGGCCGGTTCGGGCAGCGCGGTATGTGTCAGATGAGTGCGTTCAACAGAGGTCTGTTCGAAACGGGTGACCAGCGCGAGGAAGGTGCGTAGGTGTGGGCGGCGCGATGAATTGATGATTCGCTCGCCCGCATCCGGGTACGACGTGCCTGGTTGTGGCCGGGTGGTTCACCCGATCCAAGCGCCGGTCACGTCCTGCACTTTCACGCCGTCGAGGTCGGCGAGTTTGACGGCGACGAAGTTTCGGGCGGTGTCGGAGGTCTGGACTCGGAACGGGAGGTCGGTGGAGTCGAGTGCTTCGACGATGGCCTGGGCGGCGGACTCGGCGGATTGGGCGTTGGCGAAGGCGCCCTCGGTGCGCTTGCGGTAGGCGGCCAGCGCTGAAGCGTACGGTCCGGCCGCGTTCGTGGCCAGCATCTCGCGTCCGCCGACGTTGGCGACGAATTCGCTTGCGACGGCACCGGGTTCGATGACGCTGACCGCGACCCCGGTCTGCGCGGCTACCGGGGCCAACGCTTCCATGAAGCCCTCGACGGCGAACTTCGCGGCGCAGTATGCCTCGTTGAACGGCTGTCCGATGACCCCGCCGACGCTGCTGACGGTGAGTACTCGTCCGTGTGTGGCGCGCAGTTGCGGGAGCGCGGCGCGGGTGACTTCGAGGACGCCGAAGAAGTTGACCTCCATGACGGCGCGGATCTCGCCGATGTCCTCCAGTTCGAGGGTGCCCAGGTGGCCGGCGCCCGCGTTGTTGATCAGTGCGTCGAGGTGGCCGTGGTCGTCGACGACGCCGGAGACGCAGCGGTGGACGGAGTCCGGATCGGTGACGTCGAGCTGTCGGACCTCGATGTGGTCGGCGACGCCGTTGTCCCGGGCGAGCTCGACGAGTGCGGTCGAGCGGCCGGTGTCGCGCATGGTGGCGATGACTTGCCAGCCGGAGCGGGCGGCGTGGATGGCCGTGTGCAGTCCGATGCCGGTCGAGGTGCCGGTGATCAGGACGGTTTTCCGGTCGATGGACGGGCTCATGGGGTTCCTCCTGGCTATTGGTTATGAACCATAATCATAATACATCATAATTATGATGAGGTATCGCTATAGTGGAGGGCATGTCGAGCGAGCAGGAGCAGCGGGAACTGACGGCCGAGGTGGTAGGGCTGTTCGCGGCAATCAATCGCCGCTACGCCACCGAGGCGGAGGCAGCGGCCGGCGCCCATGGGTTGACGCCCATGCAGGCCAAAGCGCTGCTGGCAGCACAGGAGCCGGTCGTGACCCGGCGGATCGCCGAACACCTCCACGCCGAGCCGTCGAATGTCACCGCCCTCGTCGACAAATTGCAGACCCGCGGCTTGATCGAGCGCCAGGAGAATCCGAACGACCGACGAGTGCGTCTGGTCGCGGCAACCGATCAGGGCAGACGCGTCGCCGAGGACCTACAAGCCCGCATGCCCTTCGCCAGCCAACCACTGGCCCGGCTGACCACCGAGCAACAACACCAACTCCGCACCCTGCTCACCATCCTGCTCACAGACTGACCGACAACCGATCACCAGCCCTCGAAATACGCGACATTCGTCGTGAGCACGCACCGCTGACGATCGTGACGCACTCTGCCCGTTGACTTTCCGCAGGTGTCGGCCGCTCCGAACCACGCGGGTCGCGGCATTTCCGGATGGTTGGCGTAGACCGGTTCCCGGTCTAGGTTCGGCTCATGGGCACCGTGGTCGAGTCTGCGCCGTACGTGAGAGATTGCATCAAGTGCGGATCGCCGGCCGAGGCTACCGGCGTCGAAGCCCTGACGGGTGGCAAACATAGGTGGGATCTGCCCGGGACATGCCAAATGTGCGAAACCGAATGGTACGAGTGCGGTTTCGAACCGCCGCCAGCGAGTGTTCGAGCGGCGATCCTGGCGGCCAACGGCCCCGGCATTCTCGAACTCCGCACCGGGAGCGCCACGCCGGCATCGGTAATGCGCGCCCTTCGCCAAGTCCCGACCGCTGTCGCTATCTCAAGCGCGGTCCATTGCCGACGAACTCCTGCGCGCCGGGCTTCGAGGAACTCTCGTGGAAATAGAACTCTTGGCGCGCTCCCTGCGCACCTCCGGTGCGTCGTCAGCATTCGGAGATGGTCAATTCCCGCTGTCCACCCAGTGTTTCGTGGGTAGCGGCACGGTGACAGGCGGAAGCTCGGTCACGGGCCCGGGAGGTGCCGGATGGTCACTGGACCAGAAGGCAATCAAGCCACCGCCGAGCAGCGCCACCGCAGCTACCGCGCCCGCAGTGACCCGCGCCCACCACAGCCGGTGCCTGCGCGGTGTTCTCATGCCGCCGTCTCCTCACCATCCCCGTATGTCAGCTGGATCGTGGTCGAGGCCAACCTGTTACACAGCCGCAGCGGCTCCCGGCCGCTTCAGTCAGCGCAGCCAGCGCCGAGCGAGTGCGTTCCGCCCAGCTTGACTAGGCTCGGCAAGTGCGGTCATCGGATGATCTGAAGCAGCGCTGGTTGGCTGAGGCAAGGAACGTATTCACCCGGCCTGAGACTTGGGCCAGTACTGGTAACGAGATGGAGTCGGTGGCCCGTGAGCTACTGCGAAATCTCTGCTACTTGGACGAACGTGACGATGAATACGAACAAGTCCGAGAGGTGTTGCGTAGCTTCGGAAAACGTGGAGTAGCCGGCCCGTTCGCGGCGATCTTCGGTGTGAAGGACAGTCACACGGCGGAGGTGGCCTCGGTGTATGCCGAGCAATACCACCGTTTGGGTTACCTTCCCACCGACCGCTTGCTCACTGCCGACGAATGGTTGCCGTTGCAAAATGTGCGGGAGTGGGTGGCCGATCGCGACATCCGCTGCAGTGAGGTAGAGGCCGCTTTCGGCTCACCGAGCTTGCGTGTAGGCAAGCGGGTACTGTGCTACGCCTCGGCCGACGGCGGCCGATGGGTGTTTTTCGATTGCTGGGACGAACGTGTCCTGCGGTATGTGCCCGGGAAGGGCCGTTTCGAGGGTGGTTTCGATCCTGATCCATTGGTGCGCGACATCCGTACTCCGGCAGCCGATTTCGATGGAGGCCTGGTATTGACGGTGTACGGCAAAGTGCTGCGCTGGGGGCCGGGCTGGTGGATTCATCACCCGAGCAGTACGCAATCAGAGGAACAAGCTGCAATCGCCTGCCAGCTCAGAAGACTCGAAGCCGCCGATCCCTCCCAGCGTCACAACTATCGGGCCGATTCCCAGGCGTCGCCGATGCATCCTTCTTCATAGGCCCACCACTCATCTCGCTCGCCCTGCTGCAGCAGCTGTTTCGCACCGGGGATATCAGCAATCGGCGGCACGTTGAGAGCGACGATGCCGAATTGCTGCGGCCGGTTCGGTCAGCGCGGGAAGCGGCAGTAGCGGATGTGTGATCGACCTGTGGGACTCGTGCGCTTTTAGGGCACAGCGACGCCGGTTCGCCAGTACCGACCCTCGGCTGCTCCGATCGCGACGACAGGCCAGGGCGTTCTGTTGGTGTGTTTCGGCTTGCGCCCCTGGGATTTCGGCATCCGAATCGACCCCCATCGAATTTCAGCGTCCGTTGACCGCCTTGAAACACTCAGTGGAGCCCACGGTGTGCACCCGCCTCGAACCGGACGGTTCGAGGCGGGTGCGATCGATCGGTATGGTCAGACGGGGGTGAGTACTTCGACGGTGTGGGCGGTTTCGCCGTGAGTTACGTAGATCTCGTGGGTTGTGGGGTCTACGGCTATACCGCCTGTCCAGCCGGGGGAATGGCCGGAGGTGCGGGAAGCGGTGAGGGTGTGGGTTCTTGTGTCGATCATGGTGATGCTGCCGAAGGCGCCGGAGGTGAGGTAGGCGGTGTGGAGGAATGGGTCGATCGCTACCGCGTAGGACGGTTCGAGTTGGAGTGAGATGTGGGTTGCTGCATGGGTTGCGGTATCGATCAGCATGACCGAGGTACCGGTGAAGTCGGTGATGTAGACGGTGTGGGTTTCGGAGTCGATTGCGGCGCCGTGTGGTTCCGCGGTGGCGGGGATTGTAGCGCTCACCTCGAGAGCATCGGGGTCGATGATCGACAGGCTGCCCGCTGCGGCTGCCCATACCTGATGGCTCGCCGGATCGATCGCCAGCGCCGCGGGGTGCGCGCCGACCGGGATGACGGCCACGATGTCCCGGCTGTTGGTGTCGATCGCCACGACCGTCGCGTAGTAATCGTTGGCGACATAGGCGAGGTGTCGGTCGGAATCGATGGCCAGGGCGCTGGAATCCGTATGTTCACCGACGGAGATGCGCGCGGTCACCGAATCGGTGGCCGGATCGATGACTACCAATTTTCCGCGCGTGCCGACGCTCAGCAAATATACGAGATGCGTCGCGGGATCGACGACGAGTGGCTGTGTCTCGCGGACGAACACATCGTCCACGGTGATCGTGGCGACGGTCGCCCGCGTCCGGGTGTCGAGCACCGAGACGGTGACTGGAACGGACGGCATGGCAGGGTTCTGGTCGACGACGTAGGCTCGGTGCAGTCCCGGATCGACGGCGACGCCGCGCGGCCCGCTACCCACTTCTACGGCCCCGTAACTCCGGTAAGCTCCCACCCCGAGATCGTCGAAGTCCCGGTTGGTCGCCGGATCCTTTGTCGTGGTGGGAGCTGGGGGCGAGAAGTGGGTAGCGGGAGCCGGGGATGCGCAGCCGCCGATCGTCAGCACGACGGCCGCGGTGAGGCCGAACGCCCCGAAAAGCCTTGATGGACACCGAAAACGACCCGGTCGAAACACGCACTTCCCCCGTTGATCTTGCAATCTTCTCTGCAACCGTAGTTCACGGTCTGTTTCGGGGCGTGCCCACCGTCGCCATCCGGATCCCGGGCAGTTCGAGTGGCGGATGTCCAGAAGTCGACCTTGTCGTTTTTGACCACTGCGAGACATTCTGTACCGCAACATGTCTCGCCGATCAGGACACGTCAGATCTGGTCACGGGAGGAGGTCGATGCCGCTACGCGTGGCCGGTTCGGCCAGCGCGGTATGCGGCATGAGGGTGCGTTCGACCAGCCTCGAATCAGGACGGCCGACTGGTCTTCGGCTGCCTGCGCAGCTCGAGCCGAACAGCGCGGGAACACACGGGCGGAGGTCGAGAATCGATCGATTCTCAACCTCCGCTCGTACCCCTGACCAGGGACGCTCAGTCGATCTGGAGGTTCAGCGTGTACGAGGCGTCGTGCTCGGGCGAGGTAATGGTCAGGTAATAGGCGCCCGTGGCCGGGAGGTAAAGCTGGGTTCCGGTGGTGTCGATGGCCAACTGCTGGCCATCGGGTGCGGTGAGCGTGTAGACAGCGGTTCCCGAGGCGGAGGTGTAGTGCGAGATGATGTCGGTGCTCAGCTGCTGACCGGCGCGGGCGTCGAAGTACCAGGTGTCGGAGTATCCGCGGTTGATATAGCCGTCCACGGCGCCGTGGTCGGCGCCGAGCGCGAACTTGATCTCGGCATTGACCCCGCTGGCACTGGCGGCACCCACGCCTGCCAAGGGGATGAAGAGCGCCGCCGCGATCGCAATCATGGCGACGGCCGCTTTACGGGTGGCCGTGGCAAAGGCAGTCATGAGGTCCCCCAATTCGATGTATCGGACAGCGCCACGCCACGTCGGCGTCCGCTCGTTCGGCCGGATGTTCTTCCATCCGGCACTACCGTGTCTTTCGCGTCCGAGGCGAAAACCGTTGCGCCCCTATTCTCATGGGCACGCAGGCCACCGAACTCCAAACCTCACCCGCACTGGTGCACAAGACTTCTCGCGCCAGCCCCTTCGAACCGCCCGGGTCGCGGCATTACAGTGTGTTGGCTCAGCATGGCACTGGCCCAACAGCTTCCAGGTCATGACCGTAGGATCCGAGCGTGCACGCTGATCTCGACGGAGCAGTCCATCTCGCCTGTCTAGTCGCAGATTTCGACTGGACCTGGGCGATGGAAGACGTCCAGCGCTTCAGCGATGCGGCGGGGTGGGCCGTAGTCGGGCAGCGACCCCGGGAGCGTGGAGCCGACCTCTGAACGGGGCTCGACCTTCAAGACACCTACGCACGGGCCATCTACGGTCGAGTATTTCTCGAGCGCGAAGGCTTCCCCGACCAGTTGGTCACGGAGATACTCGTCCCTGTAACCGACTGGATGAAAGACACGACGCCGGAACGGCACCGGTCATTGACACAGCGGACGAGGACCTGGAGGCCCTGCCGGACCGACCGCGAAGCTGGCCGCAGTTCTCATCAGCCCTGGCCTTGACCTTGAACCGGCTTCGCTCGGATGAACAGCTGGTCTTGACCATGGGGCAAGAGGGGATCGCGCAATTCGAGATGGACTGGTTCGAGATCGGCTGTTTCGTGCGAGCAGGCATGAGCGGTGGTGCGGTCCAACCCATCCCGCACGCCGATCGGGCAGTGATGACCGCGAACAACTGGCACGCTGGGCTCGGACCCAACGAGGGTTGGTGGGAACGCACCATGCGATGGCCGGCCCGATACGAAGAATTCGAGGCTGCCGCCGACACCGTCAGCCATGCCCTTCGGGACATCATCGGCATCGGTTCTCCCACCGATCTGCAGGTGACCGGATGGAACAACGCCTCGGACTACTCCTATCCAGATATCACGGCGTTCGGCGTCCGCAGGTAAGTGATGGCGGTGGCTGGGCGATCTCCCCCAGTCACTCGGTCATCGGCTACTTAAGAGCGGGCACTGCTGGCGGCCGTACGGCGCTCTGCCCGTTGATCTTCCGATGCCCCGCTCTCGCCGGTTCGGTCAGCGCGGTATGCGGCAGTAGCGGACGTTCCTTACATGCTTTATGAACTGATGTGCCTGTAGTTCCTCGGACAGTCCAGCAACGGCCGGACTATGTTGTCGGGTTCATCGAATGTGTACTCGTCGAGAACTTCTCCGTCGATCACGATGTATGGCTGGTCCCCTTCCAGGGCCGCGTAGATAGCGTCCAGGGCAGCGCGGAACCAGGCGAGAACCTCTGGTTTGTTGAGGCATCCATGGAATCGGAGTGCAGGGGCCGATCGAGGGCCACGGGGTGGAACGCATCATCTGCCTCGATGACGTCCGCCACGAAGTCGCCATGCCACGAATCGCGGATCGCCCCGACAAGATCGGACTGGCGAAGTTCCACACGCCCAAGACCGTCACTCCCGACCCGAAACCCGCCCCGACGAACACCCTGGGCATCCGCCGCGTCATGTTCGTCGTCGACGATATCGATGACGTCCTCGCCCTCCTGCGCGCTCACGGCGCCGAACTGGAGCAATATGAACAGATCTTCCGCCTCTGCTACGTCTGCAGTCCCGAGGACATCATCGTTGGCCTGGCCGAGGAAATCGCTTGACGGCCCGATCAGCGAATCCAGCTCCACACCCAGGTGTGCGCAGTGGTGGCAGCGCCATCTTCGCGGTTGAGCTGTTGTGGCTGTTGGCTTTTGGCGGCGGATGCAGCCCGCCACGTCAATGCCACAAGTGCGGCAGCAATCACTACGAGCACAACGCCGGTGATCATTTCGTCTCCCCCCAGGGCAACCGGTCCGGCTGCCACATTCGCGGAACCGCGCCCGCGATCCCCTTGCAATGATCACTCTCGATCGGCTCCGCCGCAACCATCTCCAGCACCGGGAGTGCTTGCACCGCAGTGATTCTCACAACTGTAGCTTCGCCGCCGACTCGGCGTTCGACCGCAGCAATGCATGCTCGTTGCTGGATCGCCCTGCTGACTCCGCGCCAGCCGGTCAGCTCAACGCGGGTGCGGCATGACCGGACATCAGGCCTGCATCGAGTGGATGTACTCATCGGCAGTTCAGTGCGGTCGCCGGCGGTGGCCGTGGACGCATCGAACCGCTCGGGTCGCGGCAATTGAGGATGTTCGATCGCTCAGCGGTGTTCGGTGGCTCAACGGAAGTCCGCGGCGTGGTCGGTTGCCCATTGCGCGAAAGACCGTGCAGGGCTACCGAGGATATTCGTGATGGGGGTACTGGCCGACGGCAGTGCCTCGGCTGCGGTCTTCCATCCGTCGAGAATGGCGTCCGCGACGAAAGGCGGAACGGTCCTGACGAGTTCCGCGTGTGTTTGCTCCACGGAGGATTCCTCGATCTGGATGTCTCGACCGAGGGCCTCACCGATGTGCTGCACTTGGCGACGCAGGGTGAGCGTTTCGGGCCCTGTGACGACATAGGCGCGGCCGCGATGAATTGGGTCGAGCAGGGCGGCCACTGCGAGTGCAGCCACGTCCTTTTCGTGGACAGGTGCGGTCTGCGCGTCTGGATATGGCAGCCGGACGGCATCCATTTCGCGGATGGGCCGCTGCCACGACCACAGTGTGTTGGTGGCGAACATCCCGGGTTGAATGAACGCCCAAGCCAGATTCGATGCCTCGAGCGCGGATTCGACCCGCGCGTGCACCCATGCGGTGGGGTTGGAGGCGGGGTCGAGGTCCCTGGCGGCGATCGAAGAGAGCAGGACGACGTGTTGTACGCCAGCGGATTCGGCGGCTGCCACGAAGCCGTCGATCCCAGTTGGGTTGGCGTAGAGGAATACTCTGCGAGCGCCGTCGAGCGCGGCTTGCAAGGTTTCGGGGCGGTCCAGGTCGGCAGCGACCACGTCGGCTGCGTGCGGGAGCGATGCCCTGCGAGGGTCGCGGCTGGTCAAACGAACCGGTGCGCCAGCGGAATTCAATCCTGCCGCGACATGGCGGCCGATGTTGCCGTTGGCCCCGAAAACGACTGTCAACATGGCCGGAAGAGTAGGTCCGCAAACTCGCGCTGAGTAGGTACCTACCTGTAGGTAAGCTGCCGATATGGAGGTACGGTCACAGGTCCCCGGTGCTGCTAGATCAGAGTCTGGTGACGTATCTAACATCGAATGCTCGGCGCGCGAGGTGGTCGACGTCACCAGTCGATGGGGAGGCCACATTCTGAATGCTCTGCAGGACGGGCCATTACGGTTCTCGCAGCTACACGCCGCGATTGACCGCATCAGCGACAAGATGCTGTCGCAAACGCTGCGGATCCAGATTCGTGACGGACTCGTACTCCGTACCGTGGAATCCACCACCACGCCGCCGCAGGTGAGCTACGAACTCACAGAACTCGGGTACAGCCTCACGGAGTCGTTACGCCCTTTCCTGGCGTGGGTTCGCCTCCACGCCACGGACGTGACCGCTGCGCGACAGGCATACGACCGACGCAACATGTGACCAGCTAGCCGCCGGGCGTGAGCTGTCGACGTTCGCCACGGCAACTCCCGTTCACTCGCTCATCGGCATGAGCGTGCACTCGAGTTCTCTAGAGCCAGCCGGACGCCGCGGCCGGAGCGGCGGATCTCGCCGGTCAGCGGGTGACGGTCGGGCCGTTTTCTCAACTGGCGGGCGGTAGCTGGCGCTGTGGCCGCTGGCCCCAATACATTGGGCACATGCGTGAACGATCTCGAATCCTGCTGTGCGCGACCGCGACCGTCGCCGCGGCACTCGCGTTGCCGGTTCTCCCGATCGCGTCCGCTGAGCCCTCTCCCAGTACCAGCGGCTGCGCGGAGGTCCGCGTCGTCACCGTGCGCGGCACGCTGGAACCGCAGACCGGCAGCCTGCTGCTGACCCCGCCGGCCAGGCGGATCGCCCAGGAATCCGGCCGCAGCACCACTGTGACCGAACTCGAGTATCCCGCCTCGCCGGCCCCGGACAGCCCCGGGCGTGGAGTGGAGAACCTGACGGCACTGTTGAACGAGGCCGCGGCCGAATGCCCGAATCAGCAGCTCGTCCTCCTCGGCTACTCACAGGGCAGCCGCGTCATCGGCAACACGCTTCGCACGCGAACCGGGTTGACCGACCAGGCCGCCGCGCAGATCGACGCGATCGCCCTGTTCGGCAGTCCGCTGTTCAACGGCGCCGACCCGTTCGACCGGGGCAATTACGATCCTGCCTTGTCGGGCTTCGCCGCGCTGCCCGTCGGCGCCCTCGGCGAATTCACCGGCCGTGTGCGCTCATACTGCGATGCCGCCGACCGCGTCTGCCAGGGCGGCGATCCGGCCGCCGGGTTCGGAAATGCCTTGAGTCCTGGGCATTTCGCATACTTCGTCAACGACTACCGGGACCAGGCGGCGGCATTCGTCCGCGAGCAGCTCGACTCGTAACGTCCCCTTCTGCGGCCCGGCCCGGCGGCTGCCGAGGGCCGTCCATGGGTCGTGAGTATGTGGTGGGTGGATGCCGCATCGGTCATGGGGTCGTCCTCTGCGTCGGGCACGAGCACGGTACTGCAACCAGACTCTGACTGCTGTGGATGTCCAGCCGAACCACGAAACGTACTCAACTCGGCAATAGCGTGCACTGCCGGCGGTTTGTCAGCCGCCCGGGATGCCTGCGGCCCGTTGATCTTCCGAGGTGCCGCGCTGGCCGGTTCGGTCAGCGCGCCATGCGGCAGATCAGTGCGTTCAGTCCTGCTGATCGACCGCCGCTGAGGGCCCGGTCGGCAGAAGTCCGCCTCTGCCCTCGGTGCCGGCCAGGTGAAGAATCATGCCGACCCCTCGCTGATGTACACCGTCGCGAAGTCGATCTGATGGCACCAACCGACCTCGAGTGTATGCGTCAGTGCGTCAGGAAGGTCCGCACGCTGTTGAGCACATAGGCCGGATTCTCCTCCAGGACCCAGTGATTGGCGCCGGGCACCACATCGGTGGTGACATCCGCTGGCATGCCAACGACAAGCGCCTGCCACCGATACCAGCGCCGGATCCTGCCGACCGGATCTGAAACCCGGATCCCTTGATGCACGGCATTCGGCAGTAGCGGACGTTCCTTCGCTGTGGGGCGAGCTCTCCGTCGACGGCCTGCGCTGGCCGGTTCAGTCAGCGCGGTATGCGGAAATAGTGGACGGCCCGTCTCACAGATCGGGTATGTCGTCTCGGCGGGCCCATGCACGGACTGTGGGTGGGGCGTAGAGCCATCGCTGTTCGTCTTGCAGCTCGGCCTGCGCAGCGGCAATCACCTCGGGGCGGACACCAAGAGTGACCAAGGTGTTGTGGGCCTGCTCCCAGGTCAGGTTCCACATGCGCGCCATCGGTGAGCCTCCGCGAAACATCGGGATATCCGCCTCGGCATGAACATCAACGAGCCCGAGTGCCTCCAACATCGCAGGAAGGTTCCGTGCCCACGATTGACTCGCACCCGCGATTTCGGTCGAGCGTGCGAAGGCGCGCCAGACTTCGCCGAACGCACCTGGCATTTCATCGAGTACACCGAGCCCATCGCCCTCCTCGAGCATGAGAACGCCGCCGGGCGCCAACGCTCGGGCCAGTCGCTCCAAAACGATGTCTCTGTCGGCAATGTGCAGCAGTACGAATCGAGTGTGGACGAAATCGAATGCGCGTTCAGGGATGTCGTCGGCGACAAGGTCGAGCTGGGCGACTTCGCCGCCGCGGCCGGGTAGGTCGGTGAGGTGACGAGGGTCGGCATCGACCGCGAGCACTCGGCCGCCGGGCAGTGCGGCACTACACAGCCATCGTGCAAAGGACCCGCCGCCCGCTCCGGCTTCCAGACACCGCCATCCTGCACGCACACCCAGCCGTCGCGCGAGCGCGATACTTGCTGAGTCATAGGCCGCGCCGAGCAGGGCAAGGCGTTCGTCAGCGAAATCCCATTCATTCGGCAGCGAGTAGTACGGGTCACCCGGCGAGGAAATCGGTGAAGACCAGCTCATGCCCAGACGCTAAGCCCGGCGTCATGAGCCGAGGGTTGTTTACCCGCCTTCTCCAGCGTCAAGTGATCGAATCCACACTGCTAGAACAACTTCGAACGAGGGACTTCGGAACTTCCGCACATCGGCATGTGCGGACACAGGAACGGCCCGAGTTGTCTCGGGCCGTTGATCTTCCACAGGACCACGCTGGCCGGTTCGAACCGCTCGCCACGCGGCATGACGGCGCGTTCGGGAGCTGCCTGGCGGCCGGCCTATGGCGGCGGACTGGTCTGTTGCTCCATTCTCGAGTGGTTTCAAGCAGTTTCCTGACTCAGAGGCACCGAAAGTGGAGCGAAAGGCCAGATCCGACCTCCGTCACATGGTCGCTGGTTCGATCCAGCTGGAACCACAAGAAGCGGCCGGTCATCGCAGGTGTTGCGATGACCGGCCGTTTTCGTGTCATTTGCGTGCACACTGGAGTCGATGAAGAAGATCGACCTCGCCGATAGGCCAAAAACCATTGCTGCGTAACGGCGTTCGATTCACTTTGTGTGCCTGGGGGCCGTCGACCACTGCACTCCGTACCGTCCACTGACCGACTGTCCCAACTGGTCGGTCAGAGTTGCGTGTGCCCGGAGCCGGTGAGGATGATCAGCGGCATCATCAGAGCGCCGAGAATATCGTTTCCGGTGCACTGGGCCGAGGCGCTGGAGCTGCCGGTCGGCTGGCTGCCGCAGTTCTGCACCGTCATGGACTTGGTCGACGAGCCCTGCGTGGCGGTGAGGCTATAGACGCCTTCGGGAAGCTTCGAGCGATAGACGTACTGGATGATCCCGGTGCCGGTCGTGGATCCGGCTTGCGGGGTGAAGGTGCCGACGTTCTGCCCGTCCAAGGTGACCGTGACCGGTGCCAGGGCGTCCGCGCCGCTGGTGGTCACCAAGATCGTGCAGGTATTGCCTGCCCCTTCACATCCGCCGATGCCGGTGTCGACCTGTGTCAGATTCACATTGTCGACCGTGGCCGACGCCGATGCCGCCGCGACGACCGGTATCGCCAGCATGGCCACCGTGACGGCGGCCCAACTCATTTGCCTCATCTGTACTTTCCCGTTGGAGTAGTCGTTGCCGGCACCTGAGTGCCGCTCCGACGGTAACCGCGTAGCGAGGCCCCGCGCATACAAATTGAAAAGCCCATACTTCAATATGTCCCTGCGCTTCACATGCGCGTCATAGCGGCTTCTTCATGCGCCGCGAGCGCCTGGACGCCGGGAGCGGCCTCCACAGAGTCGGCCCTGGGCGTGGCGCCCTCGAAGAAGCCGGTGGTCCCGTCGGTGGCGTAGCGCTGGGCGGCGGTGACGTTCACCGGCTGCGGCGCGCCGCAGACCAGTTCGCCGACCAGATACCGAAGAAGACGAATTGTCGAGGGAGCGACGGTGCGTTCGGCTCGGCCTCGGATCGGCGCGGCCGGTTGACCTTCGCCCGCCCGTTCGGTCAGTGCGGTCAGCGGCAGATGATTGCGTTGTCAGCCGTGGCAATAGACCCGCACAAGCACTGTGTCTTCGGGCAGCGCCGCCAGGTAGTTCTCGTTGTCGCCTGGGGGTATCGGGCAGTCGGGCTCGTCTTCGTAGGACGTGTGTTCGTCCCAGTCCTTGTGCCAGCAGTCGCCGCTCTCCTCGACCCACCAACCGTCGAGAGTGAGCACAACAGAGCGTCACCGGTGACTGGTGGCCAACTTCAGGCCGAACCCAACCAATATGGCTCCCGTGACGGTGTCCATCGCACGTCGTACGGTTTCTCGGTTCAACCAAGTCTTCGCGGCGCCTGCCGCGCTGATGATGACAGTGAACCACAACATGCCCTCGACATTGTGTACCACCGCAAGAGCACAGCCCATCAGCAGATGCGGTACTCCGTCCGGCAAGAACTGCGGCAGCATGGCGGCATAGAACACGCCGACCTTCGGATTGAGCAGATTCGTGCCCAGCCCGCGCACCCAGGCACCGAACGTGCTCCGCGATGAATCGTCCACTGCGGCTTCGGGTGTCGAGGGATGTCGAAGCCCATCGCGAACCATGGCGATACCCATCCACACCAGATAGATCGCGCCCGCAGTCCGCAGCACTGTGTAGGCCAGCTCCGAGGCTGTGAGCAGGACCGAGACCCCTACAGCTGCGGCCGCGCCCCATACCAGCGTGCCGCACCCGATCCCGACAGCAGAGGCGAACGCGTAGCGGCGACCACGACTCACGGCAGCCCGCAGCACGAGCGCTGTATCCAAACCAGGAACGAGGGTGAGCAAGCCGGCGACCACAGCGAAGGACAGCAATGAGTGCAACACCGGTACAGCGTATTTGGCCACCAAACTGGAATTCGGTGCAGATTTCACTCGCTCGTCGGCACGATCGCGCACTGCCGGCGGCCGGTCGCTCGCCCGAGATGACCCCCACCCGTTGATCTTTCGAGATGCCACGTTGGCCGGTTCGGTCAGCGCGGTATGCGGCAGAATAGTGCGTTCGCCTGGACCTCGGATGCGTTCCTTGGGCGAACGCGGCAGCGGCTGGGTATCGTCAGAGGTCGTAAGCGGAGATCGCACTTGATTGCGGTGTGTATCAATGATTTTGAGATTTGCGCGGATGGTCGGCGCAGCAATCGATGGGGGGTTAGCGTGTCGAGACTGCGGGTATGGCCGTGGTGATCCGGGCTGCCGACACCGGCGAGGTCGATTCCGTGGCAGGCGTGCTGGCGGCGGCGTTCGACGACGACCCCTATGTTGGATGGCTGCTTCCGGACTCTGAGTCGCGGGTGGCGCGGGCCACGACGATGTTCACCGCGCTGGCCCGGCACCACCTGCTGCACGGTCATGTCGATGTCGCTGTGGACGCCGCCGGCACCGTGCAGGGTGCGACCCTGTGGGCGCCACCGGGCCGTTGGCGGCACACCATTCGTGCTCAAATGGGCATGTTGCCCGGCCTGTTACGGGCATTCGGGCCGCGTATCCCGCGGCTGGGGCTGGCCGATTTCCAGAAACAGCGCGTACACCCGAGCGAGCCGCACTGGTACCTACAGGCGATCGGAACATCTCCGGGTGCGCGTGGAATGGGTTATGGCCGTGAGCTACTGCAGTCCCGACTCGGCCCCTGTGACCACGAAAGCGCTTCTGCCTATCTGGAAACCAGCAATCCGGGAAATCTCGCCTACTACGAGCGCTTCGGGTTTGCGGTTCGCGATCAGACGACGATGTACTTCGGCGGTCCACGAGTGTGGTTGATGTGGCGGCCACCGCAGCAGAACGCTCGCTGAGTCGCAAGAAGGCACACTCATCGGCAGTAGCGGACGTTCTGCGCCGCAACAGGTTCCGACCGCCGGCGCCCCGCGATGGCCGGATCGGTCAGCGCGGTATGCGGCAGTACAGGACGTTTGCATCGCGCTGGTGTACATGGGGTTCGCTTCTACGCTTCGACCGTGACGTCCGCGCTGCACTCCGCGGCGGACTGGCCTTGGGTGTGTGGACGTGGGAACGTCCTCCTGATGCGCTTGTCGGGCATACTCGTTCGTCCGGGGTATGCGCCGAGACCTCGACGCAGTCACCGCCGGATTTACCCTGCCCTGGAACAGCGGCCCGGTCGAAGGACACGTCAACTTTTAAGACCATCAAACGCCAGATGTTCGGCAGAGCCAAACCGGACCTCAGCAGGCCAACCATTACCAGCCACGAGCTTCCCAGGATGTACCTTGGTACTTCGTTCGCGACCGCGAGTGCGGGCGAGGCCTGAGGTTAGGGTTGGAACTGTGGTCGACGTAGGTGTCCATGGCCGGTGACACACCGCGTACGCGATTGCTGCGTGCCGGGGAAGAACTGCTGTATAGCAGGGACAGGATCGCCGACCTGTCCCTTCGTGGCCTTGCCGCTGAGCTTGGCACCAGCCATCGCATGCTGATCCATCATTTCGGTTCCCGCGACGGATTTCTGGCCGCGCTGCTGACCGAGATGCGCCGTCAGGATCAGGAGGCGCTGCGCGAGCTGAACATCGCTGGTACTTACCGCAAAGCAGTGCAGCTGCTGGAGGAGTTGTATCTCGATCCGGCTCGACGTCGACGGATGGCAGCGTTGTTCTACGTCTTGGGCCTCGCGGTCCAAGACCCGCAGCCCTACCGCGAATTTCTTGATTCGCTGGACGATTGGATCACGCTGTTCACCAGGCTCGGCGAACGCGATGGCCTGGAACCTGAAAAGTCCCGTGCTATCGCGCGGGCCTTGGTATGGACCGCCCGAGGCTTGGTTGTGACCGGCCTGAACACCGGCGATCTCCCCGGCGCGCTCGCCGAATTCCACTTAGTGGCCCGTCATCTCGTGCCGGAGCGGTTGTTGGAGAAGTGATGTCGGCTAGCAGGCGGAACTCTGCGGCGATCGGGTATCGAGTGTTTCGGCGATGAGTCGTGCGGTTTCCTTGGGGATTTCCATGAAGGAGAAGTGTCCGCCGGGGAGTCGTCGGTCGATCTCGCAGCGGGTGGCGAGTGATTCGCCGTCGGCCGGGTCGTACATGCCTTCGGCCGGCAGGATGGTGATTGGTACCGTCGTGCGCTCGATCGCCGCGTCGCGGTCCCACTCCAGCAACGAGTTCAGCGCGGCCCGGCCCACCCGGGGTGGGACTGCCCGCATGTCGGCCGTGATCCGTGTCCGCAGGTCCTGGTCGTAGGGCTCGACGAACGAGGCGTCGATGATCGTCCGGGTCACCGAACTGTAAAGCCACCTCAAGCCAAGCCGGTACAACAACAGAACCCACTTGCGTTGTCTCGGATAAACGCCCCGATGCACCAACGCATCCAGGGCGATCACCCTGGTGATCCGATCCGGAAGCAGGCCGGCAGCTTCGACGCAGATCGGTGCTCCCATCGAATGGCCGACCAAGCTCACCGACCCTTTGGCAGTCGCGGCGATGGCAGCGACCTCGCTTGCGTATCGCGCGATGTCGTAAGGACCGCCAGTAGCGGCTGACCCGCCGTGTCCGGGAAGATCGATCGAAATCAAACTGTAACGAGAAGCCAACTCAGCCATCACCTCGTCCCAGTGCGCACGATGACACGTCCAACCGTGGACGAAAACAATGGTGCCCTCACCGCTGCCCGCCGTGCTGTACGCAACGGGACCCAACGGAGTTTGAAACGATTCGGTATTCACGATCGCATCCTGTAGACCAACACCGCCCAGGTCGGCGGCAGAGTGTGCGGCGGAATTGTTCTTTCACGTGTCTTTGATGGCTGCGCCAGGTGGATTAGGTTGATAGTCAATGTACCATTGGTACACCGAGCGATGAAACCGTGGGTGCGAGCACGCGCCCGCCTTCCAGCTCACCTCGTCCCCGAGAAGGCAAGGAACTCTCTCGGCGCGCGCTGGGCTGCGCACCGACCGACCGGATCGTCGCGGACCGCCAGGCGATGCTCACCCTGCCGTCGGTCGCGCCGGAGACCGGATGGAGGCGTTCGGCGCGGCTGCCGCGCGATTGCCTTCACGTTCGGAGCGGCACGGCTACGCGCCCGCCTTTGTCCCGGCCCCCTGTTCGGGTGTCTGGCGGTGTTCGAGGCCGGCGACCAGCGCCTGCAGGCCGACGTCGAACCACCGCTGGTAGTAGTCAAGCGAGGCGGAGTCCTGCGTTGCCCCGTTGCGGCTGTCCTCGGTGCCCCCTCCTGCTCCCACCTGTGCCAGGGCGTGGCCTAGCGTATAGACGCCGACGGACTGGATGCGGATCAGCGCCTCGTCCTGGGCGACGCCGGCGGCGGTGAAGCGCTCGAGCAGCACGGCCAGGACCGGGACGGCCGTGCCGGGGTCCACCGGGCGTGTGGCCAGCAGGGGCACCGCGTTCGGATGCTCCAGCAGCATGCGGCGGTAGGCGACCGCGAAGGCGGTCAGCGCCTCGGGCCAGGCCGGCCCGGCGTCCAGATCTGCCAGCGCGGTGGCGAACAGGTGGTTGACCACTGTGGACAGGATGGCGTCACGGCCCGGGAGGTGACGGTACAGCGACATTGCTGCCACCCCCAGGTGCGCGCCGATCCGGCGCATCGTCAGCGCCTCCAGGCCATCGCGGTCGAGCACCTCGATCGCCGCGGCGGTGATCTGGTCCACACTGATTTGTGCGGGTCGGCCTCCCCGGCGGGGTCGTGACGCCTGATTCATGCCCTCAGCGTGACAGATTCACCTGGTCAGGGTGACTGCCAGGGTGCTGACCGTCATCGCCAGGGTGAGGACGCCGACCGCCATGTGCTGGACGTCGGGCACCACTGCATGCCCCTGGACGGGCAGGACCTTCAGCGTGCGGGCGTAGTCCCGGGTGTAGGACTCCCGTTGCGCCGCCGTGCTGATCCCGAAGTAGGGGAGCCACCAGCTCGCCACGTGACCGGCCAGGACCAGCAGACACAGCACCAGGGCCGCGATCTGCGAAGCCTGGTTGTCCAGGGCAATGCCACCGGCGATGAGCAGCGGGATCGGGTAGTTGACGGCTGCGTCGCCGAGCCTCTCGCGGCGGTTGTCGGCTCTCAGGTCGTTGAGCGGGAACATCGGCACCCACTCGGTGAGGGCCAGCCAGGTCAGCCAGACCAGCGGCACGATGACGGCGATCGTATACACGGAGCATCCCCTTGTGGGTCGAAGGTGTTCATGTATGAGTACAGCGTAAGCTTACGTTGTACTCATATTACAGGCAAAGATCGCGCAGCCCCCAAAACCGAGGCCGGGGAGGCCGCGCTCGACTACCGCAGGCGCCAGGGTGCGTCGGGCCGGGTGGATCGGGCGCCGGCTGCCAGGGTGAGGGCGTAGACGGGGCGTTCGGCGGGGTCGGCGACGGGGCCGAGGTAGTGGTGGCCGGTCATGTGGCACCAGGCGGGCAGGTCGAGCGGGGCCGCGGGGTCGGTGGCGATGACGTGCACCCGGGTGCTGGGGTGGCATCGGCGATCGCGTTGCGGAGCTTGATGAGCAGGGTCACGCACAGCAGGCCGGTTCCGTCGACGGTGATGTCGGGCGCGGGGTTGGTGAGGGTCATCGGCGGTAGGCGGTGGCGGCGACGGCGGGGATGAGGGCGAGGGCGAGCAGGCCGCCGGTCAGCGCGAGGGCGAGGTAGCTGGTGGCGGCGACCATGAGGCCGGAGGTGAGGCCGCCGGTGGCGCCGGCGATGGCGATGGAGACGTCGACCAGGCCCTGGGTCTTGGCGCGGGTGGCGAGCGGCACGCTGTCCGTGGTGATCGCGGTGCCGGAGACGAGGCCGAAGTTCCAGCCGAGTCCGAGCAGGGCCAGGGCGAAGGCGAGGAGCGCGACGGAGTCGCCGGGGGCGGTGGCGGCGAGCACGCCTGCGGCGAGGAGGGTGACGCCGGAGGCGGCTGCGACCTTCATGCGGCCGTAGCGGTCGACGAGCCAGCCGGTCAGGGGCGAGGGGAGGTACATCGCGCCGATGTGGATGGCGATGACCAGACCGGAGGCGGCGGTGCCGTGGCCCATGTCGTGCATGTGGACCGGGGTCATCGTCATGATCGCGACCATGACGAGCTGGGTGAGGATCATGACGACGGCGCCGAGGACGAGGCTGCGGCGGCCGTCGCGGGTCTGGTCGGGGCTGTGGGTGTCGTCGGTGGCGTGGGCGGGTTCGGCGGCGGCGATGGTGCGGGCCAAGAGCAGGGGGTCGGGGCGCAGTCGCAGGGCGAGGACGAGGGCGGCGAGCGCGTAGGCGGCACCCGACAGGAGGAAGGGGCCGGCGAGGGTGGAGATGCCGAGGGCGTGGGCGAGGTTGCCAGTGGGGGCGGCGAGGTTGGGGCCTGCCACGCCGCCCAGGGTGGTGGCGACCAGGACGGTGGAGACCGCTCGGGCACGTCGGGCGGGGTCGGCGAGGTCGGCTCCGGCATAGCGGGCCTGGAGGTTGGTGGCGGTGCCGGCGCCGTAGATGAACAGGGCAATGAACAGCAGGGCGGGGTTGTTGAGGGCGGTGGCGGTGATAACGCCGGCGCTGCCGATGGCGCCGGTGAGGTAGCCAGCGGCGAGTCCCGGGCGGCGTCCGCGGGCCTGGGAGATGCGGCCGACGGCGACGGCGGCGAGGGCGGATCCGGCGGTGAACAGGGCGCTGGGCAGGCCAGCGAGGCTGGTGGAGCCGAGCATCTGCTGGGCGAGGAGGGCGCCGACGGTGACTCCGGCGGAGAGCCCGGCGCCGCTGAGGATCTGGGAGGCGACCAGGACGCGCAGGATACAGTGCTGGGCCTGGGCGGTGCCGGGTATGGCGGCCGTCGTGCTGCCAGTGGCGGTGTTGGTCATGTCCGGGGGCTCTCCGTGGGCGGTGGAGTGGCGGGGCAGGCTGAAGTCAGCGCGGCGAGCAGGGGCGCGGTGCGCGCCCGTGGTTCGTGGGGTGCAGGCTCCGGCCCTGGCCCATCGGGTCCGGGCCGGAGGTGCGCGGCGGGTCAGTCGGCTTGGAGGGCCTGGGCGAGGTCGGCAATGAGGTCGGCGGGTCTTCGAGGCCGACGGGTAGGCGGATCATGCTGTCGGCGATGCCGCGGCGGGCGCGTTCGTCGGGGTCCAGGCCGTGGTAGGTGGTGGTGATGGGCTGGGTGACTAGGGACTCGACGCCGCCGAGGCTGGGGGCGATGGCAGTCAGCGTCAGGCGGTCGACCACGGCGGCGGTCTGGGCAGCGTCGGTGTCCGACCAAGCCGTCCTGGTCGACCGGAAGCACCGTCATCCGGGTGCCGAGCAGGCGCCTCCTCCCGCCGCCGCCGGCCGGGCAGGGGCCGACGTGCCGCCGGGCACCGCGTCCGGTGCGGCCAGGGCCAGTTCGACGGCGTGTTCGACGTGCAGGCGGGTGGTGTCGAAGAGGTGCACCTGGGTGTCGGCCGGGCCGATCAGCAGCGGGATCTCGGTGCACCCGAGGACCACGCCGTCGGCACCCCGTTCGGCGAGGTCCCCGATGATCCGCCGGAACTCCTGCCGCGAGGAGTCCCGGACCACCCCCCGGGTCAGTTCGCGGTAGATGACGTCGTGGACGAGCGCACGGTCCGGTGCCTCCGGGACGAGGACCTCGATCCCGTGCGCCGCCATCCGGGCCCGATAGAACCCGCCCTCCATCGTGAAGCGCGTGCCCAGCAGGCCGACGGTACGGCTGCCGGCCGCCAGGATCCGCTGCGCCGTGACGTCTACGATGTCCACGAACGGGATCCGGATCGCGGCGGCGATGTCGTCCGCCATGCGGTGCATCGTGTTGGTGCAGAGCACCACGAGCTCCGCCCCGGCCCGCTCCAGTCCCACGGCAGCCTCGGCGAGCCGCTCGGCCGCGCCCTGCCAGTCGTCTGCCCGCTGCATCGCCTCGATCTCGGCGAAGTCCACGGTGACCATGACGCTCGGTGCGCAGTGGTGCCCGCCCAGCCGCTCGCGGGTGAGGCCATTGAGGAGCCGGTAGTACTCCGCCGAGGACTCCCAGCTCATCCCGCCGATCAATCCGATGGTCCGCACGTTTCCTCCTGAGGTCGGTCCGCCCAGCGTGCTCCGCGCCCAGCACTCCTGGTAGCCCCGTCCTCCTTGCCCGACCCCCAAGGGATACTTGGAGCTGTGGACACGCACCGCCTGCTGATCTTCCGCGAGGTCGCCCGGACCGCCTCAATCGCGGCGGCGGCCCGGAAGCTCGGCTGGACCCAGCCCGCCGTCAGCCAGCACCTGCGCCAGCTCGAACGGCAGGCGGGCCTTCCCCTGGTGATCCGCCACTCCCGCGGCATCAGGCTCACCGAGGCCGGCACGGCGCTGCTGCGGCACGCCGACGCCATCGCCACCCGTCTGCACGCGGCCGAGGAGGACATGGCCGCGCTCGCCGAGCTCAGCGCCGGCACCGTCCGCCTGACGGCCTTCCCGTCCGCCTGCGCCATCCTGGTGCCGTCTGCCATGACGGACCTGGCCCGCCGCCACCCGGGTCTCGAGATCCGCCTGGCCGAGTGTGAACCTCCCGAGGCCGCCCGGCTGGTGGCCAGCGGAGAAGCCGATCTCGCCGTGCTCTTCTCGCACGACGACCGGCCGCCGGACCACGGCCCCGACCTCCGGCTGATCCCGCTCGCCGACGATCCGGTGCGTCTGGTCGTCCCCGCCGGCCACCCCGCAGCGACCGCCGCCGATCCGTTGGCCCGCCTGGCGTCGACCCCGTGGATCGCCGGCTGCCCGAGCTGCGCCGCCCACCTCACCCGCACCTGCGCGGCAGCCGGCTTCACCCCCGACATCCGGCACAGCACCGACGACTACGTGGTCGTCCAGAACCTGGTGGCCCGCGACCTGGGCGTCGCCCTGCTGCCGCAGCTCGCCCTCGACGCCTACCGCCACCCCGACGTGCACGTGCTCCCGCTCGGGATCACCGACCGGGCCCTGCACCTGCTGTGCCACCGCGAAGCACTACGGATCCCCGCCGTCACCCAGGCCGTCCGAGCCCTCCAACAGACAGCGACCGCACGTCGGCCGCAGGCGCGCCGGTGATCTGACGCAGAGCCGGGAGGGGGAATCTCGGCCTGGTCGCTGGCACCGCCATCATCACCGACACGGTGCCGCTGGCCACGCGCGCCAAAACCCAAGGCGCTGTGGACGTCTCCATCGTCATCGCCATCGCCGGAGCCACCGGCGGCATGGGCTCCGGACTCATCGTCGCCGCCACCAGCTACCCGACCCTGCGACCAGGAGCAGTGTGCAGAGGCGGGGGCGGAGTCGGTCGATCACCTCGCGAAGGCGGGACGCCCCCGATGACACCGCCGCCATAACGTCCGAAGCCGGTCGCCTCCTGGAATTCACCGACCCAGCTGCGACCCGGTCGGTGGTCTTCAACCACCCGATCTAGCGGCTGTTCTCCGGCATTTCGGGCCTGATCGTGCAAGTCCACCTCGGCCTGTAATCGGCATGAGCGGATATCTCTGGGCCGCCGTCGATCTCGCCGCCGGCGGTACCGCGCTGGCCGGTTCGGTCAGCGCGGTATGCGACATGAGCGTGCATCCGAGTTGCTGGTAGCGATCTCGGATGCCCTGCTCTGTTGCGCTGTCAGACGGATTCGACCCGAAAGACTGCGATCCGATCCGCTGCGGCCGCAACTGACTCCGCGGTGGTTCTGAGCGCCAATGTGGGCAGCGGCTGAGCGCGAATCTCGACACCACTCGCCCGAGCGCGTTGTCCGTGAGCGCGAAATCTGACAGCACCGCGGGGGTTGCGGTGTGAGGATGTCCGTGCTTTGCCGCTGAGGTCGTTGCTTCAGCGGGTCGTGCTCGGATGAGGGAGTCGCCTATGGCGATTGTGTCGCGGGCGGAGTTGATCGCCGCGATACGTCGGGACGCGCGGGCTGGCATGTCCAACAGGGCGATTCAACGCAAGTACGGGGTCGGGTATCGGGCGGTCGCGCAGGCACTGGTGTCGCCGTGGCCGGTCGAACGCAAAGAGTATTCGGCGCGGGGTTCGAAGCTCGAGCCGTTGGAGCCGGTCATCGACGAGATCTTGCGGGCGGATCTGGATGCGCCACGCAAGCAACGCCATTCGGCGATCCGGATCTTCCAGCGGTTGATCGATGAATACGACATGGTCGATGTCTCGTACTCGGTGGTCCAACGCTATGTCGCGGATCGTCGTCCGCAGATTGTGGCCGAGTCCGGGCGCTCGCCTCCGAAGATCTTCATCCCGCAAACTCATCACCCGGGTGAGGAAGCCGAGGTTGACTTCGGCGACATCACCATCTGCCTGCGCGGCGAGCTGGTGACCGCCTATCTGTTCTGTTTCCGGATGTCGTTCTCGGGCAAGGCAATTCATCGAGTGTCGCTCTCGGCTGGGCAGGAGGCGTTCTTCGAAGGGCATCTGCATGCGGCGCGGATGCTCGGTGGCGTCCCGACGGGCAAGGTTCGCTACGACAATCTGCGCGCCGCGGTCGGGCAGGTCCTCGGGTTCACCCGCGGTCGGGTCGAGGCCGAACGCTGGACGGTGTTCCGGTCGTATCTGGGCCTGGAACCGTTCTACTGCCGACCAGGAATCGAAGGCGCACACGAGAAGGGCGGGGTCGAAGGGCAAGTCGGCTGGTTTCGTCGAAACCATCTGGTCCCGGTCCCGGAGGTCGACTCGATCGCCGAGCTTAACGCGATGATCGACGCCTACGACATCGCCGATGACGATCGGCGGATCGGGGCACGCCCGCGCACGATCGGGGAGATGTTCGCGATCGAGAAGCCTCTGCTGGCGCCGTTGCCCGACGAGTCGTTCGAGACCGGCCGCTGGTTCACCCCACGCGTCGATCGTTACGCGCAGATCTGTGTTCGCACCAACAAGTATTCGGTTCCGGTCCGCTACATCGACCGCCAGGTCCGGGTCCTGCTGCATGCCTCGGAGTTGGTCGTCTACGACGGCAAGACCGAGATCGCCCGCCATGAACGGCTGCTCGCGAAATGCGGGGCACGCCTGGAGCTCGACCACTATCTGGAAGGGCTGCTGCGCAAACCCGGGGCGCTACCCGGCGCGACCGCGCTCGAACAGGCCCGCGCCGCCGGGAAATTCACGCCCATCCACGAGGCATGGTGGGCCGCGGCCCGCAAAGCCCACGGCGACCAGCACGGCACTCGCGCGCTGATCGAAGTGCTTCTGCTGCAACGACACATGCCCCACGACCTGCTCGTCGACGCACTGGCCGCCGCGCTGCAATCGGGTGCGCTCACCGCGGACGCGGTCGCGCTCGAAGCACGCAAGATCAGCGAATCCCAGCCGACCCCGGAACCGATCGTCGATCTGGACGAGCCGGTCGATCCGGTCCCGTCACTGACTGCTCGCCGGCTCGCACACCTACCGCCGGACAACCGACCACTACCCTCGGTCGCCCACTACGACCAGCTGCTTCGCCTCCCCAGAACCCAGAAAGGCATTTCATGACCGGCAACTCCGCGATCGGACGACGAGGCGGTCTCACCGAGCAGGCCGCTGACGCAGCGATCGATCAAGCCTGCCGAGTGCTGCGACTGCCCACCATCCGCTCCCAGTTCGGCGAGATCGCCGACACCGCCGCCAAAGCACAGATGTCCTACCGGGCATTTCTGGCCGAACTGTTGATGGGCGAATGCGACGACCGCGCCCGCCGACGCAGCGAGCGCCGCATCCGTGCTGCGGGGTTCCCGCGCGACAAATCACTGCGCGCCTTCGACTTCGATGCCAACCCCAACATCGATCCGGCCGCCATCAACACCCTCGCCAACTGCGACTGGATCCGAAAAGGGCTGCCGCTCTGCCTCATCGGAGACTCCGGCACCGGCAAATCGCATCTGCTCATCGCATTGGGCACCGAGGCCGCCATGCAGGGCTTCCGGGTCAAGTACACCCTCGCGACCAAACTGGTCAACGAGCTCGTCGAAGCCGCCGACGAAAAGATGCTGGCCAAAACCATCGCCTGCTACGGCCGCGTCGACCTTCTCTGCATCGATGAACTCGGCTACATGGAACTCGACCGGCGCGGGGCCGAGTTGCTGTTCCAGGTTCTCACCGAACGCGAGGAAAAGAACTCCGTCGCCATCGCCTCCAACGACAGCTACTCCGGATGGACGAAAACCTTCACCGACCCACGCCTCTGCGCCGCGATCGTCGACCGACTCACCTTCGGCGGCAACATCATCGAAACCGGCACCGACTCCTACCGACTCGCCCACACCCGCACCACCAAGAAGCCCTGACTGGCAATGCAGCATCGGTGAATTCGATTGCCCGACCATGCTATCGACGGCGAGCTTCAGGCCGGGGAGTCATGATCCTCGTCATCGCCGAGGTCGTATTCATCGACGTCGAGTTCGGCTCGCGTCGCTGAGAGGAACTCGACCACCGACATCGACAGATGCCACCCCAACGGACGAGGCCAGTGCTGCGCCTGCTCCCATGACGTCCCACCAGGCGCGGCCTGGACCCCGTCCGGGTCATGGAAATACCGCACGACCTGCATCACAGCAGCGATGCCGGTCTCCGAGCACAACGAGATCAACCTGGAGCGAACGGGTTTCAACCGATCGATCAGATGCTGAATCTGCTCGTCGACGCTCTCATCGCTGCGCCGGACGAGCTTCCACGAATGACACCGCGGGAGCACATGTTCGGATGATCGGCTCGCCTTCACGAGCACCTCGTCGGCCTCCATCCCGAGCCGCCTGGTGATCTCCGCAGCCGACAGCGAGTCACTCTTGAGCGCGAAATAGCAGTACTGACGGGTCTTCACGACGCCCGATCCCACCACACCCGAGCCCGAAGCTCCACCGGATTCCTGGACACGCTCCCGACACGACCGCCCCGAGCGACACACCGGTCCAGGCGGTGTTCATTTTCGCGCTCAAAACCTCTGCTCGCTGCCCACCCGTGATGCCCCTATTCACGCTCAACCGACGTCAGAATTCACGCCCATAGCCACCGCGGCGGCTTCCGCCGCGAGACCGCTCCTGACGAACAGCTGTGCCACTCGCGCTGGACTGTTCGCGACATGCTCACGAAGCAGCGGCCGGCGCTCCTCCACAGGCAGTTCCACCAGGCGAACCGTAGCGGCACGTCGTCCCCGGCTCAGCGTCACGGTCTGGGCGCGTTGCGCGCGTTGGCCACCCAGGCCGCCTGCGGGTAGGCCTGAATGATGTAGCGCTGTCCGTCGATGGGCACGACGGCGATCGGCGCGGTGCGCGGCTGTCCGCTCTTGCGTCCCGGCGCGGTGAGCAGATGCATCGGCCCGAAGGCGATCCCTGCCCTCTGTAGCGCCACGATGACTTTGTTGAACCGTTTGACCTTGTGTTTGAGATCGGCTGCTGCCTGGTCCACGTCGCCTGTCCTCCCCGCCCAGTCCTGAATCCTGGGCCTACTCCATGGCTGGATTCGCGCCAGCCGAAGTTGTTGTCGGAAAGCAACTTACGGACATTACCGACCTCCGAAATGCCCCCAACTCGGCACAAGCGGACGTTCTGCCGGCGTCGGATCCGCACGGCCAGTTGATCTTTCGATGCCCCGCGCTGACCGGTTCGGTCAGCGCGGTATGCGGCAGAACAGTGCGTTCCGTCGAAAGAAGAACGGTTTCTGGCACGCCGCAGAGATCGGGTCCGAGCGGGAGATCGTCCGCCATTCCTGAGGAGTTCGGCTAGCTCATCAGGGGATTCCCCGCGTCGCCGTATGACCCGGTCGGGACGGAACAGCCGCCTTGCGGGGTGGTGTTCCAGCCCCCGCCGAGGAGTGTGCACAGGACCATGCGTGTTCCCACATACGCCAGAGCGGCAGAACCGGTGGTCAGCGTATCGATAAGCGGGGGCCTCGTCACGCAATCCATGGCGTTGCAGGTTTGCTGTGGCTGGGTGAGCCAAGCTGAGCCCGTCCCCGAGCCGCTCGAGCCCGTCTCCGCTGCCGCGGTGGCAGTGCTGCCGGCGAGACAGACCATCGCAACGGTGACAGCACCGCCGATCACGGCCGCCGCTCGACGGAGGGCAGTGTTTCGAAGTGATGTAGACACAGGCACTCTTTCACTGGTTGGCACTTACGTGGTCGCTGGGACGACGCGCGGGTTCGACACGGCCACCCGACAAATCATAAGCACGCCCATTTCACAAAACTTCCGGATCGCGAAAGGATCGTGCCCCAACCCTTCCGGGCTGGGCATGGCCCCGCATCACGCCAACACTGGACCCTTCCCCAGCCGTAGCCCGCCGTCCAGCACCTACCCGAGGAGGGGTACCGGATAGACGGTAGACCGGTTTGGAATTTCGAGCGGATGGGCGGCTGGTCGTCGCGATTGCGATCGCCGAGCGCGTGGGATCCCAAGGGCCGCCGACCGTCTGGAATCGGCGTGCGGCAGTGGCTGTAATGCACTCAACTCGGCAGTAGCGGACGTTCTGCACCGCAACAGGTTCCGGCCGGCGGCGCCCCGCGCTGGCCGGTTCGGTCAGCGCGGTATGCGGCAATAGCGGATGGTTTGTACAGCAATGGTTCCCGCACGCTGTGGCTAGTTGGATCTCTCGACGGCATAAGCGGGGAACCGTTCCCGCATCGCGGCATCGAACGCGGACGCATCCTCGAGGGAGTCCCACCGGTGGATCTGGTCCCGCTGCAGATACCACCGCATCAACGACGCCGCCTCCGACGCCCGGCCGTCCAGCACGCACAGCACGACAGTTCCGCGCAGCAGCGTCGGATCCGGATTCGTTTCCCACGGCGCGATTGTCGGTTCGTGTGCCGTTTGCAGTAGAGCAGGGAACGTGGATCGTTTGGCGAACCATTCACGCACCGGACCACGGATGTACTCCATGTACCGAGCAACCGAAACATCCAGCTCAGCGTCGAACTCGATCGACATCACCGGCGGCTTCGGTGAAGCATCCAACAGATCGAAGCGTCCGCGATTGATATCGCCGTAGCTCAGTCCGTCCCCGGGCATGTCACGCATGACCTCCCCTACGGCCGGTGATCCGATCCGCGCGGTCCCTTCGAGACGAAGGCCGCCATCACGGTGACGCTCGATGTGGGCATCGACAGTCGAGGTCATCCTGGGGATGGACTCGCTAGTCGGACCGAAGTAGAACTCCGTCCACAGAAGTCTCCCGGTAGCGGGCCACCTCTCCGGCGGCGCGCAGACGGTGAAGCCTTCGGCACCCATGGCCTTTGTCAGCCGGGTGATGATCTGCTTCGTCCATTGAGCCTGGTTACGCGCACCCACCGCTACTCGCCTTCCCGATAGCGCCCTCACGTCAACATGCCAAGTCCTACCCGCTGGCACCGACAGACCGCGCTGAAACAGAACGCTGCGCCAATCAGGCGGGTTTCGGTAGCAGATGTTCTGTGCCGCAGCGAGTCTGACCAAACGATCGTCGCCACATGGCCGGCGCCCGTCATTTGCATGGCCTGCCCATCGCAGGACCCATTTCGCACGGAACTTGGCATTACGGTGCGTTCGGCCGGCGCCGGATGCGAACGGCCAGTTGATCTTCCGCCGCACCACACGGGCCGCTTCGGTCAGCGCGACATGCGGCAGAATAGGTCGTTCTATTGGGGCCGCCGAGGCCTCGGATGTTCTTGCGCATTCCACCGAGACCGGATGCCGGGTGGGTCGGGCATTCGCAGGCTGGCCTATTCGGGTGGCCAGATGGCGCTCAGCACGCGGCCTGGCCAGTCGTCGGGAATACCGGCCAGGGTGACATAGCTGCCGTAGAACGAGCCGATGAGCATGCCGGTGAGGACGTCGAGATCGGTGGACGCGGGAAAATCGCCCGCTGCCAGGGCTTTTCGCAGCAGGGCGCGGCGCGGCTCGACTATGCGGGTCTTGAACGATTCCAGCAGTTCGGGGTGGCGGCCTTCCTCGGCGAGTAGTGAGCCGAGAATGGCCATGGCAGGACCGGCCCGCAGGTTGTCGTGGAAGTTCTCCAGGATCGCCAGGGCGTGGGCGCGCGGGGTCGCGGCGGCGGCGGGTGGCTCCACGACCCGCAGTGAACCGATCACCGCCGCAACCAATTCCGCCTTGTTTCGGTAGCGGCGGCGCAGGCTGGGGGTGGTGGTGCCCGCGGCGGCCGCGACCGATTCCAGCGACATGCGGGCGTAGCCGAGTTCGCCGAGCGAGTGGGCGGCGGCCGCCAAGATCGCTTGGTCCAGGGCCGGGTTCCTCGGTCGTCCGGCCTTCGGTTGCGGGGTGCTCATTACATTGCGATAGTACATCGGAACGTAATTGATCGATGGAAGGACCCATCATGACGGAGTCGTTGCCGGTGAGCGCGGTGATCCGCGTCGGACGCGCCACCTTCGACCCGAGCCTGTTCACGGACTTCAGCGCGCTGGTCACCAAGCAGGCGGACTACCTGGTCCCGGCCATCAAAGAATTGCCGGGCCTCATCTCCTGGTTCACCGGCGTCTCGCCTGAGGGTTCGATGGTGCAGATCAGCATCTGGGACACCGAGGCGCACGCCAAGCAGATGGACGACCTGAAGTTGATGGCCGTTGTGGCCCGCGGCGAAATGGAGGCGATCGGAGGCCATTTCGAACGCCCGATCATCAACTACCCCATCAACTGGACCATCGCCGGATCGGTGCCGGCCGCCGCGGTCATCCATGTCGCCCGCGGCAGCTTCGACGCCGAACGGTTCGCCGAGGTCGAGACCCTGGCCATCAAGCAGGCCGAGTACCTGGTCCCGGCCATCGAACAACTGCCGGGACTCCTGCACTGGTATACGGCCGTGTCGCCGGAGGGCGCGATCGCCAATATCAGCGTCTGGGACTCCAATGACCATGCGGTGCAGATGTATTCGCTGCACGAAATGGTCACCGTCGCCCGTGGTGAATTCCAGCAGCTCGACGCCCTGACCTTCCACCCGATCGTCGACTACCCGATCAACTGGACGATCTGAGGGATCCGGTCCATACCCAAATTTGCGACGTGACAGCGATTCTCGAGAATGAGCGCTTGGACAACGTCACGCTCGCGAGGAACGTCCGGAACGCTGTGTAATCGGCAGTGGCGGACGTTCAGCTGGCGTCGGATCGGCATCAGTTGACCTTCCGATGCCCCGCGCTGGCCGGTTCGGTCAGCGCGGTATGCGGCAGGAGCGGATATTCAGATGGGGGCCGCAGTCAATTCAACGGGGAGCTGGCGTGGCTGGTCGATGTCCGCCAGCTCAGCAGTGGTCGAATGGGGTGTCCTGGAACCAGCCGCAGCTTCTTCCCTGATGGCGGCTACTGTCTGTCGGGGCGGTGTAGTGCCGAGAAGGGCCCTCCTGGACGGCCTCCTGACCGTGGGCGCCTGCTTGGGTGTCACGCGACAAGTGGCAATGCGCGCCAGCAACGGTGACACACCCAATACACCGGATAAGTAGCCCGTTTACTCACCTGGACTCGTTGACCCAAGCGCATCCGTCCGTCAACGTCGCATTGACGACTAACCGACAAATATCGATTTCCGCCGGTGGAATGCGTGTGCGTAGTGGTCGTGCCCCCCTCTGGACACACTGAAGCGTGAATCCCTTTGCAACGCAAATGGATTCATGCTATTGGATTCCAAAGCCGTATTGGACCCCCACCTCGATTCGATCGGCGGGCACGTAGTCCGTTCAAGGATGAGGACGAGTCAGCCTTCAGACCTGGAGTCTCCTGCCGAGCCTGTCCGCTCGCCAGCCCTGGTCGTCGACGGCGCGGATCAACGCATATTCGATGGAGGCTCGGCGACCGGACTCGTCGGCGTAATAGTGTGCGGCGGAGAGGGCTTCGGTCACCTGGTCGGTGCGGTGGTCACCCAGTTGGATCGGTAGGCGGCCCAGTCCGCGGGTGTGGCGGTGTAGTCGACGAAGAGGGCTACGCCGAAAGCGGGCCGGGTGGGATCGGTGCGGCCCAAGCCCAGCCGGATCGCTCGGATTGCCGCGTCAACGGTTTCCGCTGAGCTGTGGTGGGCGATGTTCTCCGTCTGATAGGCCGGTAGGCCCATCAGTAAGTCGACGGATGGGGGCGTGACCTGTAAGGCAAGTGTGGTCTGTTCGGCGACGTAGCCGCCGTACATGAAACGGTAGGGCATGGCCGTGTCGTAGGACATCACGGCGATTTGATCCACCCGATGTGCCGCCGCGGCGAAATACGCTTGCGACCACCACTTTTCATGCCCGGCGACGGCGAGGTAGGGGGCGTGCAATCCAGGTAGCGGGTCGATTTGGGGAGCGGCGATCGACAGCAGGGCGTGACGGCCCGTGGTGAGGGCGTGGGCTTGGTCCAGCAGGGGCAGGAAATCGGCGGTGCCCGAGCGGATCGGCTCGAAATCGTAATGCACGCCGTCGAATCCGAGATCCAGTAGCTGTCCGGTCGACGCGAGGATGTTTCCCCGCACGTCGGGGGCGTCGAGGTGCAATTCGTCCGGGTACTCCGGGGCGACGAAGTTTCCCAACCAGGCCTGCACCCGGGCGTTGGGAATTTCGCGGTGGACGGCGTCGACGAACCATGACGCGTTGGGATGCCGGTCGTCGGGAAGGCTTCCATCGGAGTCGAGCGGACCGGAGAAGACGTAGAGATCCTTGATGCCGGTGTCGGCCAACTGCGCCTTCAACGCGGCGACGTCGCCTTCGTCCTTGCGACCATCGATCCACTCGTGCCCCAGCCAGAGCGCGTCCCGACCCCTGGTGTGCGCCGTCGGCGTCCCCGCATACTCCAGCCGCAGCGCGACCACCATTCCGCCGACCACGGCGGTGACGAGCCCCAGCACCGTCAGCCCGGGAATCCACGTCCGTCGCCACCACAGCGACCACCGCATCCGCCCCCCATTCGTCACCGAACGCCCAGCCTATGGCACGGCGAATGGCTTCGCCCGTCGAGCCGATCAACTTTCAGTTGCCGTCGAACATGATTCGGTGACTCGCGCGGGCGGTGTTCGACACGATCAGCCTGATCGGGCCGCCCGCTGATATCGCCCACGCCTAGCCCTCAATTCGGCAATAGCGGACGTTCTGCGGCGCACCGGGTTCCGGCCGTCGGCGCCCCACGCTGGCCGGTTCGGTCAGCGCGGTATGCGGCATGAGGGGACGTTGGGTCAGCCAGGCCGCCGGCCTCGCTGTCGATCCAACGAATTGTCCGCTCCTGTCAAAAGCTTGACCCCAAGACATACAGGTGAGTGTTTGGGAGTATGTCGTGGGCGGTGTCGCGGGTCGACACAATCGCGGAGCCGTCGAAGCGCAGTGCTCGCCGCGCGGAAAGAGATTCCTCCGCCGCCACAGGAAGCAGTCAGGTTGATATGAGCGAAGAGCCGACCACCATCGAACTCGACGAGGCCGTCTTCACCGGACCGCCCACGACCCTGACCAGCGGCCTGGTCAAAGCCCTGCGGCCACGTCAGTGGGTGAAGAACGTTCTGGTGCTGGCCGCACCGCTGGCCGCGGGCACGATTCCGGGTACCGACACCTTTGCCATCTCCGATCTCACCCGCGATCTGCACATCGGTATCGCGTTCGTGGTGTTCTGCCTGGCAGCGTCGGGCATCTACCTGGTCAACGACTCGCTCGACGTGGAAGCCGACCGAGCGCATCCGACCAAACGCTTCCGCCCGATCGCCGCCGGCGTGGTTCCGATGCGTCTGGCCTACGCGCTGTCGGTGGTGCTGCTGACCGCCTCGATCCTGATCTCGTTCGTGGCGACATGGCAGCTGGCCGTGGTGATGGCTGTTTACGTCGGCATCCAGCTGGCCTACTGCTTCGGTCTCAAGCATCAAGCGGTCCTCGACGTCTGCATCGTGTCATCGGGCTTCCTGTTGCGCGCGGTTGCCGGTGGCGCGGCGGCGAGTATTCATCTGTCGCAATGGTTCTTGCTGATCGCGGCCTTCGGTTCGCTGTTCATGGCCGCGGGCAAGCGCTATGCCGAGTTGAAAATCGCGCTGGACACCGGCGCCAAGATTCGTAAGTCGTTGCAGTACTACACGCCCACCTACCTACGTTTCGTCTGGACCTTGTCGGGCACCGCAGTCGTGGTCTTCTACGGGCTGTGGGCGTTCGAGCCCGACCACAAGGACAACCCGTGGTTCGCAATCTCGATGATTCCCTTCACAATCTGCATCCTGCGTTACGCAGTCGACGTCGATGGAGCCGGAGCCGGTGAACCCGAAGAGATCGTGCTGGGCGACCGCACTCTGCAGTCATTGGCCCTGGCGTGTGCCGCAGCAATCGGTGTGGCCGTCTACCTCACCTGAGCAGACATATGAGGCACGTGCCGCGTCATGAGCAGACCTCATGGCACTGGCTCGACACACCGACGACCTGTAATCGGCATGAGCGGATGTCTCTGGGCCGCCGTCGATCTCGCTGCCGGCGGTACCGGGACTGTAAAAACAACGGCTCTGGCTCACTTCCGGTGGTGACGGAGGGTCTCTGACGGCACGATATTGCGGTGTGCGAGGTGAATGTGCCTGCTGCCGTGCTGTTTTCGGGTTTGGATCCACTGTTGGTGGAGGATGTCATTGATGAGGGCGGCCAGATTCTGGTGCAGGCGCGGACACCGGGTGGTCCGGCGGCCTGTCCGGGCTGCGGGGTGCGGTCCGCCCGGGTGCACGGGTATCACCAGCGGATCGTGGCCGATGTGCCCTTGGACGGTCGGGCTGTGGTGGTGCAGGTGCGGGCGCGGCGGCTGGTGTGCTCAACGCTGGGCTGCCGAAACACTTTCCGCGAGCAGGTGCCTGGGGTTTTGGAGCGCTATCAGCGTCGAACCGCGCGCCTGACCGTTCAGGTCCGGTCGGTGGTGCGGGAATTGGCCGGCCGTGCAAGCATCCGATTGCTCGCGGCGCTGCCGGTTCGATTGTCGCGTCACACCGCGATCCGGATTCTGTTGCGGATCCCGCTGCCGCGACGGTCGACGCCGAAAGCGTTGGGCGTGGACGACTTCGCATTGCGCCGCGGCCAGCACTACGCCAGCGTCCTGATCGACGCCGCCACCCATCAACGCATCGACGTGCTCCCCGATCGCAAGTCCGATTCGCTCCGCGCTTGGCTCTGCGAGCATCCCGGCGTCGAGGTCATCGTCCGCGACGGTTCCACCGCCTATGCCGAAGGCGCCCGCCGCGCCCTGCCCGGCGTGATGCAGGCGTCGGACCGCTGGCATCTCTGGAACGGACTGGGCCGGGTGGTCGAGAAGGCGGTCGTCGCCCACAGCACCTGCTGGGCCAAAGCCGGGCCCAAACGCCAGCAATTAACGCGAGAGACAACAACTTTGCAGCGCTGGCACGATATTCACGCGCTGCTCGACCAAGGCGTCGGGCTGCTGGACTGCTCGCGGCGGCTGGGTCTGGCGCTCAATACCGTCAAACGCTATGCCCGAGTCCCGCAACCGGATCGGCTGCGCCGCCCGCCGCAATATCGTGCCTGCTTGGTCGACCCTTACCGAGATCACCTGAGAACCCGCCGCGCCGACGAACCTGGCGTTCCCGTGGCGCACCTGTTCGAGGAACTGAAAGCCCTCGGCTACACCGGCAGCCTGAACCTGCTGCACAAATACCTCAACCAGGGACGCCATCCCAGTGATCGGATCCTGCCCTCTCCGCGGCGGCTGACCAGCCCGATCATGACCCGCCCGGCCGATCTGCCCGATCAGCATCGCGCCCACCTCAACGAACTATTGACTGCCTGCCCGGAACTGACTGCACTCGCTGCGCTCGTGCACGAGTTCGCGCAGATCATGGCCAACCGGCGCGGCGCCGAGATCGACTGCTGGATCAAGCAGGTCCGCGCCGCCGGCCTCATCGAGCTGGAACCATTCCTCACCGGTGTCGACCAGGACCACGACGCCGTCGTCGCCGGTCTGACCCTGCCCTACAGCAGCGGCCCGATCGAAGGTGTCAACACGAAAACCAAACTGATCAAACGGCAAATGTATGGCCGAGCAGGATTCGACCTCCTCCGAAACCGAATCCTGCTGGCCTGACCCCGCTGGCTTAACCACCACCGGAAGTGGGCCAGAGCCGTTATCTGGACAGACCCGCGGTACCCCGCTGGCCGGTTCGGTCAGCGCGGTATGCCGCAGAATAGTGCGTTTGCTGCGCTGCTGGCTCGGTGTTATGGGATGAGCGTGTTGACAATGGCTTGAAGCCGCGTGTCCCTGTCGTGAGGCAGGGCTTGTGGTCCGGCGAGCTGCTCGGTCCATGCTTGCAATTGTGCTGCGCCGCAGAACATCAGGGCCAAGGCCCAGGTGTCGGCGTCGGGGGAAAGCGCGCCAGTGGACTGCCAGGTCGTCAAGTACGTGGCCATCGCTTCCACGGCCAGTTGAGGTCCGGTGTCCTGGGCGGTGTTCGTCGCCCGGTAAGCGTCGAAAAGGCTGATATCGGAGACGGCCCCGGCAACGAGCGGGAGCGAAGCCGCGTAGTAGTCGATCGCTTTGTCCCCGACCGTCATCAGCGTGGCGCGTAAGTCCTCGCAGTGAGAGGTCGATGGGGTGAGGGCGGCGCGCCAGGCGGCCAGTTCGGGCAGTTCCCTCGACAGCAGAGCGGTGAGCAGGCCGAGTTTGCCGCCGAAGTTCTTCGTGATCGAACCCTCCGCAGCGTCTGCGGCTACGGCGATCTCGCGCGTGGTGAGGCGGGCGATGCCCTTCTCGCGCAGCAGACGAGCGGCGGCATCGAGGATCCGCTGTCGGGCGGGTGGTGCCATCGGTGATCTCCCTCGGTCGGCGGCCCATCCATTGACAAGTGAGGTGAGCGCGCACCATAGTAACGCCATCGCAGAATGACGTGAGTGCGCACCGCACTTTGCGCTGAAACCCAGGAGATGCACGTGGACATCAACACTGCCGACACCCTCATCAACATCGGACTCACCGGAGCCGAGCGGTTCGCCATCGGTGTCATTGCCGCAGGCGGGCTGATCATGGTCGCCGGAGTTCGGCCACTGCTGCTGGCCGCCCAGTCACCGGGCACCGCCCCGAGCATCGCCCTGGCCGTCGAGAAGATCTCGGTCGGGGCGTGGAACCGCTACAACCGAGCTTCACTGATCGCCAGCATCGTTCTCGCCGTGATCGAGGTCGCGCGACTCGCGGCCGGCACCGGAACGATGGCCGCGGTCTACCTGGTCGGCGCACTGGCCATGGCAGCGATCCTCACTATCAAGCTGCGCGTCGACGCCGCGCTCGCAGCCCGCGCAGCCAGTGGCGCTAACAGCGCTCGCGGTACCTCCGCAGACGGGACGCAGGCCAATACCGACCTTGACCGGACCCATGCACTCGTCGAACGACTCTCGGTCCCCTTGCTTCTCATCGCGGTTCTGCTCGCCCTGCTCCCAGTCCTGCGCTGATCCGAGATGATCCCGGCGACCGACACGCGATATTCGGCATGAGCGCGCACTGCTGATGTCGAGCCGCGCTGAATCTGTTGACCGCCATCGCTTCTCGAAATCGAAATCGCCTGACCGGGGTCGGGTGGTTCTGAGAGGGTCGCCGTATGAAGATCGGTGTTGCGCTTCCGCAGATGGCTCCCGGGTACGGACCGGGTACGACGGTCGACTGGGCTCGGCGAATCGACGCGGGTCCGTTTTCGAGTGTCTCGGTGGGCGAGCGGGTGACGTTTTCGAACCCGGAGATGGTTGCGACGCTGGGTGCTTGCGCGGCGGTGACGGAGCGGGTGCGGGTTCTGGCGAACCTCTGGGTGCTGCCACAGCACCCGGTGGCGATGGTCGCACAGCAGATCGGGACTCTCGACCAGCTCGCGAACGGACGTCTCGAGATGGCCGTGGGCGTCGGCGGTCGCGAGCACGACTACCGCGCTCTCGGCGCTGATTTCAAGGGACGGCACCAGCAGCTCGACGACAAGGTGGCCGAGTTGAAGTCACTGCTCGCCGGTGAGCCGCCGTTCGAGGGCGCGGACCCGGTCGGGCCGGCGTGCGTGCAGCCGGGCGGGCCGATCATTCTCGCCGGCGCGATGGGGCCGAAGGCGATGCGTCGGGCGGCGCGGTGGGCGGATGGCATCTCCGGCTTCAGTATTCGAGGCGATGCGGAGGAGATCGCCAAGGTGGGCGAGCTCGCCGACCGGTGCTGGGCCGAGGCCGGTCGTGCGACGACCCCGCGCAAGGTCAGTGGCTGCTTCACCGCTCTGGGCGTTGCCGATGCCTCGGAGGCGTTGCACGCATTCACCGCTCGCTACCTCGGCTTCCTCGGACCCAGGCTGGCCGAGATGATCGCCGCCTCGACGCGGGCGTCGAGTCCCGAGGTGCTCGCCGACATTCTCGACGGCGCGGAGCGGGCCGGGTGCGACGAGTTCATTCTGGTCCCGGCCGTCACCGACCTGAAATTCCTCGAGGTGGCGGCCGAGGTGGTGACCGCACGGCCTTGACGCTCGAGGAATGGAACCTGTTCTATTCCATGCATGACGCTGCGAGTGATCCAGTGGGCCACCGGTGGGCTTGGCCAGGCCGCGATCGGCCAGATCCGGCTGCACCCGGATCTCGAGCTCGTCGGGTGCTGGGTGCATTCGGAGGCCAAGGTTGGCCGGGACGCCGGTGAGCTCGCCGGGATAGGCCCGATCGGTGTCACCGCCACCAACAGCATCGACGAGATCCTCGCGATGGACGCCGACTGCGTCCTCTACTCGCCGCTGATGCCGAATCCTAAAGAGGTGGCGGCGATTCTGCGTTCGGGCAAGAACGTCGTCACGCCGCTGGGCTGGTTCTGGCCGACCGCGGAGGAGAAGGAGAGGATGACGGCCCCGGCCCGCGAAGGCGGCGTGACGCTGCACGGGACCGGGATCGACCCGGGCGGTGCCACCGAGCAGCAGCCGCTGTTCTTCACGGGCCTGTCCAGCGCAATCACGTTCGTCCGCGGTGAGGAGTACTCCGACATCCGCACCTACAACGCCCCCGACGTCGTACGCCACCTCATGGGTTTCGGTCAGTCGCCCGAGCAGGCGATGAACGGTCCGATGCTGGCGTTGCTGGACAACGGGTTCGACCAGTCGGTGCGGATGTGCCTGGACGCGCTCGGCTTCGCCGACGCCGAGATCCGCAGCAGCCGCGAGGTGGCGGTCGCGACCGCGCCGATCGACTCGCCGATCGGCGTGATCCAGCCCGGCCAGGTCGCCGGCCAGCGCTTCGCCTGGGAGGCATTCATCGGCGACACCAAGGTCGTCAGGGTCGCGGTCAACTGGCTGATGGGCGATGAGAACCTCGACCCGCCTTGGAAATACGGCGACGGCGGCGTCCGGTTCGAGGTCGAGGTGAAGGGCGATCCCGACTGTCTCGTGACGATCCACGGATGGCACCCGACCAGCGTGGCGGCCGGCCTGCAGCGCAACCCCGGCATCGTCGTGACCGCGGCGCACTGCGTGAACTCGATCCCCTACGTCTGTGCTGCCGAACCCGGCCTGCTGACCTTCGTCGACATGCCCGTCGTCACCGGTCGGGCGCACCCGGACCTGGCGCGCTGATCGCACCGGGCATCTCGCGCCGACTGGATCTCGCTGTGCCCGTTGATCTTCTGATGCCCGGCGCCTGAGGTCCGCTGTCAACGCTGAGACGGATCGAAAGCGTGTTCTATCATCAGTTCCGGCGCCTGATGAGCGAAAAGGAGTGGTCGAATTGGCTGATGAACAGCTGGACCCCGCAGCGGACGAAGACGCGTACGACGTCAATTTGGAGGAACCCGTCATCGACTCCGCTGTGCCGACCACTTGGCAGGAATTCGCCGAGGACGCCCGGACAGGGCAGTCGGCCATGATCATAGAGGGGTTCGGGAGTGTCACTCTCCCGGGGGCGGCCCGCTTCGCCGGGTAGACATTGTCACTCGTCTTGGATCGTCACGCCGCCCGCATCGAGCGGACGAGGGATAACGGTGTTGGTCAGAGTCGATACGGCTCCAGCCGCACGCCACACGAAGGACCTCGAAGCATGAGCATGACGCAGACATTGATCGCTCTCGGGGGAATCACTGTCGCAACACTTCTCACCGCATGCGAGTCCGCCGACGACAGTCGCGCTCAGATCCCCACGTACGTATGCAATGAGGCCATCGTCGTGCAGCCGCTGGGTTACAAGGATGGGGACACCGTCGTCATCACCGGCCGCGGCGACTGCCAACCCGCAGAAGGCACTGCCGGACAGGACAATACGATGAGAGGTCCCTGGCAGATCACCCAACGCAGCCCGACACCGATCACTTACAACTGCGGAAAGCAACCTCCAGCGCCCCTTGGCCTCGACGGCAAGCCCATCGAGTTCCTCACCATCTCCGGCAACATCGCGAATGCTCCCGCCTACGTCAACGGCTACGACTGCATCCCGTAAGCGATCACACTCCGACCGGTTCGGTCAGTACGATCAGCGGCATTACACGTCGTTTGCTGCTGGCCTGAAGTGTGTGCCGCAGGGGCGGTCTGGCGTCGGTAGTGCGCGTTCCATGACAGGGTGGGCCGCGTGACCGACGAGTTCGCCGCCGTGACGAAGATTCATATCCACGAAGACGAGTGGGGCATGCGCTGCCTTCACCCTCTGGCGGCCGCCACCGAAGTGGCGGGCGACTTGCGTGCGAGCGAGGTCGCGAGCGGTGCCAACCGCGCGCCGGACGGCATCGGCTGGACCGATGTGCACGAGATCGCGGCGCCCGAGCACGACTACGCGGAGGCAGGGCTGACGTTCGCACAGGTCGATGCGGTACTGGCACCGATCATGCCGCGGGTCCGGCGGTTCGTCGCGACGGCGTCGGCAGGGTTCGACGAGAGTAGACGGGACCCGATGGGCATCTACGAGGATGACGCCTACTGCTACGGCGTGGACGCGTCCTGTTTCATCAAGTTGAACGGCGATGAGCCTCTGGTCGAGAGTATTTGGTTTCGGGCCGACACCAAAGACCCCGCGCGTCTGGAACTGCTCCGGCGGGCGATCATTGCCGTTGACCTACTCGCTCCGTCGGTCATCGCTGACTACTGGCTCGACTGCACCGGCCCCGTCGCGGACGGTGAATTCCTCCACCGGTACATGCGGATGCTCGCGCAGGAAGCCGAGGACTAGGCCGGCCGCGATGGCCTCGCCGGACTGCTGGCCATGCCCACCACGCAGTGAGCGCATCCTGAATTCGGCAGTAGCGGACGTTCTGCGCCGCACCAGGTTCCGGCCGCCACTGCGAGTGCGACAACACCGCCATCTACCGCTGCGAGTCGCACCGACTTCAATCTGACGCATCCCGGCCCGGTCACGGTTGTGGTGCTGGGGGGTGTACCCCAAAACGGCAGCCCCACTTGGAGTCCGGCCAGCCTGGTGTCTGCCCCGAAAAGTGGGGGCCATCCGATATGTCCGAAACATCGGTGTGTCACATGTTGGCCGGGCTAGCGTTCAGCGACCGGAAAACGCCGGGCAGATCATGATCGGGGAGCGAGTATGACAGGGCAAGCGGGGCGTCGAATCGGTTGGTTTGCAACAACAATGGCGCTGGCGGCGACGGCGGCAACCATTGCTGCGCCGACTGGTTCGACGAGCCCGAGCAGCGAACCGCACGGCGTGTACGTGTACAGCGACGGCTGGACGGTTCCGGCGCACATTTATGTCGGCGTGCGCTACACCGTCTGGGCCTCGGCCATTTATACACCAGCCCGGGTGAACTTCTACGACAATTCCGCATGCCTCGGCAGCAGCCTCGCCTCCATCTACAACGACCCGGTGCAGGAAGGTAACGCGACGGTGTCCTGGGTGCCGACCAGCGCGGGAACACACGTGCTGTCCACCAAACAGGGCAGCTACGAGGGAAGTTCGGGTACCCTGCAGGTCGAACCCGCGCCCGCCGGAACCACCCCTGTCGCTCAACCGAAACTGGACGGCTGCGGAGGCGGCGGCAGCTTCGACCCCACCAACTACTTCTAGCGGCAGTGCAGTTTCTAGCCCATAGTTGTGCGTCTCATGAGATCGGTGCCATCGACAGTCAGGCGTTGCGGTAGGACGACGCACGCCCGACTTACCCGGTGGGGTTCCCTTCGCAGATCAGCGTCATGCCGCAGCTGTTGCTCCCACTGGCGGCAACGCCGGCGGCACCCGGACCCGGGTAGCGCCGGGTCCGTCGGCGAGGGCGTACCGGTGACATCGGTACGCCATATCCGTTGTTTTCCGCGCGAGTTCTACTGGAACCCGAAGACCGGCATTACTGCTGCAAGTCACACTTTTCGGCGCACGTCGGAGTGTGGTGCGGGGTGCCAAAACGACAACCCCAGATGCATTCAGAGGGGTTGCGCTGGCCGGTTCGGTCAGCGCGGTATGCGGCAATGTAGTGCGTTCGGTTGACTCCCATGAGTGGGAAGCGATTGACAGTGATATGCCCAACGAACTGATGACTTTTATTGGGCAGCGCGGGATTCCGGCTAGGGTGAAGGCTCGAGGCGAGCGTCTCGAAGATCAATATCGGGGGATCCATGATCAGCGATAAGAGCATCCAAGAACGCCATTTCCCGACCACCACCTGTTTCGGATGCGGACCGGCCAACCCCTCTGGCATGCGTATTCGCAGCTATCGGGCAGACGACGACACTGTGGTGGGATCGTTCACCCCGGGACCGGACCACGGCAACGGACTCGGCTTGGTCCACGGCGGGGTCATCTCCACTGTGCTGGACTGCCATTCGGGTGCGGTCGTGTTCCAAGCCACCATCGATCGCGGGTGGTTCAGCGAACACAGCATGGTGGCCCCGTTCGTTACCGCCGGGTTCGACGTCAGCTTCCTGCGCCCCACTCCGCTGGGCCCCAGCCTCGATCTTTGGGCGCAAATCGAACAGCTGACCGAGCAGCAAGCCATCGCCAATGCTGAACTGCGCTTCGATGGTAAGACGAGAGTCTCGATGCGCTCCACCTGGAAACGGCTCAACCCTCGCTGAGAATCATCCGCGCGTTCTTTCACTACATTGATCACCCGCCATCACCGCACCGGACAGTCCGAGTGCAATGCTCCCGCTCCACCAGCAGGACGGCAGGTTCTCAAAGGTGATCGTCCACGTTTCGGGATCCAACCAGGTGGAGGGTCGGCCTCTGCAGGCATGGGCACGTGCGAGGGCACGGCACACTGCCTTCGGCATTATGGCGCGTTCGGCCGACCTCGGATAGTCACGGCCACTTGCTCTTTCGATTCCCCGCGCTGCCCAGTTCGGTCAGCGCGGCATGCGCCATGAGTGGATGCGTGCCGTTCTGATCGCAGGGAGCAGGCCGAGATCTCTTGTACGCCTATGGCGTACCGTTCGGGTATGACGGAGGTTCCGTTCCCGCGCCTGGCTGAGGTTTTTCCCGGCCTGGCAATCGAAGTTGCCCAGCTGTTGGTAGCCGAGGACACACGGCTCGCCCGGACCATCCAGGATCTGCGGTTCTACGGTCGGTGCACCTGCACACCCACCTGTCCGGTCCTGTTGACCGCACCGTTCGGCTCGCCCAGCCCGGGAGTGATTGAGCTGGAACGCGATGGCGAACCTATCGCCTTGCTGAATTTCGACCCCGCAGGGAGATCGGTGACCGGGATCGAGGTGCTCGATGGCCGCGATCTGACCATTCCATCTGCTTGAAACGGGACACAGCCAGCCGAGCCGAGCCCTGCGCTCTGCGGGATAGGTCAGCGCAGCATGCGCGCGTGTTCGGGCTTCCTCGGATGGACACGGGCAGTTGATCTTCCGTCGCGGCGCGCTTGCCGGTTCGGTCAGCGCGGTATGCGGCAGAAGCGGATTTTCTGACGCTACTCGACAGGCATCGAGGACCGATGGTCCTCAATCGCCTCACAATGCCGCTCGGTCCACCGTGTCCACCAATGCCTGAGCCATTCGGGGTGCTGGGCGTGGTCGTAGTCCCGTTCCTGGACTACGCCGTCGGAGTCCGCATGGAAGACGAACGCGACGAATCCATCGACCGCATCCTCGAGTGCCGCTCCATAGTCGTAACCGGCTCCCTCCAAACCTTCACCAGAGACGGCGCAAAGGAAGCAATCCTGATCCGAGGCGGCAAAGCAGCCGGATCCGTCTCGAAAAAACAGCTTTCGTCGTAATCCGCGATTCCCCCGGCTCGAAGGCCGACAAGGCCGAAGAACTCGGCGTCCCCATCCTCGAATGAATCAGGCTTCGTGAAAACTCCTGGAAGGCGGCCCCGAAGCGGTAACGCCCCAGCGGCCGCCGCGCCCACCGCCGAGGAGTGAGGTAGGCACGCAACCCGCCACACCGATGGGTCCGGTTCGATGATCGTCCGCCGGATCGCTGCCGAGAGGTTTGGTGGTCAGCCGAGGCCGGACCGCCCGGTGGCATGAATAGGTATGCGTATCGGTCAGCGCCCCTTGCCGGGGTGTGTGCGTCGAGGGGAGTTCCTAGATTCTTCTGCGGCGTTGCAATGACGCCGAAGAAGAATGGAAGGGACTACCTCTCTTGAAGACCAATCGAATCCGTCGGGTGGGCTCGGCAATGGCCGGATTCGCAATCGCTGCGGCCGGGTGTGCGATCGGTGCGCCCGGCGCGTCCGCAGATATCACGGCGACCACATGGACGCCCGGGGTCGGCGGTGATCCGAACGTGTACACGCTCTCGGCCTCGGTGTCGGACCCGAGCGCGCTGGTCTATTTCTACGACTACCAGTTGGATGGGTCGAACTACTCGTCGTATGTCCTGGTCGGTGGTGGTCCGCAGACTGTCAGCGGCGGCACCGCGCAGGTCACCTACTATCCGGCGACCACGGGCCAGCACTTCATCAATGTCGTGGAGCGGTCGGCGACCGGTGAGTACATCACCCAGGGTGGTGGACCCGCGATTCAGGTTGCGGCCCTGCCGAAAACGGCCGCCCCCGCCGTGTGCGAGCCGACCGGCGGCAGTCTGGCCAATGGTGAGTTCACGATTCAGGGTCAGGTGCACCACCCGGGCACCGCCTACACGGTGACATTCACGCTGCCGGCCGACCAGATGTCGTCGTTCTCCGGGTCCACCGCCTACATCGAAGAGGGCGCGTTCCCGGGCACCATCGTGGGGACGACCACCTTCACCAATGGCGTGGCGACCATTCAGTACACACCCAAGAATCTCGGTGAGGTCGATCTGACCGCCCACGCTGGCTCGGCCGACGGTATCATGGTGGGCCACAAGCAGTTCCGACTTGAGTTCAGCAGCGCCCCCACCGGCCCCAGCGGCTGCAAGACTCCCGGCAGCTCCGGTAGCGGCACCGGCAGCGCGGACTCCATCCCGGTGATCGGCGGCCTGCTGAACGCGCTCGGCCTCTGACCAACCTGTTCGACTGCGGGTACGGACGCCCACAATCTCCGGACCCGCAGTCGGACAACCGCTCTCAGGCCGTCCGATTTCGGCACCTGCCAGATCGCAGATCCTCGGTCAACTCGCTCGTAGCCGAGAAGTTGGCGGTCATCGGCAGTTGCGGACGTTCCGCGGCAGTCGGACCGGTGCGGCCGGTCGATCTTCCGTTACGCCGCGGATCCGAGCAGCCCAATCCCGAAGGACAGCGGTCTCGGCGCCGTCGGTCTGCGCTGGTGTGGCGGATTTCCTCGGAATCGAGGCAAGATCGGAAGCGGCAACGACGGCTCGCTCGTTGAGACCCTGTGGACACTGTCGAAGGAGATCGTGATGGCGGAAGCGTTTGTGCTCGGTGGTGTTCGGACCCCCTTCGCCCGGTACGGTGGTTCGCTGTCGCACGTTCGGGCCGACGACCTGCTGGGGATGACCATGAAGGGTGCGTGCGAACGCGTCGGCGTGGGTCTCGATCAGATCGAGGACATTGTCGCGGGCTGCGTCAATCCGGCCCACGAAGGTATGGGCGATGTCGCGCGGTGGGCGGCGCTGGCGGCGGGATTCCCCGACACGGTGGCCGGGGCGACGATCAACCGGTTCTGCGGGTCGTCGCTGAGTGCAACCATCAATGTCGCGCACGCGATCAAAGCGGGGGACCTGGGCGTCGGGATCGCCTGTGGCGTCGAGTCGATGTCGCGGTCGGGATGGGCGTACATGAAGGGCGACAGCCCGTTCGGCCCCCGTGGCCCGGTCATCCTGCTCGACACCATGTGGGCGGGTGCGGGCGGTCCCGCCAATCCGGCGCTGCTGGCGCGCAATGCTTACATCGGAATGATCGAGACAGCACAGAACGTCGCCGACCGCTACGGGCTGACCAGAGAGGAAATCGACGCGTTCGCGCTGCGGACGCAGCGAAATGCCAAGGCGGCCAGGGATTCCGGGCGGCTGGCCAAGGAGATTATGCCGATAGAGATCGCCGCGACTAGGAAGAGCCCCGCCCGCCTGTTCGAGCACGACGAATTCATCCGCGACGACACCACCGCCGAAAGGCTCGCGGCGCTGCCCCCGCAGCCGGGGACGACGCAGATGACCGCAGCGAACTCGACTCCCCTGACCGACGGAGCCAGCGCACTGGTGCTGGCCTCGGGTGAACGAGCAGGCGAACTCGGCGTCGAACCGCTGGCGCGGGTGGTGTCGTCCGCGGTGTACGGGATCGATCCGCTCTACATGGGTCTGGCTCCGGCGTGGGCTCTGCCTCTGGCGATCCAACGTGCGGGCCTGACACCCGAGCAGATCGACGTGTGGGAAGTACACGAGGCATTCAGCGCCCAAGCCCTGGGCGTGCTGCGTGAACTGCCCAACCAGCTGGACGGTTTCATCATCCCCGACGAGAAGCTGACACCGAACGGCGGCGCGGTGGCAATCGGTCATCCGTTCGGCGCCACCGGCGCCCGCTACGTCCTGACCCTGGCCACCGAACTGCGGGAACGCAATGCCCGCTACGGCGCGATCGGAGTCTGCATCGGATCCGGTCAAGGAGTCGCAATCGTCCTCGAAAACCCGTCCGCCGCCTGAGAAATCTCACCGAAGGAACGACGTACGGGGTTCCCCCGGGAGGTCAGGAGACGACCTCGATGAGCTTGCCGGCGGCGTCGTCGAAGACGAAGCCGCTCGGCCGTTGTCGCTCTCGACGCATGTGTCACTACGGTCATCAGCAGTTGCGGACGTTCCGCCGGCCTCGGATCGGCACAGCCAGTTGATCTTCCGATGCCCCGCGTCGGCCGGTTCGGTCAGCGCCGTCAGCGGCAGTAGTGGATGTTCCTGCACAGTGGTCGGTTCCGTCGACGGCCAGCCCGCATCAGCCGATTATCGCGGTCGCTTGCGCAACCCAACAGATAAGTCTGGTTTATCGGTCGCTCCGAAGATCGATATTGATCCATCAGCCCTGACGGTGGGATCGTCTGGGAAGCAAGATCTTCCAGCATTGCCGAGAGGACATCGAACGCGATGACAGAGTCGTTGCCAGCAACTGCCGTCGTCCGCGTCGGGCGCGTCACCTTCGATCCAAGCCTGTACGACGCGGTCGTCGCTGCGGACAAGAAGACCTCGGAATACCTGATCCCGGCAATCCTGCGACTGCCGGGTCTTCTTCATTGGTACGCGGGCGTCTCCCCTGAAGGCTCGCTCTCCCAGGTGAGCATATGGGACTCCGAAGAGCATGCGGCGCAGATGGACGAGCTGAAGGAGATGCGGGTAAAGGCACGCGACGACTTCCGGGCAGTAGGCGTGACGTTCACGGCAGAGACCGCGACGTACACCAATTACCCGATCACCTGGACCATCTGACCAAAGTGCCGGAGGGAACACCAACCGCAACCAGTCGGTAACACCGGCCACGCACCACCCGCTTCTCGGCATTACTGGATATTCGTCAGCAAAGAGCAGGGGTCACAGGTGTGGAAGCATTTCGGGCTGTGCGAGTCGCTCGAGGGTTTCCGCGAGGCTGTTATCGGTGCGGCCGAAAACGGCGTCGAAGTAGGCCAGTAGGGACGAGCGTTGGAGGTCGATCGAGCGGCTTGGATCGATCGAGCCGATCGCGGCGTTCTTCGCGTCTTCGGGGAGAAGGCCCGCCGCGGCCAGTTCTGCCACGATCACTTGTTCGTCGGTGAAGGACATGTGGCGGGTGCCTGCGATGCGGAGGGGCAGCTTCAGTCCGGTGTTGGTTGTCCAATACGGTTCCCAGCCCGAGTGCCCGAACCACGGCGAGGTGTCGCTGGCGAGGAGCTACGGGCCGGGCGGAGATTGTCGAACAGAGATTGATTCCGAATGAGGCGAGGCCGCCCGAGGCTGCTGTCTACATGGTCGTCGGCGCACTGTCCGCCACCATTCGCTCCGGCAGTGGCGACTGGCGCCCGGTTGCTCACTCTGCTGTCCGACGGGCTGCGGGTTTAACCTGGGTGCGCATCACCGCTCCAGCGACAACCAGCCCGCGTCGATCAACTGCTGTGCCAGGCTGTCTGCCTGGCGAATGCCCGCTTGGAACGCTACCGGCCAGCTCGCGAGCACATCCGGGTCGGTCGCGAACGCGTTGAACACGTCGATCGTGGCCGCGTCGGGGCGGAACCGCACGACGGTATCGGCCGCCCTCGTCGCGAGTTCGGCCCGAACCTGTTCGGGCGGGAACATGTGCGCCAACGGTTCAACGACCAGAACGACGTCCGAGACCGCGGCGAGGTCCGCGTTGGTGGGCGACCAAACGCCGCCATCAATGTAGTAGCGGTCTCCGACAACGACAGGCGGGCGGAGTCCAGGAAAGGACTGGCTCGCGGCGACAGCGGTCGCCAGGGGCACACCGCTGCCGCTGTCCCAGACCTGGCGCTCACCACTGGCCGCGTCCACGACGACGATCCGCAGCCTGCGATCCGGCCAGTCGTTGCCGCCGACCAGCCACTCCATCGGTGCGATATGCGCCGGTTGCGCCGGCTCCTCGGCCATCGCCATTCGACCCACCTTGCGCCGTGCCACATCACGATCCAACGTCCGGTCAAATAGCACCGAGAAGACGGCGGCAACCAACTCGCGCTTCACCGCCGACGGTGGTTCCGTGCTGCCGGGGGGACGTGGATCGTCGGCTCTTGCTTCGGTCCGAGCGTTTGCAACCCCACCTCGCGCGCTGATCAACTGCGCGACAGAATGTCGTCCATGCATTTCCCGGGCCGTCTTCCGTTCCGTGGCCGGATCATCTGGCTCACGCCCGAACAGGGCGGACGCTCGTCGGGCCCACCAACCACACCGGTCGATCAAGACTATGCCTCAACGGCATTCGTACCGCCGCGCACCGTGAGCAATGGGTTGGCATCGTTCGTCCTGCGGGTTGACGATCGTACGGCGTGGAACTCGCCTGCCAACGCAGGATGGTTGATAGTCGAGAACACGGGCGTGTACAGGATCCAGGTCGGCTCGGTCGTTGTCGTCAACGAAGGATCGCGTGCGGTCGGTCACTTTCACGTGGATGAAGTGCTCGACGCTGAAGTCGCGATGGCTGCAGCAGGTGACCTGATCCTGGAACTGGAGCCGCTCACCTACTACTCCTACAACGACGAGGCGGCGTTCTTCGAATGGCTCGATAAGCTTCCCTGCGTCACCTCATATCGAGGTCGAGGTAGGGCACTGTTCATCGCCGTCAACGTCGCCGCGGTCGACGATGAAGCGTTCCGCGACCTACTCGCCCTGTACCAGCGCTACGGATTGAGCCGCGACCCGTTGCGCAGGCTAGCTCCCGAACGCTTCACGGCATTGTTCAAAACGGCAGCTCCGACCGATTAGATGAATCCTGCTGCGATATACGGAATTCGGCAGGATAGTGCGTTCCGTCAGCCTCGAATCGGCACGGCCGGTTGATCTTCCGTCGTGCCGGCGCCGGCCAGTTCGGTCAGCGTGGTCCGCGGAAACAGTGGATACTCCCACAGGCACGAACTACCACGATGACCCTGGTCTGTCTACCTTCGGACGCCTTTGCCCGCAGGATCATTCGCTAGGTGCTGCTTCGCCGCCATCTACCACCTCATGAGCAGTGTCTGGTGCCGAGGGCGGCGCTGGCTTGGCCGTCTCGTCACGATGGGCATCGATCGCGGCAAGAAAACGCTCCACCGATTCTATTGACGTGTCGGCCATCTGGATCCTGGTGCCGTCGGGTAGATCGACGAGAAGACCCTTGATCCGGTAGCGGGCAACCCAATCCCGCAGGATTTCCACCAGCATCTTGACCGCCCCGCCTGCCCCCAGGGTCCCGAGCACCAGCGCGGTGAGTTCCATGACCGGTTCCGGCGGTCCGGTCAGTCCCGTGTCATCATCGATGAACGCGCCATTGCCCAAACGCTTTGTGCGAGTAAGGAGGTCATCCCACAGGATGTCGCTCGTGCTGTCGTCCGCCCAATACCTGATTCGCAATGAATCCTGACGCACGACGAAGCTCACCTCGATAGCGTGCTTGGTCGGTTCTGACTGGGACCCGTTGACACCGTCCGGCATGCTCACCGCCACAGCCTGCCATCGCCGCGTCGATACCGCCCGGCGTCGGCAGGCGCCGAGTGCGCGAACCGGAAGTGACTGAAGCAGACAGCACGCTCATCGGTATTCGGCCGGCCTCGGATGGCCACGGCCAGTTGATCTTTCTGGTGGCCGCGTTGGCCGGTGCGATTGGTGCGTGTCGGGGTTCAGATGGCTGCGGATGCTCGGCGGAGGGCGTCGAGGGTGGTTTCGGGGGAAGTGTTGAAGCAGAATCGAATTCCCGGGGCCGCCTCGGCCAGGACGTTGATGATGCGCTCGAACAGCGGGGTGTGGTCGGGGAGAGCTCGTATCGCACCGCCGATCATGACGAGGTCGAACCGCTGGTGGGCGAGCAGGGTTCGTATTTCGGATTCGGCTTCCTCGGGTGATGCGCCGACAAGGTATGGGGTGATATCGAATTCGGTGTCGCGCAGGGCGTCGTTGGCGGCGTCGACCCTGGCGGTCAGCTGTGCCTCGTCCAGATCGGGGAAGCGGCTGTAGTCCATGGCTCGGGGGTGCAGCCCGATGGTCAGTGCCCTGGGCCGCGCAATCGGTTCGGACATTGGTTCTCCTCTGTGGAGGATGGGACCCGCGTGTTCGCATGGGACGATGGAGGTCCGGTTCGACAAGATTGCTTTGTATGCAAAGATATTTTGGAGAGAAAGGTATGTCAACGGAGCCTGGCCTGTCCTTGGACGACAGCGTTCGCGCCATGGTGCTGCTCATGCCACGGCTGATCGGGCGCGCGAAACGCCTGCCGGTCCCGGCAGCGTTGCGATCATTCGATCTGGCGCCTCGCCATCTGTCGATGCTGACCTATGTGCTGTTCGACGGGCCGCTGACGGTCAACGAGCTGGCGCAGCGGCTGGAGGTGGCGCCCACGACCGTGAGTCTGATGGTCGCGGACCTCAGCCGCCAGGGCGTCGTGGATCGACGGACCGACGACAATGACCGCAGACGAACCCTTGTCACCATCGCCGATTCCCATCGAACGGCGGTCGCGGCGTGGCTCGGTGGCGCGGATCGCGGCTGGCGTACAGCCCTGGGCCCGCTGACGGCCGAGCAGCGCGCCCTCGTGATAGCGACGCTTCGCGCCTACGAGGAAGCCGTCTCCGAACGCTGACAATCCCACTGCCGTGCCGCCAATTAACATGCGAAACACGTCGAAGACCGCCCGCAACTCGGCATATGCATGCACTGCCGACCGACGTAAGGCGCTCAGCCCGTTGATTTCCCGAGGACCGCGGTGAGCACTGTAGGTCAGCGCGGTATGCGGCAGAATTGGGCGTTGTCCGATGGGCGCACCATACCGGCTCGGCCGGAAGAAACGGCGTCAGCGCTCGCCTGACTATTTCAGGCCTTCTCGTTGCTCGTAATCGGCGTAGCCATCCTCGAGTGTCGGCAGCACCAGGTCCACCCGGAAAGACGGCGCCGACCACAGTAGCGAATCGCGCAGTCCTTCCATGAGATCCGACCACGAACGGAGATCGTCGGTGGAGGCCATCAGCACATCCGACGAACTGGCCGACAATGCCTCGGCGTCGAACCAGCGCAACGAGACATCGGCATGCTTCTCGAGCAGCGGCTGCACGTGCTGGCCGATCACCTGATGCCGTTGCTCCCTCGACAGCGCCAGCCACGCGGGCAACGCGGTGAGGTGAACGAAGATCGTGTACCTGGTTGTATTGCTCATGAAACCGGTTCTGCCGCAAGGGGTGCCGGATGCGCGGGGAACGACCTTCGCGCGACGACCCCAGCGAGAAACGGCTGGTACTCCGATCCGACAACGACCTTCGACACCCGTGCCGCGCCTACTCGGAGGAGGCGCGATGCGCCGGATGCTCGAGCCGCCGAGCACTGCACTCGGCAGTTGCGGACGTTCCGTCAGCCCCGGATCGATACGGCCAGTCGATCTTTGCCTGCCCCGCGCGGGCCGGATCGGTCAGCATGGGTAGGGGCATGTCAGGATGTTGAGCGGGGCGAGTATTCGCGCTGAACTTCAAAGTAGCCAGCAAGGAATTGTTCATGACCGACAGATCGGACGGTCTCGTGCGCGATGACCCGGGGCCTCGGAAGGATCTGGTGGAGCATTCTTCACCGTTCCTGCCTGCCGGGAGCGTTCAACAGAATCAGCGAGGTAATAACGACGACGCTAGGAATATCCGCATCCCAGGATGTCACCGACGAAATGGAGTTGCACTGGCTCACCCCGAAGGTCGTCTTTGACCTGGCGGCGTCGGGTTATGTGGTCCATCTAAAGCTCTATGATCCGGATTATTGGCGCTTCGTCGACGAAGTCAAACAACTCGAAGCCGAGGCGTACGAGGAAGATGACGACAATCGGGACGAAGACTGACCGCCCCAGAGGTCCCGGTGAACCGCCCGGGTTTGGCAGAACCGAATGCCACTGAGCCGCAGCAGCTCTCGCCGCTGGCCACCGCGCGCTGGCCGGTTCGGTCAGCGGGTACGCGGCAATACAGGACGTTGCATTCTGCAACGATTATCTTGTTCCGTGGCCGACGCCGGCCTGCGGCCCCGGGGTGATCGAGCGACCGAAACCCAGGACCGATGGCACCGCGCCTCAATCGCCGCCCACGATCTCGGGATAGAAGAGATCCTCATCCTCCTCGGGCCAGCCGAGCCAGGTTTCGTTTCCCGGATTCACAATATCGACGCTGACGCTCGTGTTGCTCACTGTCAGCATTAGAACTGCTGTTGGCAGATCCCATCGCAGTTCCGAGTTTCGGCCTACCTTCGCAGCAGTCGGCTTTCCCATTATTTCGGTCATTCGATGGCCAACCGTGGAGAAAGCGTCGACCAGAAACAGGCTTGCGCTGGGATCGTCCAATACAACGTCGATGACATAGAACGAGATAAGCTGCGGGACAGCCGAGGGATCGGGGGTGTCACCTTCGGAAACATGAACCTGCGCATCGGTGCGGTTGATGTCAGGTCACTGGTCAGAGCAAAATGCGTGCGACCGAGTTCGCTCAGTCGCCACCCAAGTCTGGTGCTGAAGGTTTCGAGGTCGTCGAGTCCCCATGTCCAGTTCAATCCGGCTGCTATCCGTATGACTCGGACAGCACCGTCGAGATCGGCACGCATGATCGAGAACTTACTTCCTGCCGCCGACACCAGCATGTGTACCAGGCACCGATCGTGCTCGCTCATCGGCAGTAGCGGACGTATTGCATCGCATCAGGTTCCGGCCGCCGGCGCCCCGCGCTGGCCGGTTCGGTCAGCGCGGTATGCGGCAATTGAGTGTGTTCGGCATAGGTGTCTAAAGGATCCGTGGACTACGCAGCGGACGACCGGCCAGCAGCGAGGAGCGGTGGTCCGATCGCGGCTGGTCGTTGGGGTCAACTTGTGGACCGTCCACGCGATATTCATCAGGCAGAATCTGGAGCAAGAATCGGCGGTTATTTCATGGTGCACTACCCATCGCCCACATCGCGGTCGCGGGCTCTGGCATCGAGACTGTGACAACGCGACCGTCAGAGTTGCGTGAAGCGCGAGATGGCGGTTACCTGCCATGGGCCTTTCCGGTTGTCATGCACGCGATCATGCCGCGCCCTCGATCCCCATCAGGGGAAGCCCGCGCCAGGGATCAACACCAACACGCGCACCCGCGCCTGTTCCCATATGCATAGTGCCCCACCGAGTGAACTCGGCGGGGCACTATCGTCTTGATATACAGCCGATTTCGGCGGTACGCCGCGAACACCGGGAGCAGCCTCCGCTCAGATGCTCTCGGGGAGAAGGTGGTCGCGGAGCAGGTTCTTCTGGACCTTTCCCGTGGCGGTCGTCGGCAGTGCATCGAGGAAGACGACCCGGGTCGGCGTTTTGAAGCCCGCCAGTCGTTGCCGGGCGAAGGCGATGACCTCGTCGACGGTTACCTTCGCGCCATCGTCCAGCACGATGCACGCGACGGGCGTCTCACCCCATTTCTCGTGGGGCATGCCGACGACCGCCACGTCGCGGATGCCCGGCATCGCGGAGATCGCGAGTTCGACTTCCCTGGAGTAGACATTCTCACCGCCACTGATGAGCATGTCTTTCTTCCGGTCGACGAGCGTGATGAACCCCTCCTGGTCGGCGAAACCCAGGTCGCCGCTGTGGAACCAGCCGTCGCGAAGCGCACGGGCCGAGTCCTCCGGGCGCATCCAGTAGCCGGCGAATACGTTGTCGGCGCGCACGAGCAGCTCACCGACCGTGCCCACCGGAACGTCGCGGTCCGCGTCGTCGACAAGTCTGGTTTCGATGCCGAACAACGGTCGCCCGATCGAACCGGCCTTCTCGCGGACGTGTTCGGAATCGAGCAGTGCCACCGAGGGCGAGCATTCCGTCATCCCGAATCCTTCGCGGAACGGAATACCGCTGCGCGCAAGGAAGTCCAGGACCGGGCGAGGCGCGGGCGCACCGGAGGTGAGAGCGCATGCCAGCGAGGACAGGTCGTAGCGTTCCAGATCGGGCACTTCCATCACGGCCTGCCACATGGTCGGCACCAGCAGCAATTGCGTTGCCCGCTCGGCCTCGACCGCGTCGAGGACCGCCGCCGGATCGAACGACGGCATGAGTACGTTCCGGGCTCCGACGTAGAGGAAGGGCAATGTGTAGAGCCCCAGACCTCCGATATGGAACATCGGGAGTGCCGTCACGGTGACATCACACGACCGTAGGCCGAAGGCCGCGACGACTGCGGCCGCGTTCGCGCGCAGATTCTCGTGCGTGATCATCGCCCCCTTGGGGCGACCTGTGGTCCCGGATGTGTACATGATCACCGCCACGTCGTGACGGTGAGCGATCGGCGTCACCGGCGTCGGATTGGCGGTGGCCAGGAGCGCGGCATACTCGTCGCCGAGGACGACGATCTCACGGACGTATGTGCCCGGTTCCTTCGCCGCGCGCTGGGCCTCGGGGAATGCGGCATGGACGAAGAGCAGATTCGCACCGAGATCGCCTAGCACGTAAGCGATCTCGGGTGCGGTCAGCCTGACGTTGATCGGAGTGAAGATCGCGCCGAGCTTCGCGGTGGCGAACAGGATCTCCAGACACTCGACGGAGGTCGGCACGACCGCGGCGATGCGGTCGCCGCGCCGGATGCCGAAACGATCCCTGAGCTGGTTGGCCAACCGGTTCGTGCGGTCGTCGAACTCGCGGTAGGTCCATGAACGGTCTCCGGACACGAACGCGATCTTGTCGCCACCGAGTTGCGCCCGCCGGGTGGCCCAGTCACCGATTCCCTGCATTCCTCGACTCCTTCGACTTGATTGGTGAGCCGTGCTCGGCGGGCTCAGCCGACCTTCGGGGTGACGCGATCGAGAATCGCCGCGAAATCCACACCGCGAGGCAGGGTTCCGTAGACGCTGCCGCGGTCGCCGTCGAGGCGGGTGGCGATGAACGCGTCCGCTACCGCCTGATTGCCGGACCGAACCAGCAGCGACGCTTGCAGAACCAGCGCCATTCGTTCGATCACCCGGCGCGCGAGGACCTCCGCGTCAGCAAGATCCGCCAACTGGGTCCGGATTTCGTTCACCGCGCGCTCGATACTCGGTTCCGGACCGGCGAGCGCGACTTCAGCGAAGAAGGCGTCGACCGTATGCGGGTTCTTGCCCATCGCGCGCAGCACGTCGAGCGCCGCGACATTGCCGCTGCCCTCCCAGATTCCGTTGAGCGGAGACTCCCGGAACAGGCGCGGCATCTGCGACTCCTCGATGAAGCCGTTGCCGCCGAAACACTCCATTGCCTCGGCCGCGTGTGCGGGCCACCGCTTGCACACCCAGTACTTGCCGATCGCCAGCGCCAGCCGCAGGAAGGTCGATTCCGCCTCGTCCCCGCGCACCGCCCGGTCGTGCGCTCCCGCGAGGCGCATCATCAGCAGCGACGCCGCCTCCGACTCGACCGCCAGGTCCGCCAGGACATTTCGCATCAGAGGCTGATCGATGAGGTAGTTGCCGAACGCCTTCCGGTGCGTCGCGTGGTGTGCCGCCTGGGTGACACCGCGACGCATGCCCGAAGCGGCCCCGATCAGGCAGTCGAGCCGAGTCATGTTGACCATCTTGATGATCGTCGGCACGCCCCGGCCTTCGTCGCCGATCCGCCACGCGACGGCGTTCTCGTATTCGATCTCCGCCGACGGATTCGATCGATTGCCCAGCTTGTCCTTCAAGCGCATCAGGCGAATGTTGTTACGGGTGCCGTCCTCGAGGACCCGCGGCACCAGGAAGCACGTGACGCCCGCGTCCGTCTGCGCCAGGACGAGGAAGAGGTCGGCCATGGTCGCCGATGTGAACCACTTGTGGCCGACGATCCGGTAGGTCCCGTCCGGCTGCGCGGTGGCGCGTGTGGTGTTGGCGCGAATGTCGGAGCCTCCCTGCTTCTCGGTCATCGACATCGTCGCCAGCAGGCCGGACTTGTCGAGCGGAGTACGCAAGCCGCCCTCGTAGCGGGAATTCGACAGCAGCGGTTCGTAGATCGCCGCCAGCTCGGGGGCGTCGCGCAGCGCGGGCACCGCAGCGTAGGTCGCCGAGATCGGGCAGGTGTGACCGGCTTCGACATTGCTCCAGACATAGAACTTCGCCGCCCGGGCCACGTGGCTACCTGCCCGGGGATCGCTCCACGGGGCGCCGTGCAGGCCATTGGCGACCGCCACGGACATCAGTTCGTGCCACGCGGGGTGGAACTCGAGGTCGTCGATCCGGTGACCGAATCGGTCGTACGGCCGCAGGATCGGCGGATTCTCGTTCGCGAGCCGACCCCACTCCTGGACCTGTTCGGTACCGGCGAGCTGCCCCAGCTGCCCGATATCGTCGACCGCCCACTCGGCTCCCTCGCGGACGAGTGCGTCGAGCAGGGTCGCATCGTCTGCGACGTTGTGGCCGTAGAGCGGTACGGACTGGTTGAACACCTCGTGTGTCTGCATGACTGCCTCCTTCGACTGCCCAATTCGGACATTACGTTTTCTGAACAGTCGATGTCAATCGGTAATATTCGATTAGCTCGCGTGCCCCACCTCCGGGATCGACACGAACTCGTCCTGATAGGCGATCCAGACCTCATGCAGGCGGTCAGCCGTCCACTGCACTGGTCGAAGCTGTTGTGGCAGAAGGGGATCAGTGAGAAGGTGGCGGACAATCGCGGTGGCGACAGTGAAGCGATCCACTGTGCTCTCGGCCCGTTCGATCAGCTCGAGCAGCCTTTGCGACTGCGCCTCCCAGGCGGGCAGGTCCCACAGCAGTTCGAGTAGTTCATCGGCGGGACGCCCAGGTCGGCCGACGAAGATCTCCACCGGTGCGTCCCCGAGCTCGAGTGATCGTGTCAGATTGGCGGGACGCAACCACACCCCTTCGCGCAGTTCCGCCAGGCGAAGTCGAGCCAGCCGGGTCCGGAGCGCGGCGCGATCCCCCGGATCACGCCCGGTGCCCGCCACCACGACGACCTCCCAGTCGCCGTCCCATGGGCGTGTCCCCTGCTCGACCTCATGCAACACCTGCTGTCGGCGTTCGAGGAGCGGTTCGCTCAATCGAAATCCCTCGTGCGTGCGCGTCAGGTCGCCGCCGGAAACCATCCGAGTCAACGCAACCCGGGCCGCGGATTCCTTGATACCGAACGCACCCGCCGCCCGCACGACCTGCCCCGGCGTCGGTCGCGTCGGATGATTGCTCACCAGCAGACTGAGAATCACCCCCCGCGCCGTCAGCCGAGGGAGATAAGCCTCCAAATCCAGACGCGCGGAATCGGTCGCGTCAGTCACGTTTCGTGCACTCCTTGCTCTGCGGCAGAGCGCATGGCCGCGACCCTGCACCCTCCAAGTACCCGGAGATTCGGCCCGGTACCGATGTCTCCAACCGTAGACCGGAGCGCGCTGCTCGTGGCTGACGCCCCGACGGCAGGCTACTTACCGGACGTTGTGGCCTCCTGGGCGAACCAACTCCCGATCATCGGCAGTTGCGGATGTTCTGCACCGCACCAGGTTCCGGCCGCCGGGGCCTCGCGCTGGCCGGTTCGGTCAGCGCGGTATGCGGCATTACGGTGCGTTCGGTCGGCCTCGGATGGATACGGCCAGTTGATCTTTCGTCGTCCAGCGCTGGTCACTTCGGTCAGCGGTATGAGCGGAACCTCGCCGGCCGTGTGAGGGGAAGTCAGCTGCGGTGAATCCTTGGCGCGGATTTCGCAGATTTGGGCGGACGACTCCGACGCACCTCCGCGTCAGAGAATTGCGGCCTGGATCCGGGCGAGGTGGGCGGCGAGGATCTCTTCGAAGGCGGCGCGGCGGTCGGCCCCGAGGGGGCGGATCTCGCGGGCGAAGTGGGCCAGGGCGGGGAAGCGGTCTGGGTCGGCGCCCAGGACCGCGACGCGGAACTGTTCGATGCCCTGTTCGTACTCACCGGGGGTGAGGGTGTCGATGCCGGCCTCGGAGGCGATCAGCGCGGCGAGCAGGATCACGATCCGGTGGTAGTGGCGCGGAATCTCCTCATCGGGCAGGCATGAGGCCCGCAAGGCCTGGAGCACCTCCTCCATGACCAGCCGGGAACCGGTGCCGCCGGAGCCGTAGCGTCCCCAGAGCGCGGCGAGTTGGGGGTGCCGGCCGAAGGCCTCTCGCAGGCGCAGGGCTGTGGCGGTGATGCGCTGCTTCCAGTCGCCCTCGGGGTGGTAGCCGTCCATCGCGGCCGCCAGGATCCGGTCGGCGACCGCGCGCAGCAGCTCGGTCTTGTTGCGGAAATGCCGGTAGAGGCTGGACGAGTCGGTCCCGAGCGCCGCGGCGAGCTTGCGCACGCTGAACGACTCGGCGTCGCTCGTGCGCAGCAGCTCCGCCGCCATGTCCAGGATGTCTTCGGTCGACCAACGCCTTCGGCCTGTCATCTCGCCCCTCTCGTCCAGGCTCAGGGTACCCGATGCACTTGCCGGTGCACGCGGTGCGTGCAACACTGTGTGCATTGGCTGGCCGAGCAGTCTGACCGGGAGAAAGTAGAGAGACGGACATGAGCGAGACCACCGCTGTGCAGCGGCCACCCGCGCCGGATTTGTAGGCGATGACACCCGAGAAACTGATCGCCTACCGCGACGCCGAGAATCGCTGGCGGGCCTCCAGCGCTGCGTGGCCGATCATCGGGGAGCCGGACGCCGGGGCCGCGATCGAGTGGCAGGAGTTGGCACTGCCGGGCCGCGACCTTCCGGTCCGGGTGTACCGGCCGGCGTCGACGAGCGACGGCGAGGCCGACACCCGAACCGACCTGCCACTCGTGATCCATGTGCACGGCGGCGGTTACGTGGGCACAGCAGCGCAATGCGACTGGACCAACAGCCACCTCGCCGCCCACCTGCCCGCGCTCGTCGTCTCGGTCGAGCACCGCCTCGTCGGCCCGGACAGCACGCTCGCGCACGCCGCCGACGACGGCTGGGACGTGCTCGAGCACGTGGTGCAGCACGCTGCGCAGTGGGGTGCCGACCCGGCTCGCATGGCTGTCTTCGGCGAGAGCTTCGGCGGGCTGATCAGCGCCCTGACTGCGATCCGAGCTCGGAACGCCGGCGTGCGGCTGGCCGCACAGGTGCTGGTCAACCCCGCGGTCGAGGTGACCGAGACGATGTACGACTATCCCTCCATTGCCGAGTACGCCGACAACCCGAGCCCTGCCGTGCCGGTACTGCGGCTCCTGCGGCGGTTCGCCGTCCCGTCGGGAACCGACGCCCGCGCATTCTCGCCGCTGTACGCGGACGACCTGAGCGGGCTCGCCCCCGCCCTGGTCGTGGTGCCGACCCGGGACGCACTCGCCGATCACGGCCGCCGCTACGCCGAGCGACTGCGGGCGGCTGGGACCTCCGTACGGCTCACCGAGTACCCGGGAGCGCGGCACGCGTTCCTCACCCTGCCGGGCATGGAACCGCAAGCCGAACTCGCTCAGGCGGAGATCCTCGAATTCCTCCGCGCGACCCTGGCAGCGTGACGAAGGAACGATGTACCTGAACACTTTTCCAACACGCTCATCGGCAATGGCGTGCACTGCCGGCGGCTGTATGGCGCTCTGCCCGTTGATCTTCCGATGCCACGCGCTGGCCGGTTCAGTCAGCGCGGTATGCGGCATGAGATTTTGATAGCGATGGCCGCTCGTTCCGGCGGGCCGGTCCGGTCATTGCCCGATGGTCGTCTCGAATCGGTGCCGGGTGGAATACAACTCCCAGGCGGCTTCGGCGAGATCGGCAGGGTCGAGGGGTTCGGGAAGCAGAGCCGGATCCCATTGTCGGGCCGCGTATTCGGCGGATTCACTGCCACCGACCATGCCCGCCACCTGGACCAGACCGGCATACACCCCGGTTCCGGTCAGTGAAACGTGGAGATTGTGCAGATAGGCCCGCGCCGCTGCCGTCGCGACCGCGACGTTGCCCAACTGCGGGACCGGCATGCTCGCCGTGACCGCCAACCCGAACAACACTGCCCCGTCGCCGCGGTCGAGCATGTCCGGCAGCACCGACTCGATCAACACCGTCGGCGTCCGCAGCAGCATGTTCAGGCCGAACTCGAACGACTCGGGATCGCAGGCGCGGATATCGACCTGCCGCTGTATCCATTCGGGCCCCGCCGGCGCGTACTCCAGTACGTCGATGCGGCCGAACCGGTCGGTGATCGCCTCCACCACACCCGCAAGCTGTTGCCGGTCGGCGAGGTCCGCCACGAACCCAGCGGCCTCGACACCGTCGGCGGCCAGTTCGCCGACCATCGCGTCCAACTTCGACCTGGTGCGCGCGACCAGGGCGACCCGGAACCCGTCGCGTCCGAACCGGCGTGCCACCGCACGTCCGAACCCTGGCCCCGCACCGAACACCGCGATCGTCTTGGACATGAACACTCCTCCTCGAAACCCAGAAACTTGACGGCTCCGTCAAGTTGATTCGAGAGACTACCGCATAACATGACGGTGCCGTCAAGTTATAGACTCGGGCAATGCCATCCACCACCCCCACGTCCCGGCCGTTGCGCAGCGACGCCGAACGCAATCGCGCCCGGCTGGTGACCGCGGCACGGGCGATGTTCGCCGAGCACGGAGTCGACGTGGCAATGGCAGACATCGCCCGCCATGCCGGGGTCAGCAACGGCACCCTCTACAACCGATTCCCCACCCGGCAGGACCTGATCGAGGCGGTGTTCATCGACCGCCTCGAAACGCTGACCGCGCTCGCCGAGCAGACAGCCGCAGATCCCGATCCATGGCACGGATTCGTCTCCTACGTCACCGGGATGTGTGAACTACAGGCCGACGACCGCGGGTTCAACGAGGTCGCTGCCCGCGGCCTGAAATCGGCTGCCGCACAACCACTGCGGGACCAGGCCGCGGCAGCGTTGGCGCGCCTGTTCGGCAACGCCAAGGACCGCGGTCTGCTTCGCGTCGACGCCGTCGTCGACGATCTGGCCTTCGTGGTCTGGGGAATCTCGCGCACCGTCGAGATGACCCGTGATCACGCACCCGACGCCTGGCGCCGTCACCTCACCCTGCTCATCGACGGATTCCGCCCCACCGACACACATCCACTCCCCGGACACGGACCCCTGCATCCGGCCGCTCACTGACCCGACAAACGAAGCCGGCGATCGGCGTCGCAATGTCTCATGACCAAGGAGCCGACCCAACTCTCCTGCCGTCCCACGAAGTTGAGGCACTGCAGGCAGGGCCTACGCCCTGCCTCAGCTTCGATCGGACGGGACAACGACCGGCTCAGTCGGCGCGGGAGGTCAGGGGAAGCCTGCTCATCGGCAATAGCGTGCGCTGTCGGCGGTTGGTCAGCCGCCCGGGATGCCCGCGGCCCGTTGATCTTCCGAGGTGCCGCGCTGGCCGGTTCGGGTCTGACGCTGCTGTATCCGCATGCGACATACGTCATCTGGCAGCTCGCCAGCGCGGAACGCACCGACTGGATAGCGCAAGGCTGGTTCTGTGCCTACGCGCAGCATCGTGTGGAGATCTACGAAGACGGCGAGGTACGCACACACATGTATCCACATGGCCCCTCCACCGGGCGCGACATCGCGGCCATCACCAAGGCCGCCGTACGCGCTCACGGCATTACCGACCCGGGACGAGAACTGCGGTTCCGCGCTTGGATGTCACCACAATCACAAGGGCTACAGGCATTTCGGCTTGGTCTCGAGTGGGATGAGCGCGAAGAGCGCGACGGGTAGCACTGGTCTGCTGCCAGCTGTTGTCAAGGGACTGGGAATATCCTCAATTCGGTGTGGGCTCAGGCGGTCATCGCAACACTTCATGGAGTGCTTCTGATGGTGAGCGGAATCCGAGGGCTTGCCGAGGACGGCCGTTGAGTTCGTCAGCGATGGCATCGAGGTCCGCTTGGCTGAAGGTGCGTAGGTCGAGGTGGCGGGGAAGATATTGGCGGAGCACACCATTGATGTTTTCGTTGCCGCCGCTATGCCTCTCGTCAGGCAGGCGTAGACGCCCCGCGATCGTCGAACTCATCGCTCTTGGCGGCATGCTTGGCGCGAAGGGCCTCGAGTTGGGCAGACTTGGCCGCGGCCATGCGTTCGCGGGTGGCGGCGCTACGACGCGGAGCCGGTGCCGGGGCCGGGCGGCGGCGGGGAATGCCCGGGCGACGCGCCGCGGGCCGCCGAGGCCCGGGGGCTTCGGCGGTGCGCACGGCGTCGGCCAGCAAGCTGAACGGGAGGATGAAGACCCAGAAGAAGATTCGGTACTCACCACTGTGGAAGAACACGGCCAGGTAGATGCCGTAGCCGAGGAACGCGGTGCCGATGAGACCGTTGACAACGCGGCGGCCGGGGTGCAGTCCGGAGGCCACCAGCGCCACACCGATCACGACGATTCCGCTGACGAACAGCATCACCACATAGAAGCCGAACACGCATTTCCCCCACCACGAGCAGATAGAACGACGATCAACCTAGATCACCGGCGCCGGGACCTCCAACCCGAACCCGGTCCCGGGCACCGAGGCTGCGGCATCTCGGCGTGCGCGGTGAGCCAATCCTGATCGCATCCGCAATAGCGGGCGTGGTGGCGGCCCCACTTCGAGTGCTGCGCCTCGTACACCAGCCGATCGCCGTAGTGATAGCTATCGCGCGTGAATCCCGACCCCGCGCCAAGTCTTCCGACATGCAACCACCACACGGCCGCCAGCACCCACCGATCCAGCGAATCAACCTCCACAGCAAAGTGTTTCAGTCGCCAACCCTCGCTAACGCCAGTTTCCGGCCAACTCGACCTCACCTGCCGAATCCTCACGGGGCACGCTCATCGGCATGAGCGCGCGCTCCGCCGGCCTCGGATCGGCACGGCCAGTTGATCTTCCGATGCCCCGCGCTGGCCGGTTCGGTCAGCACGGTCAGCGGTAGTTCAGTACGTTCGGCCTGGATCGAACCCGGATCGGACTGCCAGGAACTCGAGGACCAAGCGGCGCAGCTCTGGAGCTTGCGCGCCGTCCAGCTCCGCGATCATCGCATCCGCTCGCCGGGCAATGCCCCGCGCCTTGTCCAACAGCCCGGCCGGGCCTGACCATTGGTCCTGACGGAGCCGGAGCACGGCAAGCAACAGATCTCCCGGATAAAGGTCACCAGCAGCGAGCGGATTCGCCTCCAGCCGGTCAAGTACCCGGGGCAGGATGGCTGCGGTTCCGACTTTCTGCGACAACATGATTCGCAGGTCCTCTGTACTCAGTCCGATCGGAACCTTTCGCAGCCTGTGGACTGTCCGAACCAAGTTGGTTGCCTCCGAAGGGGGTATCGGCCAAACAACGCCCTCGACGCCCTCAACCGATCGCGGGAACTCTCCGCCACCGGATACCTGCTTCACCGCCGTCACTACCTCCATCGCGCTCTGCTCGTTCGCGCACAATAGTTGTCCGCTGTCAGGACTCGCCCGACGGTAGCGTCGCCAGTCTGAACAGCGCGGTATGCGGCAGAAGAGGATGTTCTGGGCCGCAGGCGTTCTCGCTGTCGGTCGCGGCCGCCCTGGCCGATTCGAACCGCGCGGGTTGCGCCATGAGCGGATGTGCTTCGGGTCGTGGGCTGAGGCGTCGGCCGACTCGTCGGCAAGACCGTTTGTTCTCTTTAGCAAGCTTGCCGTCCTATGGAAGAGTGGTGCCCGCTCGTGAATTCGGCTCTGCGGATCCGGGGCTGAGGTTGGTCGAACGATGAAGGGGTGGCTTGATGGAAGCAGCATTCGATGTGGCCGGGCTGATCGGCTATCGCTATCGGGTCGATGACTACTACGAAGTTGGTCGGGAGAAGATCCGCGAATACGCGCGAGCTGTCCAGGACTCCCATCCGGCACACTGGAGGGAGTCCGCTGCCAACGAGCTCGGGTTCGCCGGGCTGGTCGCACCGGTGACGTTCGCTTCGATCGTGGCGATGCGGGCCAATCGGGCTCTGCTCGAGAACGTCCTGGCCGGCTACGACATGTTCGTGCACACCGACCAGGTCTTCGAGATGTACAAGCCCGTCCTGGCCGGTGACCGGTTGATCAGTGATGTCGAACTGGCCTCGGTTCGCCGTGTCGCAGGCAAGGACCTGCTCACCGTCACCAATACGTTCACCGACCAGTCCGGCCAGATCGTGCAGATCATGCACACCACGATCGTCGGCATCACCGGCGATGACGTCGAGGCCGACATCAGCGATGCCATCGGGGGCGTGATCATGAGCGGTTTGGAACCCGCGCCCGCAGCCTCGGCGCCACAAGGCGAGCACCCACTGGCCGATCAGCCTGCACAGACCGCCCCTCGAGCTTCGAACCAATCGCGAACCCGTTTGCCGCACACGGCAATCCGTTTCGAGGACATCGCCGTCGGCGACGAGCTACCGGCCCGGACCGTCCGACTGACGCGGGGCGACCTGGTGAACTATGCGGGAGTCGCCGGTGATGTGAATCCGATCCACTGGAACGAGGAAGTCGCTTCATTGGCCGGCCTTCCCGACGTGATCGCGCACGGCATGCTGACCATGGGCCTGGGGGCGGGGTTTGTCACCGACTGGCTCGGCGACCCCGGTGCCATCATCCGGTACGGAGCCCGGCTGTCGAACTACACCGTCGTCGGAGCTGTCTCGGCCGGGGACGTGGAGTTCACCGGGCGGATCAAATCGATCGACCCAGAAACCAGAACCGCCACAGTCGTTCTCACCGCGAAGTCCGCTGGGCGCAAGATCTTCGGTCTGGCCACCATAGACGTCCGCCTCAAATAGACGGGCGACTCCATGATGGCGCGCTCGGCGATCTGATGTGTACCCATCGCGCTCATCGCAGAAGCGGATGTTCCTGCGCCGCAGTCGGTCTCGCGCCCGACCGGTCTGCGTTGACCGGTTCGGTTAGCGGCAAGGCAGGATTTTGGCGTCGGGATGTCATCGTGAGTTCTCGATGTCGCTGCTGATCAGCATGAACAGAGCTGGAACCATCCCGCGGCAAGAAGGTGCCCGCCACGGCATGATGGGCCCATGACGAAACCGACGCCGTCCCGGGATGGGGTGGATGCACGAAGGTCGGCAAGGCGACTGTTCCTCGGACTGATCGTCGGTTTGGTTGGCGGGGTGGCTATTACGACGGTCGCGGCAGCCGGATTGTTCATGCATCGCACCGATACGGTTCAAACGTATCCGGCATCGTCGGCCGACAACTATGCCGCCGCGGTGAAACGAGTACATAGCCCCATGGATCTCGACCGCTACGAAGTCTGGCTCGGACGATTGGTCGACGGCGGGGTACCGCGCGGTCACGTCGTGACGATACCGCTCGCTTGGAGCACCCAGCCGCGCATCGACTGGAATCAGGACATGGTTGTCCTGCATTTCGAGCCCGGCGGTGAGATCCGTGTTCCGATGACGATGGTGCTGGATACCCGGTAGCCCAGAATTGCCTGGGGGCGTGAGGGTTCGGCGTATATCGGGTGGTTGCGGCCCGGCGGGGTAGTAGTGGCGATGCGTGGCCGGATGTGGCTGTGCACCTTCGAATTTCGCGGTCGTTACCGCCGGCACCCGTCGAGCAGCAGGCCGATGGTGAGATGCACGTCGTAGTTCGGGTCGACCATCTCTGCGCCCGCGCAGATGTCGCCGATGGCGCGCAGCAGTTGATAGGCGGAGACGTCGGCGGTGATCTCGCCGGCGTTGCGGCCGGCGGTGAGGAGACTGTCGAACACCGGCACGAGTCGGTCGAGGAAGAGTGTGTGCAGGGCGGTGAAGCTGTCGGGGTCGCTGCGCATCGCAGCGGCGAGTCCATGCTTGGTCACCAGGAAGTCCACGAACAGATCCACCCATCGACGCAGTGCGGCGAACGGTGAGGACTCCGCCGCGAGCAGGGCGGGTCCGGCCTCGGCGCAGGCGTCGATCTGATGGCGGTAGACGGCCGCGACGAGGTCCGCTCGCGTGGGGAAGTGGCGGTAGATCGTGCCCATGCCGACGCCCGCCGCGGCGGAGATCTGGCGTACCGGTGCGTCCACGCCGTGGGTGACGAACACCGATGCCGCGGCATCGAGCAGGGCCCGCTCGTTCCGTCGCGCGTCGGCGCGTTTGGCCGAACTGGCGGCGGCCGGCATTCGCTCGTCGCGTGCGTCCACGTGACTTCCCTTCTTCACGGCAACGGTTGTCAATCGGAACACTGCTCCGTATATTCGGAACAGTGCTCCGCTTGAGTATATCCGCGGGTTCGCGCGGATTCTCGACCCCGCCACGGCGCAGCGCTCATCGCTATCGAAGGGAAACCTCATGCCCGGACCAGACACTGCCGCCCGCAGCGCTGTACCCGCCCTGACCACCCCGATCATCAGCGTCAAACCGGTCGTCCTGCCCGCGCCCGAACGCGGCGACGACCTGCAGGTGCGCGTATCCGCACCCATCGCCGGCACCGGTCTGCCCATCGTCGTGCTCGCCCATGGCTACGGCGAGTCGATGTCCTCCTATGACCCGCTGGTCGACTTCTGGGCAGGCAACGGTTTCGTGGTCGTGCAGCCCACATTTCTCGATTCACGGACCCTCGGCCTCGCTCCGGCCGATCCGCGTTACCCGGACATCTGGCGCGTTCGAGTCCGCGACGTCACGCAGGTACTCGACCAGCTCGACCGGATCGTTGCCGCGATTCCAGGGCTCGACGACCGCATCGACCGCGACCGTATTGCCGTCGCAGGACATTCCTGGGGCGGACAGACCGTCGGCATGCTGCTCGGCGCACGCGTCATCGGCACGGACGGGCAGCCCGGACCCGATCTGAGCGATGCGCGGGTGAAAGCCGGTGTCCTGCTTGCTACTACCGGCCTCGGCGGCGACACCCTGACCCCGTTCGCCGCCGAGAACTTCTCCTTCATGAACCCTGACTTCGACAACCTGACCACATCGACCCTGGTGGTCGCGGGCGATCACGATCAATCCCATCTCTCGACCCGCGGCCCCGACTGGTTCACCGACGTCTACGCCTACAGCCCTGGCGCCCAAAGCTTGCTCACCGTCTTCGGAGGCGATCATTCGCTGGGTGGAATCCATGGCTACAACGCCAAGGACACCACCGACGAAAGCCCCGACCGCGTCGCGCTGATCCGGAAGGCCGCGTGGGCCTACCTCCGCAGTGCCCTCGGAATCGATGACATGGCATGGAAGCAGGCGCAGACCGATCTCGCGCAGACAGCCGATCCGATCGGCCGCATCGACCACAAGTAGAGGTACCCATCGCAAGGCGGTGACCGGCTTCAGTGTTCTGGTAGCCAGCGGTAAGCTGCTATTGACGTCTTCCTCGGTACCCAATGACGTCTGGTCGGTGCTGCAGCTGTCGGCCCGGCTGAATGGGCGTTCCTGTCGGGACGCATGATGAACTTCATCAAGGAGCGAATCGGGTGTCGCAAAGTCGATTCGGCACGTGACGTACTCGCAGACCCAGTCCGGTAGCTCGGCAGCGCCGCCCAGTACCCGGACGTCTCAAAGCTCGTTGTAAGGAAGCAAAATGTCTACCAAGATCATCAAATCCCTTGCCGCGACTGTTATTGCCGCGCCCCTGCTCGTCCTCGCCGCGCCCGCCGCAACTGCCGATTCGACTGCCACGGCGCCCCCGTCGGCCTCCGCCACTCCGGTCGACGGATCGTTCGGATCAGCTACGTGGTGTATCCCACTCGGCAGTGTCGTCTGGTGCATCTGAGTGAGCGTCCGAGAGCTCCGGTGTGGGTGCGTGACGCTCGAGATTCGAGTGAACTCCTGGCAGAGCGGTGATTGCTGAAATCAATTGCTGTACAAGGAGTTCATTCGTCGTCATTGCGTATTCCCGTGTGTTCGTCGTGCCCGAATGGCATTGCGTGGCCGCATGACCAGCAGATTCGAGCAGTGGCGTCGCGCAGTCTTCAGGGAGCAATCCCGACGACTGCCGCATTACATAATCGGCAGGAGAGGACGTTCTCGGCCGCAGTCGGTTCCGTGTGCCGGCCAAACCGTGCTGGCTGCTCGCATCCGCGCGGTGCTGCCACCCGGGAGGTCGAATGTGGTTGTGCGGCACCGGGCTCAGCGCAGCAGCTGCCGCACCCGGGCTGCCTCGCGGGTGAGGTGGTCGCGCTCGGGCACGGTGGTGGCTGCGCGGGATGCCTCGGCGTAGAGGGTGGCGGCCTGCTCGAGGTTGCCGGCGCGTTCGTGGAGGTAGGCGCGGACTGCGGTGTGGCGGGGGAGTTCTGGGTCCAGTTCGGCAAGCGCGGCCAGGCCGGCCCGGGGGCCGTCGGCCTCGCCGACTGCCACTGCGCGGTTCAGGCGCACTACCGGGCTGTCGGTGAGGAGTAGCAGTTCGTCGTACCACTCCACGATCTGTACCCAGTCCGTTTCGGCGGTGCTCGGGGCATCGGCGTGCAGGGCGGCGATCGCGGCCTGGGCCTGGTATTCGCCCAGCTGGTCGCTGGCCAACGCGGTCTGCAGAATCGTGACCCCCTCGGCGATAAGGCCTGTGTCCCAAAGGGATCGGTCCTGGGCTGCAAGCGGCACGAGGCGACCGCCCGGGCCGGTGCGAGACGCGCGGCGAGCATGATGCAGCAGCATCAGCGCGAGCAGCCCCGCGACCTCGGGCTCGCCGGTCGAGGCGGCGAGCTGGCGGGTGAGGCGGATGGCTTCGGCCGCCAGGTCGACCTCCCCGCCATAGCCCTCGTTGAAGACGAGGTAGAGCACGCGCAGCACCGTCGTGAGGTCGCCGGGCCGGTCGAGTGGCAGTCCCGTGATCCGCCGTTTGGCACGGCTGATCCGTTGCGCCATAGTCGCTTCGGGGACGAGATAGGCCGTCGCTATCTGCCGGGTCGTCAGGCCGCCGACAGCGCGCAAGGTCAATGCGACGGCCGACCCGGGGGACAGGGAGGGGTGCGCGCACAGGAAATACAGCCACAGTGTGTCGTCCGTGGCGGGCACCGGACCTGCCGGAGGCTCGACCTCCATGGCGAGTTCCCGCCCCCGCCGGGATGTTTCGGCGCGGGCGGCATCGAGGAACTTGTGCCAGGCGGCCGCGACGAGCCACGCCTTGGCATCGCGCGGTGGCTCGTCCGGCCACGTTTCCAGTGCCCGGATCAGCGCCTCCTGCACCGCATCCTCGGCCGCGGCGAAGTCGGCTCCGCGGCGGACGAGGACGCCGATCACCGCGGGTACGAGTTCGCGTAGCAGCGACTCGTTCACTCGGTGACCGTGGGTGACGCGGTGAGAAACGGTCGCAGCTCGAGCCACTCCTGGATCGGCTTCCCGTCCGCGCCCGGCGCTGCGGACAGCTCGCCGGCCAGCTCGAGCGCCCGCTCGTAGGTCTCGACGTCGATGATCATCCACCCGGCGATCAGATCCTTGGTCTCCGCGAACGGGCCGTCGGTGACCGGCGGGCGACCCTCGCCGTCGGAGCGGACGAACGTGCCCTTCGGCGAGAGCGCCTGACTGTCGACGTACTCGCCGGTGGTCTCGAGTCGCGCGGCGAAGTCCTCCATGTACTGCACGTGGGCCGAGATCTCCTCCGGCGTCCACTGATCCATCGGCACGTCGTTGACCGAGGCCGGCGCGCCCCGATAGTGCTTGAGCAGCAGGTATTTCGGCATGATGTTCTCCTCGGTTCGTACGGCCCATTCTGGCCGCGTTCGATCGGTTCAGGCGCTCTGACGCTCGGCCCGTTGCCGGACCAGTTCTTCGACCGCGGTCGGGAGGGTGGTTTCGAAGTCGATGAGTTTGACCCACGTCGGGGTGATGACAATCCGGACCATGCCGTCGTACAGCGAGCGAACCTCGGCCTCCCACTCGACCCGCTGCTCCGGGGTCATCTCGTAGCTGTCGTTCATCCGCAGATACTCCTCCGGGATGCCATCCACCACATCCATCTCCGCTCGACCGCGGATGAACAGGATCTTCGGCGGATGCACCTCGGTATCGATCGTCAGCGCGACCTCCGGGTTGCGCCGCAGGGAGGGCAGCTTCGGAGCATTCTTCGTGGTGCAGACGACGATCTCCGAGCCGTTCCAGGTGAATGCGATCGGGATGTTGCGAGGCGTGCCGTCCTTGGCGACATAGGCCATCCGCAGCAGGTCGCGAGCCAGCAGCTCCTGGCTGATCGGGAGGTTCAGGATCGCGGTGATCTCGTTCGCTTGCATGATGTTCGCTCCTTCGTCGGTGTCGTCGAGGCCCGTTCGCCTCCGTACCCTGGGACGGAGCCGCCCGGGCGTTCTCGACATCCACGACTCGAGAATTTCCGGACTTTCACATCCAGGTGGTCGCGAACAAAACGGTCACGGCTGCTGTGAGAAGAAGTGCGATGTTGAGGGCGACTTTCCGATCTCCGCCGGTCAGGTGGACCGGGATCGCACCGAATTGCAGGAGTACGAACCCAACGGCCGCGATCGCAGCGAGCCAGGGCGCGACGCCGGTCAGGGGTGGAAGGATCAGCCCGAGCGCGCCGAGTACTTCGAGCACGCCGATGGCGCGGACGGCGGGTAGGGGTGTGCGGTCCACCCAGGCCATCATGGGCCGGAGTCGATCCCGGCTTCGGGTGATCTTCAGTGCGCCCGCATACAGGTAGAAGAGCGCGAGCAGGCCGGCGGCGATCCAGAATGCGATGTTCACAATTCCTATCCAGTGGTGACATCAGTGACCGTGACGAAAGCGCCTCGGTCCGCTGGGGTTCAGGTGAAGTCGGTGGCCGGTGCGGTGGCGTAGTGGCTCATCACGTCGATGTTCACCTGTGGCGTCAGTTCCCGGCCGTCGGCGATCATGTCCTGTAGGTCGCGGAAATACTGCACATACAGGTCGGGTGTGAAGGTGCTGAGCATGACGGCCGGTTGGCCGGTGATGTTGGCGAAGGTGTGCGGGGCGCCGGGTGGGACCATCACCAGCGTGCCCGCTGTCGCGTCGTAGACGGTGTCGCCGACGGTGAATCGCACCGTGCCGGAGATGATGTAGAAGCCTTCGTCGTGCTGGGCGTGCCGGTGCTGCGGGGGTCCCGGAGTGTAGGGGGCCACGACGGATTCGGCGAGCCCGATACGGTGGCCGGTATTGCTGCCGTCCTCGAGGATACGCATTCGCGTGGCACCCAACATGATCACCTCACCCTCGCCGGGACGCGCTATCGAAACCGTTGTGGCGGAGTTCGTTTCGTCGCTGTGTGCTTCGTCGGTCATATTTCGATTGCACCGCCGGGACACCGGAGGTGTCCAAGACCTGTTCCGCGATCCCGATACCGGACGGGTATCGTGCCAGTGTGGAGCTACGTACGCTGCGTTACTTCGTAGCTGTCGCCGGGGAACGTCACTTCGGTCGCGCCGCCACCCGGCTGCACATGAGCCAACCGCCGCTGAGCCGCGCCATCCGGCAACTGGAGGCGGAAGTCGGTGCCGCCCTGTTCGATCGGTCGCCCACCGGTGTCGATCTCACTCCGGTCGGGGCGGTGCTACTCGACGAGGCCCGTGCTCTGCTCGAGCAGGCCGACCGGGTCAGCGTGCGGGTGGCCGCCGCGGCCGGAAACGCGATCCTCACCGTCGGCATCCTGGGTGACGCCGCCGACCCCGGCATCACCAGACTGGCTGCCGCTTACCGCCACCGGCATCCCGAGGTGGACATCCGTATCCGCGACACCGACCTCACCGACCCCACCTGCGGGCTGAAGGCCGGACTGGTCGACGTCGCCGTGACCCGTGCACCGTTCAACGGCACCGCCCTGACCGTCCGTGAACTACGTGCCGACCCCGTCGAAGCCGTACTACGCGCCGACGACCCGCTGGCTCACCGCGACCACCTGAAACTGACCGACCTGGCCGACCGCCGCTGGTTCCAGTTTCCCGCCGGCACCGACCCCCTCTGGCAGACCTACTGGAACGGTGGCGAACCGCGCGAGGGCCCGGTCGTGCGGGTCGTTCAAGAATGTGTGCAAGCCGTGCTCTGGAACGGCACCGTCGGCATAACTCCGCTCGGGCACACCGTGCCCGAGGGACTGGCCGTGGTCCCGCTGATCGATATGGCGCCGAGCAGAGTGGTGGTGGTCTGGAACGAGGGCGACGCCAACCCCTTGATCCGATCGTTCGTGCAAACAGCAACGGCCGCATACCTCGATCCCCCCTCTCGGCGGTGAATGCGACTCGGTCCACGAATTGACCCAACTCGGCCCCCGAACAGCCAGTATGGCTCGACACGCACTGGAATCGGCTACTCGAGCCTGGTGGTAAGTCCGAGGTACCCGTGCGAATCTCTCTAATCGGCTGCCCGCCAGCGGTTTTGGTGTGGCTTGCGTCCCATCGGGTCCGTGCGGGTGTGGCCGATGGGGTTTGCTCCGGCTCGGTCGGCGGGCTCAGATGCCCCCTGCCCGTTGATCTTTGGGGCCCTTCATCGCCGTTCCACGGCGGGCGGCTCGCGGCAAGAGCTTGCGTTGGTCGCGCCTTATCATGATTCATGATTTTCTGAATACAGATTCTGCTGTACTGTCATGGTGTGGATACCCTGCTGCGTCGCGATGCGCTGGCCCGCTTCGGGCACGCCTTGTCGGACCCGACTCGCACCCAGATCTTGTTGAGCCTGCGCCGGGCGCCGGCGTATCCGTCCGATCTGGCCGAGCAGATCGGGGTGTCGCGTCAGATTCTGTCGAATCACCTTGCGTGCCTGCGGGGTTGCGGGCTGGTGGTGGCGGTGCCGGAAGGGCGGCGCTCGCGATATGAGCTGGCGGACGCTCGGATCGGGCGGGCTCTCGATGATCTGACGGGGCTGGTGCTGGCCGTCGATCCGGCGTGCTGCCCGGACTCGGGCACCGAGGGGTGCTGCTGATGCCGCAGTCGCTGGGAATGCCGTCGCTGCCTGCGGTGGTGGAAGTGGGGCCTGCGTCGCAGCGGCGGGCGTTGCTGGCGCGTCGTATTCGCTGGTTCGTGGCCGCGACGATCACCTACAACGTCGTCGAGGCGATCATCGCGCTGAGTGAAGGCACGCGAGTGTCGTCGACGGCGTTGATCGGGTTCGGGTTGGACTCGGTGATCGAGGTGTCTTCTGCGGCCGCGGTCGCGTGGCAGTTCACCGGCCGCGACCCGGAGAAGCGGGAGAGGGTCGCGCTCCGGGTCATCGCGTTCTCGTTCTTCGCCCTGGCTGCCTACGTCAGCGTCGACGCGATCAGCGGCCTGCTCGGGGTCGGGGAGGCTCACCATTCCGCGATCGGCATCACCCTGGCAGCGGTGAGCCTGGCGGTGATGCCGGTGCTGTCGTGGGCCCAGCGCCGTGCAGGGCGTGAACTCGGATCCGCTTCCGCGGTGGCCGATTCCAAGCAGACGCTGCTGTGCACTTACCTGTCGGCGGTGCTGTTGGTGGGGCTGCTGCTCAACAGCCTGTTCGGCTGGTCGTGGGCCGACCCGATCGCCGCACTCGTCATCGCCGGTATCGCGGTGAAGGAAGGCATCAACGCCTGGCGCGGCGACACCTGCTGCCCGGCACCGGCCGCGTCCACCGCGAACCCCGACACCGCGGCGCACGACTGCGCTTGCTGCGACGACTGAGCCACCCCGCAGGACAACGAGAGGCTGCAAGGTCATACCCCTACGGCAACGATCTCCGGACCCGCGGTGGTGATCGCGAACGCACCCCGCAGCGGATGCCCGGCGCGAGTGTCGCCCCGGTGTAGGCGCCGTCGACGACGCCGGCTCCCGGTACTGGCACCAACAGCTCTACCAGCGCGAAATGCCGGCCGCGAGGTCCGCTTCCCGCCCAGCGATGGACGCACCTGGAACGCGCGCACATCGTCGTGTCGCAGCCGACTGTTGACCAATCCGAGTGCGGGTAAAGGTAATTGTCCCGATCAGCGAGACGACCACGGGTCGGGATGTGGGTTCGGCCGTTACGGTCCGGCAATGACTAGCGAACGGCATGCAGTTATCGCTCTACTCCACAGGTATGCCGATGCGCTCGACCGGCGTGACTGGGCGGGCCTCGACGGCGTGTTCGCGCCCGATGTGAAGGCGGATTACGCGGGGGCCGAAATCGTCGACGGCCGAGACAATCTCGTCACGATGATTCGTGGATACCTCGACAAGTGCGGTCCCACACAGCATTTGATGGGGCACGAGCAAGCGGCTGTCGACGGCGAGCATGCCACGGTGTCGGCGAAGATGCGGGTCCACCATATCGGTGCGAATCGACCGGATCTCGTGTTCGAAGTGTTCGGTTGGTATCACGCCGAGGCTGCCTACACTTCGGACGGGTGGCGGATCGTGGGCTGGCGGCAAGAGGTCACCCACGAGGTCGGGACCCACGAGGTGTTCGGCCGCGCCTAGGCGAGACTCCAGGCAGGTCAGGGCGCGACGGGCTCGAAGCGGAGATGTAGTTCGCGAGGCGCGCCGACGCTGATGCCGACCGACCGGTGCACTTCGGCGCCGGGGGCGAGGCGGAAGCCGGTGAGGCGGTTCAGGAGGCGGGTGATGCCGATGTCGAGCTGCATGCGGGCGAAGTGGCGGCCGACGCAACGATGGATGCCGATGCCGAAGGCCAAGTGCGGGTTGCGGTTACGGTCGAAGTCGAGTTGGCCGGGGTTGTCGAAACGGTCGCTGTCGCGGTTGCCCGAGCGCCAGTGGACTGCGATGCGGTCGCCCTTGGCCATCGGGACGCCGAGCAGGTCGTTGTCCTCCATGACGAGTCTGCCCATGACGCTCACGGTCGAGGTGTAGCGCAGCAGCTCGTCCAGATCGACTGCGGCCCAATCGGGTTCACGCAGGCGCGCTTCGAGGCCGGGTATCTCGGTCAGGAACTCGGCGATGTAGGCGAGTGCGCCGCGGGTGGTGTCGAGCCCGCCCAGCAGTAGCACGGTGACCACGCCGAGCCGTTCCTCCATGGTGAGCGGTCGGCCGCCGGCGACGGTGGCATCGACGATGGACTGCAGCAGATCCGCGCGCGGCGCGGCCTCGCGTTCGGCCATGAGCTCGGCGGCCAATGCCGCGACGGCGGCGAAACTGTCGGGCGTGTTCTGCACCGACACCTGGGTGACGGCATCGACCGCGCGCGCCAGCCGCTCCTGGTTGTCGTCGTCCAGCACGATCTTCGCCAGCGCTCCCGCGGTGAACGGGATCGCGAACTCGCTGACGAACTCGACCTCGCCGCGGCCGGCGAACTGATCGATGAGTTCGTCGGCGAGGTGCTGCACCACCGGCGCGTATCGTTGCAACGCCGACCGTGAGAACGGCCCGTTGAGGAACGCCCGGAAGTCGTGATGCAGTGGCGGATCCACGTCGATGGGCGGCAAAGCGACTGGTACAGAAGTCAATCCGGGCATGGTCGAACTGAAGATGTCCGGGTGCGCGGCCACGGTGACAAGGTCTTCATACCGCGTCACCACATGCATTCCACCACCGAATCCCGAATGCACGACCGGACATTGCCCACGCGCCCAGGTGAGCTGATCGTCCAGCCGCGCGCAATGGCCCTCATCGAACCAGTCGAGATGATCGAAGAACTCCTGATGTCTGTCGGTCACGGCAAGCCCCTTCCCACCCCGAGCAGCAGTGCGCTGATGGTGCGCCCGGCAGCGGCACGGAGTCAACCCGTCCGGCGCGTCGAAATCCGTGCCGAACGCCTGCGCTCAGGATGGATAGATCGGCGGAACTGCTCATGGCTCAACGACATTGCTGCCATGGGATCGGGATATCCGGTCGACGACGGAGTCGCGTACCGGGTATCGGAGGTTCTCTGAGGAAGTTTGCCGCGGGTGACGGGCTGCCGGGACCTGGCGGTACGATTGTGACGCCTCGCGATGCCGTGGAACGCCAACGGTCCGAGGCGATTTCGGGCCGCTGGCGTTCGTGGTGCCGGGATTCGCAGATAGCCTGCGGTGGTCGGCGCTAACGGATCGGCAGCGCGCTGAAGATGGGGTTGTAGGCCCAGTTCAGCAGGCGCTCAGCGTCTTCCTTCGCGGCGCGGCCGCTGCCGGGTGAGCTGTGCAGGACCACGCCGATCAGCGGTATTCCAGCCCGCACCGTCTCGAACAGCAGACAGGCTCCCGCGGCGTCGGTGGATCCTGTCTTGATGCCGATGGTGCCGGGGTACTCGTGCAGCAGCAGATTCGTGGTCTGCCAGTAGTGCTCGCGATTGCCCGGGCCGGCGGGCAGGTGATAGCTCTCCGACCCCGCGATCTCGCGGAACACCGGCAGGCTCATCGCGCGCAGGCCGAGGGCCACCAGGTTCGCCGGTGTGGAGTAGGTGGAGTAGTCGTCGGGGGAGGGTAGTCCGCTGGGGTCGGCGAAATGTGTCCCTGCCAGGCCCATTTGACCCGCGGTGTCGTTCATTCTGGCGATGAAGCCGTCTTGGCCGGGCCCGTATGCCTCGGCCAGGGTATAGGCGGCGTCGCAGCCGGACGGCAGCATCATCGCGTACAGGGCCTGTCGTGTGGTGAACACTTCTCCGGGGACCAGGCCCGCGCTGCTTCCGTCGTGCCTGGTGCAATAGGACATGCTCTCCGGCGGCACGGTGACAGCCCGGTCGAGGTCGCCGGCATCGATCACGACCAGTGCCGTCATGACCTTCGCGATGCTGGCTATCGGGACCGGCGTGTCCGGCTCTCGCGACCACAGCATCGTGCCGGTAATTCCGTCCGCCAGTTCAGCCCCCGGCGCCTGTATTCCGTCCGGCTCGGAGCTCGGCCAGGGCAACAGACCATTCGGGGCACTCGCGGCGGGAGCGGCCGCGACGCCATGACTGACCGCCACAATCAGCGCCCCTGCGACGGCAGTCTGCAACAATCGAGCAAATGTGGGCATGGCGACATTCTGCCTTTCGATCCCGTTGATCCCAGGGATTTCATTGCCGGGATTGTCGCAAAACTCGGGCCGTTCGGGTCGACGCCGATTGCGTATGTCCTGGTTCCATGGATTCCGAGTTTCGCTGTCGCTGATGCCAATTCGTCGGCCAGAGCATCAGATCGATCCGATGCCGGGTGAGCCATGCAGCAGAGCGAATTGCGCTCCGGCGGTATCGGTGCCGGCGAGGAAGCTGTGAGCGTGTCGGTTTCGACATAGCGCAAGTTGCGGCGGAATGCTGCTTAATCGGCTGGCCGCCGGGCTGTGATCTGCAGCCATCGGATTGGCGCGTCGAACTCGCCCGGCCCATATCGCCGGTGTAATTCCGTGGTTGCGATCGCGGTCGCGGATTGGACGTCGAGGGACGAGTGGCGTTCGATTTCGCCACGCAGCGGGGTTCCCTGGCAGAACGCCACCGCACCGGTCTCCGGCGTCGAGTGGCTGGAACCCTCGATGTATTCACCGGTGATCCGGTCGAATCCGGCCGTTTCGAGTTCGCCGCGGATTCGGTCGATGTCGAAGTATCCGTAGGGCGTGCGACGGAAGAACTCGAGCGGCTCGTCGGGTGCTGCCGCGCACAGTGCCCCGGTGATGACAAGAGGTACGGCGTTGTGCTCGATCCGGTCCCAGACGTTGAAGGCGAACATGCCATTCGGGCGCAGCACCCGGAGCGCCTCGGCGTATCCGCGTACCTTGTCGGGCAGGAACATTGCACCGAATTGGCATGCGACCACATCGAAGGAGCGGTCGGGGAACGGCAGGCTCTGGGCGTCCGCCACCTGCCAATGCACCCGCTCGGAAACGAGCCGGGCTGCGGCCGCTGTCACCATGGGTTCGTTCAGATCGGTTGACACGATGTTGTGACCGCCGAGCCGGGCGAGTTCCCTCGTCAGCGCCCCGGTCCCGGCAGCCGTTTCGAGAATGTCGACGGCGTCCGCCGTGGCCACCGATTCCGCAAGTAGCCGAGCCGGTTCCGCGAAGATCATCGGAACCAGCAGGCTGTCGTAAATCTCGGGAATCGACCCGGTGAAGGAGGCGTCCCCGCGTCCGGCCGTGGTCACGAGCCCGGCCTCGGATCGCCACTCACGGCACGTGATGCTACCGCCGGCACCTGGATACGTGAGTCGGACGCGCAGGCTTCGAGTGAACCTCCGGCCGACCTGATACGTAAGAAGAGAGAAGAACAACGCATTCGACGCTTGCATCGGATGGACGAATGTCGCATCCGATGCATCGCCCTCGGCTGGTGTTCCGTAAGACCCCCCCGACCAACGGAACACCAGCACCGAGGCCCTCCGCCGCGACTATCGCTATTGCCGTTGTTATCCGAACATCCATTGACCGCCATTGACGTGGATAACCGCACCGGTGATGGCGGCTGAACGCGGCGAGCACAGGAAGGCGCATGCCCATGCCAGCTCCTCGGGCGTCGGCTGTCGTCGGATGGGGATGGCCGGGAGGAAAGTCTCCGTTCTTTCCGGGGTGACCTCGGGATGGGTCCGCATGTCGCGGGCGGTGTCGATGAATCCGGGAGAGACATCGTTGACGGTGATGCCGTACTGGCCCAGCCCGGAGGCCAGGGACTTGGTCAGGGTGCGCAGGCCGCCTTTACCGACCGAGTGGGGGACCCGGGTCCAGCCGCCCAGCCAGCCATCCTCGCCGTTGATATGCACCACCCTTCCCCAGCCGCGCTCGCGCATGCCGGGCACGAACGCTTTGGCCAGGTACCACGAGGCGGTGAGTTGCTGGTTCAGGTGGTAGTGCCATTCCTCATCGGTGATCTCGAAGAAGTCCTTGTAAAGCCGTCGGGCTGCGTTGCTGACGTAGATATCCACGCCGCCGAATGTCGCCTCGGCCTGGGTCCGCATCCGCTCCACGGTCGCCTTGTCGGCGGCGTCACCTATCACCACCAGGGAGCCGACGCCGAGATCCGCGGCCTCTTTCGCCACCGAGTCGGCCTCAGCCTGATCGCTGCGGGTGTTGACAATGACGTTCGCGCCGCAGCCGGCCAGCTCGAGCACGATCGCCCGCCCGATATTCCGGCCCGAGCCCGTGACCAATGCTGTCTTACCTGCAATTCCGAAGACGTCGCTCATGTCCGCCTGCCTTTGATTCAGAATCTGCGGTGATGGTGGTTCCAACCCGAGATGCCCGGCACCGTCCCGCCGCCGGCATCACGCCACGTTCATTACCCGGCCCAGCACAATCGTCTCGCTCCACTCGCACGAGTCAAGCGCGGCTACACATCCTTCTCCGCGGTGCCGACGGCATCCTTCACATGCCGTGACCGGAAGCGGTGTCGAATCGCGTGGGCATAACGGACCGCCAGTGCAGCCGTTGCGGATATTCGCCTGTGCCACCGGGTGCGGTCGCCGTGACGTATTTTTCCAAGAACACACGGCCGGCCTCGGCATAGCGTCCTCGGCATGAACACGATTCTTTCAGCGATGACCGAGTGTGCCGCTGAGGCTGGGCGGGTGGCTCGGGGAGTTCGACCGGAGCAGTTGTCGGCGCCGACGCCGTGTACCGAATTCGATGTGCGGACGCTGATCAACCACTGGGTGCTCTACTCGTCCTACGGGCTGGAGTGCCGGGCGCGGCGGCGGGCGATCCCCGACGATCTGAGTGGCCGTGATTTCACGGCGACGGCGGATTGGGCCGAAGAGTATGCGGCGCAGCTGGATCGAGCAGTGCAGGCCTGGGCCGAGCCCGCGGTGTGGGAGGGCGAGATCGACCTCGGGTGGTCCTCGGTGCCCGCGTCCGACGTCGCGGGAATGCTGCTCGCCGAGCTCGCTCTGCACGGGTGGGACGTGGCGGCGGCGACCGGACAAGAGTTCCGGATCTCCACGGCGGCCGCCACGACCATCGCAGAGATCATCGACTCCAGTGCGAAGGAATACCGCTCGTACGGCATGTTCGTCGCGGCAGTCGAGGTGGCCGATGACGCAGAGCCGTTCGTGCGGGCGGTGGCCGCATCCGGGCGAAATCCGCAGTGGGCGACCAGTATTCGAGCGTAGGTGGCGAACCCATCTCGCCTGCACACTGGGCGTGTCACATTTCGGCCGTGCGGGTGGTCATGGCGGTATGACTATCGCTCACACCTGGTCCGGATGGGTCGCGACCGGCTTCCTGTGGTTCCTCGCCCTCGAGTTCATGATGGGAGCGGTGACCAAGTTCTGGCCCGGGCCGACGTTTTTCGGGCCTGCGTACTCGATCAAATTCGCGGAGTGGGGGTGGCCCGCCTGGTTCCGGTTCGTGGTCGGCGGGATCGAGGGGGTGTGTGCGCTGCTGTTGGTGATCCCGTTCCACGAGGCACGATTCCTCGGCGCCGCGGTGCTGATACTGGTGCTGACCGGCGCTGTGGTCACGCACATCATCAACCACCACGGGCCGAAGGAGAGTTTCGCGGCACCGGTGCACCTGGCGATCATGGTGATCGTGGCCCTCGCGACATGGCCGACTCACTGGATGGACGTGCTTCGGCCCGGGCAGTGGGCGTAATTGAATGTTGCGGTGGGCGAATGGGATTCGCCCACCGCGACCATCTCGTATGCCCCGTATCTCCGACCGTGAGGCCACGCGCCACTGCACCGGAGAGGGATGCCCTGGACCTGAATTACAGGATGTTCGGTGTTGCAGCGGACCAGATTCCACCGGTCAGGGTTGGGGTTTCCTGGGGCAGGGCAGGTTTCAGTCTGCGCGCGAGAACACCGCCACCAGAAAGTCGGACTGGTCGGTGAATGGGCGTAGGTCCCAGGTCGAGAGCTGCAAATCCACTGTGAGTCCGGCGTTCTCGGCGTCGGTCAGGAACTGCGGGAACTCGTAGCCGCGGTCGGCTCCGAAACCTGTGACCACCCGGCCACCCGGGGCGAGGTTGCGGGCGAAACCGGCCAGCACCGCCCCTCGGGTGGAGGGCGCCAGGAAGGTCATCACGTTCCCCGCGCACACGATGACATCGAAGTCGGCGGTGATGTTGCGGGCCGGCAGGTCCAGTTCGGCGAGATCACCGACAATCCAGGTCGGGCCGGGATGGTCGTGCTCCGCGGCAGCGATCAAGACCGGATCGACATCGACGCCGACCACGATATGACCCGCGTCGTGCAGGTAGCCACCCACACGTCCCGGACCACACCCCGCATCCAGGACCCGGCTACCGCGGTCGAGCATCGCGTCGATCAGCCGCGCCTCCCCGACGATATCCGCGCCTTCGGCCGACAATCTCCGGAACCGCTCCACGTACCACTTCGAATGCGCAGGGTCGGCGGCGGTGAGTTCCTCCCAACGGCTGGGGGTACGTCCGCTCATGGATGGCTCCTCCTCGGTCGGGTCCGTGCCCTGTCCACTGTGCCACCGCCGCGCCGAGGCCAACCGGTCGGTCCCGTTTCCTTCTTCGACCCACGCCGTGTCGCCTCCTTCGACCCGGGCTGCGTCGTCGCGATCGTGGGCCTGTGCCCCGGTGATCAGGCGTTCTCGGCCAGAGCGGCCAGGACCGCCGAGGTGTCGTGATAGTAGGGCCGGAATTCGGTGATCAGACCGTCCTGGAAGCTGATCCATTGCAGCAGCGAGGTTTCCAGTACCCGTCCGGTGTGCCGGGCACGCAGCCGGCCTCGGCTGTAGGCGACGACCCGTTCCCCTTCGCTGAGGAAGTGCTGCTCGTCGAACCACAGGCCGTCCCAGCTGTCTCCCATCGCGGCGAGGAATTCGCGGATGCCGTCGTGCCCGTGCCACTGCCCGCCGTAGGGCAGGCTCGAGGCCTGGTACATCACGACATCCGGCGCCAGATACCGAGCCATCTCCTCGAACCCGGCCCCCTCGGTGAGGTAGGCGGCCTCGGCCGCATAGAAGGCCCGCAGGGTGGTCATCGCATCCGTTGTCATGCTCACGATGGTCATCGACGCTCACCGCCCGCGCTGGCGAGAATCGGCCGCGGTGTCGCGATGCCCGTGGGTGAATTCGCCGCGTGGCTACCGAATCCATCCCCGTACCCGAATCATGGCGGGTCCGATCGGCGGCGGGCCCTACGCCGACTCGTTCGGCGGATCAAGTTCAGGTTTCTCCCATGGCGTGATCTGTCGAGGTGTCGTGATGTTCGCGTGGTTCAGGAAGTCTTGCTCGGCGTCTATTCCCAGGTCGGCGCGCATCAGTGCCCGCAAGGTCCGGTAGGCGATCTGGGCCTCACGCCACGCGGCGGTGAGCTTCTCGAGGTCCGGCTCTCCATCCCGCGTCGGTGATCCGGTGGAGTGGGTCAACCCATGAGCATGTCGCGGTGGGTGTCCACCTGCTCGCGCAGCGCCTCGACGAGGGCGGCGACTTCGGGGCGGCGCAGGGTTTCCGGGCGCGCGACGAGCCAATAGGTCAGGCGCACAGAGATTTCCGGCAGCACGCGGGCCAGATCGGTGTGGCGGTCGGCCATGAAGCAGGGCAGCAGGCCCAGCCCGGCGGCCGCCCGGGTCGCCTCCACGTGCACGAAAACATTGGTGGAGGAGATGGATTCGCGCATGGCGGGCGCGAAGGTGGGGGCCAGGTCGAGGTCGTCGACCTGGAGCATGGAGTCGATGAAGTAGACGAGCGGGTGGCGGGACAGGTCTTCGAGAGCCTCCGGGGCGGGGTGATCGGCGAGATAGCCGTGGGAGGCGTAGAGCCCGAGCGTGTAGTCGCCCAGGGCGATGGCGCGGGCGCGGCGCAGTTGCGGTTTGCCCACCACCACTTCGATATCGAAGCCCGACCGCTGCAACGACGCCAGCCGGGTGGCGGTGACGATCTCGACGGACAGTCCGGGATGGCGGCGCTGCATCCTCGCGACGGCGGGCGCGGCCACGTAGGCGCTGAACCCGTCGGTGGCCGACATGCGCACCACGCCTTCGAGTTCCGGGGTGTCGGAGGTCAGCGAGCGGACCGCGGATTCGATGGCCTCGGCGGCGGTGAGCGCCTCCCGGCCCAGATCGGTGAGCTCCCATCCGCTCGCACCGCGAATCAGCACCCGGCCGCCGAGCGCCTGCTCCAGCGCCGCGATGCGCCGCGAGATGGTCGTGTGGTTGATGCCCAGTTCCTCTGCCGCCGAGACGTAGCGGCCGGTGCGGCCCACCGCGAGCAGCACCAGCAGATCGTCGGGGCTGAGGCGGGTTGTGGTGGAGGTCACGCTCATTTCTGCATTCTTGCAGATTGTGGCTGCGGATCTGGTCATTGCGGGCGCGCCGAATGTGCACGAATACTCCTTGGCATCGAAGTATGTGGGCCGCATCACAGATGAGGGGTGAGGCGGCCCGAGCGTGAAGGAGTTGGCGCGATGAGCCTCCCGGATACCGAACCGGAAGCCCGCGGCGGCCTGGCCGGATTGCGGCGCGTGGTCGCCGCGTCCATGGCGGGGACCGTGGTCGAGTGGTACGAATTCTTCCTCTACGGCACCGCGGCGACGCTGGTGTTCAACAAGGTGTTCTTCGCCAAGGGCACCAGCGACCTGGACGCCATCCTGGCGGCCTTCATCACCTACGCGGTCGGCTTCGCGGCCCGGCCCTTGGGCGGCATCGTCTTCGGGCACTTCGGCGACAGGTACGGGCGCAAGAAGCTGCTGCAGCTGAGCCTGATCCTGGTCGGCGCGGCCACCTTCCTGATGGGCTGCCTGCCGACCTTCGGGCAGGTCGGCTATCTGGCCCCGGTACTGCTGGTGGTGCTGCGGTTCATCCAGGGCTTCGCGGTCGGCGGTGAGTGGGGCGGCGCGGTACTGCTCGTCGCCGAGCACAGTCCGAGCCGCAGCCGCGCGTTCTGGGCGTCGTGGCCGCAGGCGGCGGTGCCGGTGGGCAATATGCTCGCCACCATCGTGCTGCTGGTGCTGACCTCGACACTGTCGGACGCGGCGTTCCTGTCCTGGGGCTGGCGGGTGGCCTTCTGGCTGTCGGCGGTGGTGGTGCTGATCGGCTACTACGTACGCACCAAGATCACCGACGCGCCGATCTTCGTGGCCACGCAACAGCTGGCCGAGCAGGAGAAGGCGAACTCCTTCAGCGCGCTCGAGGTGCTGAAGCGGTACCCGCGAGGTGTGTTCACCGCCATGGGACTTCGGTTCGGTGAGAACGTTTTCTATTATCTCGTAGTCACTTTCAGCATCACGTATCTGAAAGTCCATGTGGGAGCGAACACCAAGGTGATCCTGTGGTGGCTGCTCGCGGCGCACACCGTGCACTTCCTGGTCATCCCGCTGGTCGGACGGCTCAGTGATCGCATCGGGCGGCGGCCGGTCTACCTGGTCGGTGCGCTCGCCGCAGCGACCTGGGGTTTCTTCGCCTTCCCGATGATGGACAGCAAGCACAACGCGGTCATCCTGTGCGCCGTCATCATCGGCCTGGTATTCCACGCCTTCATGTACTCCGCGCAGCCGGCGATCATGGCCGAGATGTTCCCCACCCGCATGCGGTATTCCGGTGTGTCCCTGGGCTATCAGGTGACCTCGCTGGTGGCGGGGTCGCTCGCGCCCATCATCGCGGTGCGGCTGCTGGAGTCCTACAAATCCTCGGTGCCGATCGCCTGGTACCTGGCGGCCTCGGCGGCGGTGACCGTGGTGGCGGTGCTCTTCGCCCGCGAGACCAAGGGCGCCGACCTGGCGGCCATCGACCGGGCCGACGCGGAAAGCCTGGCAGCGCAGCGTAATTCGACGCACGACAGTGCGGAGGTGAAGGTGGCATGACCGAGACGACCGGACCCCTGGGGGAACTGGCGGGACGCAGGGCACTGGTGACGGGCGGGGCGAGCGGGATCGGCGCGGCCTGCGCCCGCGAGCTCGCCGCCCGCGGCGCGCAGGTGACCGTCGCCGATATCGACGGCGAGGGCGCGGAGAAGGTGGCCGCCGAATTCGGCGGGCGGACATGGCAGGTGGATCTGTCGGATGTGACCGCCCTGGAGGACCTCCGGCTGGAGACCGACATCCTGGTGAACAATGCCGGCGTCCAGACCGTCAGCCCGATCACCGACTTCCCGCCGGAACGGTTCCGCAGGATGCTGCGGCTCATGGTCGAGGCCCCGTTCCTGCTCACCCGCGCGGCCCTGCCGCACATGTACGCCCAGGGGTACGGCCGGATCGTCAATCTCTCGTCGGTGCACGGGCTGCGGGCCTCGGCGTTCAAATCGGCCTATGTGACCGCCAAGCACGCGCTGGAAGGGCTGTCGAAGGTGACGGCTCTCGAGGGCGGGCCGCACGGGGTGACCAGCAACTGCGTGAATCCCGGCTACGTGCGAACCCCGCTGGTGGACAAGCAGATCGCCGATCAGGCCGCGGCGCACGGCATCCCCGAGCAGCAGGTGGTGGAGCGGATCATGCTGACCGACAACGCGATCAAGCGGCTGGTGGAGCCGGAGGAGGTGGCCTCGCTGGTCGGCTGGCTCGCATCGGATGCGGCGCGGATGGTGACCGGGGCCTCCTACACCATGGACGGCGGGTGGAGCGCCCGATGACCGAGATCGCAGCGGTGCCGCAGTGGGTGCCGGACGAGGGCGCTATGGCGGCGGCGCGGATCACCGACTTCGGTCGGTTCGTCGAGCGGCGCTACGGGATTCACACCGAGAATTACCCGGAGCTGTGGCGCTGGTCGGTGGGCGACATCGCCGGATTCTGGCGGGCGGTGTGGGAGTACTTCGAGGTCGGCGAGGAGCCCGCCGAGGTGCTGGCTTCCAGTGACATGCCGGGGGCGCGGTGGTTTCCGGGCGCCCGAGTCAACTATGTCGACCAGATCATCCGGCACGCCCGCACCGACCGGCCCGCGATTGTCGCGCTCAGCGAGGACAGCCCGGTGCGGGAACTCTCCTGGGCGGAAATGCTCTCCCGCACCGCGGTTCTGGCTCGCTCACTGCGCGAATTGGGTGTAGGTCGCGGCGACCGGGTGGCGGGCTACCTGCCGAACATTCCCGAAGCCGTGATCGCCTTCCTGGCCACCGCGAGTATCGGCGCCGTCTGGAGCGCCTGCGGACAGGATTACACGGCCGCGGCGGCGCTCGACCGCCTCGGCCAGCTCGAGCCGGTCGTGCTCATCACCGCCGATGGCTACCGCTACGGCGGCAAGGCGCACGACAAGATCGCCGAAATAGCTGCTCTCCGTGACCGTTTACCCTCGTTGCGGGGGACCGTGCTGGAGTCGCGGCTCGGCCGAACGCTGCCCGACGCCCTGGACTGGAGCGACGCCACCCAGGATCTGTTCGCGCCGCAACCACCCGCGCTCGCCACCGAGCCCGTCGATTTCGAGCATCCACTCTGGGTGCTCTACTCCTCCGGCACCACCGGCAAGCCCAAGGGCATCGTGCACGGCCACGGCGGCGTGCTGCTGGAGCATCTGAAAGCCCTTGCCCTGCACTCCGATATCGGGCCGGACGACACCTTCTTCTGGTACACCAGCCCCAGTTGGATGATGTGGAACTTCCAGGTCTCCGGGCTGCTGACCGGCGCGACCATCGTCTGCTACGACGGCAGTCCGGGCCATCCCGCGCCGGATGCGCTGTGGGCGTTGGCCGCCCGCACCCGCGCCACAGTCCTGGGCACCAGCCCCGGGTACATACTGGCCTGTGAGAAGGCGGGCGCCCGTCCGGCGCTCACCCACGATCTGCATGCGCTGCGGCAGATCGGCGTCACCGGTGCGGCCTTCCCGGCGTCCTCGTCGATGTGGTTGCGCGACAACGCCGGTGATATCCCGGTCTCCTCGATCAGCGGTGGCACCGATGTGGTCTCGGCCTTCATGGGCGGCACGCCGACCGTCCCCATCTGGCCCGGCGAGCTCTCCGCCCCGTATCTCGGGGTGGCCCTGGAAGCCTGGGACGAATCCGGTCACTCCGTCCACGATGCGGTGGGCGAGCTGATCGTCACTCAGCCGATGCCCTCCATGCCCGTCGCGTTCTGGAACGACCCCGACGGCGCCCGCTACCGCGACGCCTATTTCGACATGTACCCCGGCGTCTGGCGGCACGGCGACTGGATCACCTGCACACCGCACGGCAGCGTCATCGTGCACGGGCGGTCCGATTCCACCCTGAACCGCAACGGTATTCGGATGGGCAGCGCCGACATCTACGAGGTCGTCGAGGCGCTGCCGGAGATCGCCGAATCCCTGGTGCTGGGCATCGAAGAGCCGGGTGGCGGCTATTGGATGCCCCTGTTCGTGGTGCTCGCTCCGGGACGCGAGCTCACCGACGAGCTGCGGCAGCGGATCGCTGCCACCATCCGGACTGCTTTGTCGCCCCGCCACGTCCCCGACGTGATCATCGCCGCCCCCGGCATCCCGCACACCCGTACCGGCAAGAAACTCGAAGTCCCGCTCAAGCGCCTGCTACAGGGCGCGGACCCCGGTCGCGTCGTCGACCCCGCCGCGGTCGACGACCCCGGCTTGCTGTCCTGGTATCTCGGCCGAGCGCCTGCCTAGCCCGTCACGCACCGCCGGTCGCCGTCGAGTCGTCAGCGCCCACACCCGCGAGGGCCGACCATGATGGTCACCGTCGCGTCGACGGCGACCGCGGTGCCCGCCGCCGGATTCTGGCCGACCACCTCGCCGACCTTCGCGGGATCGGTGACCGTCACTGTGGATTGCTGCACTGTTCCGTGCCAGCCGAGGGGTTGCAGCGTGGTGGTCACGGCCGCGGGCGTGAGAAGTGGATATCGCGCCACGCGCGCGCACCGAAACGTTCCGCGTGTCGGGTGCGGGTGGGCGGCCCTGCGACGATCGGACGGGACCGCGGTAACCTGCGGTTCTTACAGAGTGAACCCGGCATTCCGGTCACGCGAAACGCCGTTGGGGGCGCGCTGGCGGCAATGACCTTGTAGTCTTTCACAATTCGGCCACGCCGCTTGGCTAGTGTCGGGTGAGCCGTGCATCTGTCGATCAACAGCGAAGGGGATTGTCGGACGTGGACGTGGGAGCAGTGGCGGCGGCCGCGCAGTCGGGTCGCAGCAGCGAAGCCATCGTCGCCGACACCGAGAAGCAAGCCATCGATCTGCTGACCAATATCGGTCGCTACTACCAGGCCATGTACAACCTCGGTGACATCCGTTCGCCCGGAGCCGAATTGCGTGCGGCCTGCTCGAAGCTGCTCACGGTCGCGAATTGGCTGGACACCGCCCGTGACGAGCAGCTGACCGACGTGCCGGAGCCCGCCGACTCGGCCGGGCCGTCGCAGGGACGCTCGCTGCCCCGGGTGGTGGCCGATTTCCTCGCCGAACACCCCGAACAGACCTGGACCCCGGCGGAAGTGATCGCGGCGCTCCAGAGTCGCGGCGTGGAGCTGCCGATCAGCGCCCGCCACCACGTCGCGGTCGCGCTGGGGCGAATGGCGCAGCGCGACAACAGCAATGTGCGCAAACTCGATCGCGGGAAGTACCAGTACGCGGTGGACTCCGCGTAATCCGCCCCCGTCGGTTCACGCATGATCGACGGGTGAAAGAAAAACATTTGGTGTACTGCCGGATCGAACGCGCCGGCACGATCCTGCTGATCCGCAGGGCCGCCGGGGTTTTCCTGGCCGGGCGGTGGGAGCTGCCGGGCGGTGGCGTCGAGCCGGGGGAGCGACCCGAGCAGGCCGCGGTACGCGAGGTCGCGGAGGAGACCGGTCTGGCCATCGAGGTCCTCGGTGAGCGCTCGGCACACGAGTGGATGGATGTGGCCGGACGCCCGCTGCGGATTCACGCGCGCGTCTTCGATGTGCGCGAAAACGGCAGTGGTGCGGTGATTCTCAACCCGGACGAGCACGACGACCATGCCTGGGTCACGGCGGAGCAGGCCGCCGGGCTCGATCTCGCCGAGCACTTCCGCGATGCGGTGGCTGGATGAAGCGATAGGAGATGCCGGACGAGCCGCTGCGAGATGCGGGATGGCGCGCTAGGAGATGTAGGCGATGAGTTCGTCGACGTAAGCGCGGAAGAGGGCGGCCATGTCGACCGTGTCGGGATCCACCAGCCATTGCAGCTGCAGGCCGTCCATCATGGCGAAGACCTGGCGGGCTATGGCCGCGGGGTCGATGTCCTTGCGGATGCTGCCGTCGTCGATGCCCGCCTGTAGCGCTCCGGCGAGGTAGTCCTGGAGCAGGCGGTAGCGGTTCAGCGCCCACTCGTGAGCCGGATGGTCGGCGGTGACCGCCTCGCTGGTGAGCACGGTGAACAGCCGGACCAGCCCGGGCACGTGCATATTGTGCTCGACCAGCTGGGCCAGGCGGACGAGGGCGTCCTTGCCGCGCAGCTGCTGGTCGAACCCGAGGCGGTCGTAGTCGAGGCGGTCGCGGTAGTCGAGGACCGCCGACAGCAGCGCGGCCTTGTTCGGGAAGTAGTGCAGCAGCCCGGGCTGGGACAGGCCGCAGCGGTCGGCGATCTCGGCGATGGAGGCACTGCGATAGCCGTTGTCGGCGAAGGCTTTCAGTGCCTCGTCGATGATCTGCTCGCGGCGGTCGTCGCCCCGTCTGCGGCGTCGGGGGTGGGGCGTCATGAGGTGGGACACTAGTCAAGCGGGTTGATCAGGCAAACCTGGACCATGGTTACGAAATGATAACAGTACCTAGTGACTACTCGGTAAACTGGATTTCCACTGGCACACTCGTGCCAGCCGTACAGGGCCGTACGAGGGAAGGGATTGCCGATGAGTCAGGCCCCGATCATCACGCCGATCACGCTGCGCGGAGCGGCCGGGAAGCTGGCCGCATGGGAGGTCGAGCCGCCGGCCGGGGTCGAGCGGCGCGGCACCGCGCTGCTGGTGCCGGGCTTCACCGGCTCCAAGGAGGACTTCGAGGAGATGCTGCCGCTGCTCGCGGCGGCCGGGTACCGGGCGGTCGCCTATGACCAGCGCGGGCAGTGGGAGTCCGAAGGGCCCGAGGAGGTTTCGGGGTACACCCTGGCCGATTTCGTCGGCGATCTGCAGGGCGTGGTCGACCAGATCTCGCCGGCCGAGCCCATCCACCTGGTCGGGCATTCCTTCGGCGGCTACGTCGCCCGCGTCGCGGTGATCGAGCGGCCGCAGCGGTTCCGCAGCTTCACCCTGCTGGCGTCGGGCCCGTCCTCGGTCGCCGACATCAATTTCCCGCCGCCGCTGCTGGTCGCGCAGGCGGTGGAAGCCGGTGGGCAGGTGGTCATCTGGGAGCAGATGAACGCGGTCATGGCCCAGGCCGACCAGCAGCCCGCGCCGCAGCGCCGGGAGTTCCTGCGGGAGCGGATCCTGCGTACCAAGAAGGCCAATATCGTCGGCATCCTGACCTGCATGGCGGAGCCGCCGGTGAAAGATCCGGCGGTGCTGCGGGATTCGGGTGTGCCGCTGCTGGTCGCCTACGGCGACACCAATGACCTCTGGGCGCCCGAGGTGCACGAGCGGTTCGCGAAGCAGCTGAACGCGAAGACCGCCGTCTATCACGGCTCCGGCCATGTGCCGAACGAGGATGTGCCCGCGCAGGTCAGCGCGGACCTGGCGACCTTCTGGAAGGAACAGGAATGACCGACGTCATCGACGACCTCCTCGGGAAGCTGGATCTTCCCGCCAAGATTCGCCTGATCTCGGGCGCGGGCTTCTTCCGCTTCGCGGGCGAACCGGGCATCGGGCTGGTCGAGATGCCGGTCTCCGACGGCCCGTCCGGCGTGCGCGGCGAGCAGTGGGACGAGCGCGACCCCTCGGTCAGCCTGCCCTCGGGCACCGCCCTGGCCGCCACCTGGGATCGCGACCTGCTCACCGGGATCGGCGCGCTCATCGCCGCCGAGGCCCGCCGCAAGGACGTGTACGCGGTGCTCGGGCCGACCATCAACCTGCACCGATCCCCGCTGGGCGGACGGCATTTCGAATGCTTCTCCGAGGACCCGATGCTGACCGCCGAGATTGCCGACGCCTACGTGCGGGCGGTGCAGGCGCACGGGGTGAGCGCGTGCCCGAAGCACTACGTCGGCAATGACTCCGAGACCGAGCGGTTCACCGCGAATGTGGTCGCGGACGAGCGGACGCTGCGGGAGCTGTACCTGTACCCGTTCGAGCGGTCCGTCGAGGCGGGCGCGTGGATGATCATGGCCGCCTACAACTCGGTCAACGGCGCCACCATGACCGAGAGCGACCTGCTCGACGAACCGTTGAAGGGGGAGTGGGGCTTCGACGGCTTGGTGGTGTCGGACTGGACCGCGGTGCGCTCCACCCTCGGCGCGGCCAAGGGCAACGACCTGGCCATGCCCGGTCCCTGGGAGCTGTGGGGCGCGCCGTTGGAAGCGGCCGTCCGCAAGGGCGAGGTGCCCGAGTCCGCGATCGACGAGAAGGTGCGGCGCATCCTGCGATTCGCCGTCCGGGTCGGCGCGTTGAACGGAACGCCCAAGCCCGTTCCGACCTTCAGCGACGAGGCGTCGCAGCGCCTGGTGCGCGAGGCCGCGGCCAAGGCCATGGTGCTCGCCGCCAACGACGGCACCCTGCCGCTCGGTAGGCCCGCGCAGGTGGCGCTGCTCGGATCCGCCGCCGCCGAACCGCGTTTCATGGGCGGCGGCAGTGCGACCGTGATTCCGGCGCACACCACCTCCCCGCTGCAGGGGCTGTCGGAGGTGTTGCCGGTGGTCCACACACCGGGTGTGCACCTGAGCGAGAACATGATTCCGGTTCCGCTGGACCTGGTCACCGACCCCGAGACCGGCGAGCCGGGGTTGTCGCTGCGGTACCTCGACGGCGATGCCGTGCTGGATACCGAGCATCGGCGGGCGGGCAGCCTCATGCTCTTCGGCAACCCGAATGCCCTGCAGGCCAAGGCCATCGAGCTGCGCGGGCGACTGCGAGCCGACGTGGCGGGGGAGTGGCGCATCGGGTTCGCCGGTGTGGGCACGCTGACCCTGACGCTGGACGGCGAGCAGGTGCTCGAGGAGACCGTGGTGCCCGCGGGCGCCGATCCGGTCGAGATGCTGCTGAACCCGCCGCAGCGGTTCGTGACCCGCACCCTCGCCGAGGGGCAGGAGGTCGACGTGCTGGTGCGCATGATGCCGGACAACGGCTTCCCTGCCATGGGCATCACCTGCGCGGTCGGCCGTCCGCGCCGATCGGATGACGAAGAGTTCGCTGCCGCAGTGGAATTGGCGCGGACCTCCGAGGTGGCGGTGGTGGTCGTCGGCACGACCGAGCGGATCGAATCCGAAGGCTTCGACCGCACCACGCTGCGGCTGCCCGGCCGGCAGGACGATCTGGTCGCCGCGGTCGCCGCGGTGAACCCGCGCACCATCGTGGTGGTGAACTCCGGCTCGCCGGTGGAGATGCCGTGGCGCGACGATGTCGCGGCCGTGCTGCTCGCCTGGTTCCCCGGGCAGGAATTCGGCGCGGCGCTCGCCGACGTGCTCACCGGCGCCGCCGAACCCGGCGGCCGCCTGCCCACCACCTGGCCCGAAACAATGGCCGACGTGCCCGTGCTCGACACCAAGCCCGCACCCGACAATGCGCTGCCCTACGGCGAGGGCATTCACATCGGCTACCGCGCCTGGCTGAAATCGGGTGTGGCCCCGGCCTATCCGTTCGGCCACGGTCTCGGCTACACCACCTGGGAGCTCGACGAACTGGCGGTGTCCGGCCGGACCGCGACCGTCACCGTCCGCAATACCGGTGACCGCCGGGGCCGTCAGGTCGTGCAGGCGTATCTGTCGCGCGAGCACAGCGACGTCGACCGGCCGGTGCGCTGGCTGGCCGGATTCGCGGTGGTCGAGGCGAACCCGGGTGAATCCGTCACCGCCACCATCGACGTGCCCAAGCGCTCCTTCGAGCACTGGACCGATCAGGGCTGGGCCATCGAACCCGGGACCTTCACCCTGCACGTCGGCACCTCGGTGACCGCCCTCCCCCTCACCGCCGACATCGGCTGATCGCCTCGACCGCAACGGGTTCCGGCCGCACCACGGCCGGAACCCGTGCTCTTCGCACGCCCTGGACAACCCGTGGCTCATTCCGCTGGCCTTCGCCGCGGTGAACGGACCGGCCCTCGGCTGTTTCATGGCCGTGGACCTGGTCACCATGGTGCTGCCCAAGGCCGAAGATGCCGCCCGCGAGATGGGGTGCTCGATATCGCCAATGCGGGTCCCCAAATCGTCGGGCCTTTCGTGGCGTCGGCAGTGGTGAGCTTCGGCGGGTATCGGCCGCTATTCCTGGTCGGTGGCCTGCTTTCGGTGCTGGGGGCGGCCGCGGTTGTGCCGATTCGGGCGGTGCGCTGACATTCAGTGCCGGAGTTTCGGTGGGGCTAGGGATCCTGCTGCTTGCCTGCCAAGATCAGGTAATATCTGGCCACATTGAAAGGGACTGCACGGCAACCCTTTTGCACTCTTGATCGACAGCTAGGCGGGTAGGGGGTATCCGGGGGCAGAACTCGAGGCTTCAGCGAAGCTGTCGAGGCGCAGGGGCCGCTCGTCGACGCGGTGTGGGTGTCGACGGCGAAATGGCAGGGGGTTGGCTGCGCCACCGATCGTGCACGCGATGGATGACGCCGGCGTAGCCGTCCTCCGCGACGTGGTGACCAGACGATTCCGCAGCATCGTCTGCCGCTCGCATCAAAGGAATCCAGAGTGTCCGAAAATTTCCCGGATCATCCCGCCGCTCTTTCTTCCACTCCCACAGACCTTTCCCTGCTGTTGCGTCCGGCCCCGCCCGGCGCGCCCACCGACATGGTGCGCGTGCAGCCGCGCAACGGCTACCTGCTGTGGGCCGACCTGCCGCCCGTTCTCGTCCTGGGCAGCTCCGGCGGCTCCGGCGCGACCACCACCGCCCTGGGCATCGCGGGCGCGGCCGCCTACGACTACGGCGAACACTCGCCGATCGTCGTCGACGCCACCACCACCGGCGGTGACCTGGCCGCCCGCGGGTGCGACACCATCGACGCCGCGGGGACCGTCCAGTCCTGGCTGAGGATGACCCACCGCAGCCTGCCGTCCACCGTGATCGACAGTTGCGGCGAGAACAGCTCCGGCGTAGGCGTATTGCCCCGCGGTCCCGAGGCGCTGCCCCGCCGCGAGACCTACTCCTCGGTGCATCGCGACCTGGTCGAAGCCGGCTGCCTGCCCGTCTACGACGGCGGCGCGCCCGTCACCAACCGCATGGTCGCCCCGCTGCTGTCGGATTCCCGGATCTCGCTGGTGATCACCCTCGCCGCCCGCCCCGACGCCGTGAATCGGCTCAAACCCGCCCTGATCTGGCTCGACGACAACTACAGCCAGTACCACCTGGCCGAAGCGGTCATCGTCGTCACGCGTCAGTACCCGAAGGACGGGCCGCTGGTCACCGAACACGTCCGCAAATATCTCGGCGACGTGGTCCGGGCGGTCGCCGAGATCCCCTATGACGCCCACCTGGGCTCCGGCGGTCCCATCAGCTGGCGCCGCCTGGCGCCACCCACCCGCGCCGCCTACCGTCAACTCGTGAACCTGCTCCGCTAGTACCCGACATTTCGAAATGCCTGTGCGGCTTGATCCGTCGGCGCGGTTCTTGCTGGCAGGATTACGCCATGAACGCATTCGAGGTGGCGATGATCGTTCGATTGCGGTACAGCCGCTGAGAAGTTCACGGTGTTGGCGTAATTCCCTGTTCGAATGCATCTCACGAGACATGGATTCGAGGGCATATGACGAATGCTCGGCGGTTACAGCGGCAGGTTGATGGTGGGGGAAGTGCGCGTTCGGCAGCGCGAACACGATTGCCGGCGGGAGTGCTGACATATGTCGCATTCCTGCTGACGGCCCTCGGTCTGATACTTATCGGACCGGTAGCCGCAGGTTTCCTGATCGAGGCGAGTGGGGGCGGGGCCACCGGGCCGGGAGCAATCGCGGCGCTGATCGGAATGGCGACCTTCATCGCACTTACGCTGGGGGCCGGATCCTGGATGTTCTGGACAGCCAGGCGCAGCCCGGCCCGGGAATCACACTCGGGTACGTGATCGGCGCAGCAGAACGACTGCCCCGACGACGATGACGATGCCGACCGCGAGGAGGACCGAACCGAACACTGCGAGGAACCAGGCCTGGCCGGAGAACGCGGCAATGGTGCCCGGGAGCGCCAGCCAGATGATGGTGCCGAGGATGGCGGAGAACCATTCCGCGGGGCTGCGGCCGCGTTGCCATCCCATCGTGGCCAGTTCCGATTTGATGGATTCGCCGATCCGGTCGGGATCGCGGTTCCAGTGGTGCGGGGCCTCGCCCTCGCTGTTGGGCCAGTAGTACCGGAAGAACTGTGCGCGGCTGTGCTTTTCATTGAGCCGCAGGAAATAGCTGTAGGGGGTCCGCGTGCGGTCCTTGTCGTAGGGCCGTTCGACCCGCAGGCCGTCGTGGACCGAGCGCACGGTGTAGGGGCTGCCGTCGAGCACCATCCGCAGGCGGCTCTCCAACAGCACCTTCGCCGACGGAATCGGATAACTCACAAGATCATCGTAATCCAACCGAGACCATTTGTGCGGCAATCGAACTGGCGGGCACGAATCCATGGGGTGGCATTTCCGAATGCGATTGTCTCTCGATGCAATGCGGCGAATTATCAGCCTTGGCCGCCGAAGGTGGTGAGGTCGATGGCATCGGCCATGGCCTGATATCCGGCCGCGTTCGGGTGGAGGTTATCGGGGCCCGCATAGCGCGGGGCCAGGACGGAGGGGTCGGCCGGGTCGCGGAGGGCGGCGTCGAAGTCGATGACGCTGTCGGCGAGCTGCTGCCCGCGGATCCAGGAATTCAATTGCCGGCGAACGGGGTCGGCGGCGGGGAAGGTGAGGATGCCGTCGTTGAGGGCGTTGGCGGCAGGCAGGATGGTGCCGAGGTGGACTCGCAGACCGGCGGCGTGCAGTCGGCCGATGAGCTCGGTGTAGCCGCCGACCAGTTGGTTGTAGTCGGCGCCGATCGGGATACCCAGGTCGTTGATGCCCTCCAGGATGATGACGTCGGTGACGCCGGGCTGGTCGAGCACATCGTGCTGGAGCCGGGCGGTGGCGGCGGGACCGAACTGGGGGATGAATCCGTCTCTGGTGACCCGGTTTCCGGAGATGCCGGCATTGACGACGCTGTACGGCAGACCGGCCTGATCGAGCCGCCGCTGTAGGAAGTCGGGGTAGCGCTGGGCATGGTCGACCACCCCGGGGTCCTGCGGAAGGCCCAGGAAGTTCGAGGCGACATAGCCGTCGGTGATCGAATCACCAAGGGCGACAATGGTGCTCACCGTCCCGGGCGCTCGGACGTCGAGACCGGACAGGAACGGCATCGAGGTGGTGTGCAGCGGCAGACTCGCCCCGGCGGGGTCGCCGGCCGTGTCTCCGGCGAACGGGAGACTGTAGAAACTGGTGGCGTTCGCGTCGAAATGCTCGGTGGGCAGGACGTCCGGACCGGCGACGTAGACGCTCACGGCCAGGGACTCGAAAGCGCCGAAGGACAGATCGATCGGATCGCTCACGACCTCACCCCACGCCGCGGCCGTCACGCTCGGGCTGCGGTCGAAGGTCACCTCGCGCATGGAGTCCGGCTGCACCGCAGCACCTTCGGACTGCTTGGCGATGGTGACATGAGCGAACTCGACCGGCGTGGGACGGGTGCGATTGGTGAGGTGGATCCGCACCGTCGCGCCGCCCCGATGCGGGGTCACGATCAGCCGGTAGGTCTGGTCGGACAGGTGCAGCTGCGGCGCCTCGGACGGATCCACGACGCCGAACGAATCCGACGGCGCAGCCATCCAACTGCTCACCCAGTGCCCGCCATCGCCCGTCTCGCCTGCCGATGCCTCGGCCGCGGCCGGAGCGATCCCGTGCCAGGCCATGGCCGCCAGCATCGCCACCGCGCCACCCCTCCTGCCGGCGTTCGCGAGACCGGACGGAGAGGTTGGGCGGCATCGCGGTGTCATGCTGGCCGACCCTAGCAATCCCTGTAATTCCTTACAGAGTTTTCGCCAAGAAGATCAGCTCACCGACAATGCCTCGCGCAGCACCGTATCGAAGCCGATCGGCTCGCGGCCGATCAACTCCGCCAATGTCGGGTCGACCGTGGCGAATTCACCGGCGCGTTCGGCGGCGAAGATATCCACCATCATGTCCGCCTGCCATCGCGGGGCACCGTAGCTCACCATCTGCTGCCGGAATTCCTCGTCGGAAACGGTGACGCGCTTGATGGTTCGGCCCGTGAGCTCGGCGGCGAGGGCGGCGACCTCGTCGAAGTCCATGGCCTGTGCGGCGGTCAATGGCGGTGTGGGACCGTCGAATCGACCCTCCTCGGCGAGGATCGCCGCGGCGAAGCCGCGGCCGATCTGCTGGAGCGGGGGGCCGGGACGCGGTGACCACTCGCGCGGTCGCCGACGCGGCCGGGTTGCAGCCACCGGCGATCTACCGGCTGTTCGGTGACAAGGACGGGCTGCTGGACGCCGTCGCGGAGTACGGTTTCGCGAAATTCGTGGCTGGCAAACGCATCGACCCCGACCCGGCCGATCTCATCGAAGACCTGCGGGCGGGGTGGGACCTCGCGGTCGAGTTCGGCCTGTCCAACCCCGCGCTCTATACCCTCATGTACAGCGAACCCGCCGGCGCCGGGTCGGCCGCATTCCAGGTCGGACTGGAGATCCTGCGCGGACGCGTCCGTCGGCTCGCTGCGGGCGGCTGGCTACGCGTCGACGAGCAGCCAGCGGCCGGGATCATTCACGCCACCGGCCGGGGCGCGGTCCTGACCTGGCTGTCGCTCCCGGAAGCTGACCGCAACCCGGCCCTGCTCACCGCTCTCCGAGAGGCCATGGTCTCCGCGGTCACTACCGAACAGCCTGCCGTTCGAGACGCCGGCCCGGCGGGCGCTGCTCGCGCTCTGCGCGCCGTCCTCCCCGAAGAGACAATGCTCACCACCGCTGAGCAACACCTACTCCGAGAGTGGTTGGACCGTCTCGCAACCGACCACTGACCGCGCCACGCAGCGTGGTCGGGACTCGACCGGGCGCTGCCATCCGCTCGTCGCCCCCGAAAGGGGTTGCGCCGCCGCATTCCTCAGGGCCGGCTGGTCGGTTGAGCCGGCCGAGGACTATGAGTTCATGGTGAGCACCGATTGGGTGACGCTGCGGTCGATGACCGGCTACCGGCTGGTCCGGCTGGCCGGAAAGATCGAGCCGGACCGATGGGACGAGCTGGTCTCGGTGTTCGCGGCGCAGGGCTGGAAATTCGGCGGCGAACTCTACGACGGCGACACGATTCTCGCCGAGGTCGAGCCTTAACCGATGTTCTTGGCGAGCAGGAGGTCGAGGACCCGGGTGTATTGGTCGGGGAAGTCCATGGGGACGATTCCGTAGTGGGCGGACTGGGTGGTGTGGGTGGTCAGGTAGTCGGCGAGTTTGGGCATGATCGCTGCCGCGTTGTCCTTGGGCCAGGCATTGTCGGCGAAGCTGGTGAAGTTGATGTACTCGAGGGTGTTGGCGGGGTCGGCGGCGGCCTTGTCGAGACAGGCCTTGACGTAGTCGAATTTGTCGCCGCCGGAGGAGCCGAAGTTCGAGGATCCGGAGTCGAGGCCGGCCAGGCCGTGGTCCTTGTAGTGGTCCTGGAGATAAATCCGGTCGGTGGTGAAGACGCCGTTGTCGCCGCCGGGCCATTGCAGGCAGCCCAGGGAATTGGCGAACTGGGCGATGAGGACGATGCGGCCGCGGGCCTCACCCAGCGCGGGGAAGCGGTTCTCCAGCCAGAACAGTGAGCGGTAGCCCTTGGTGTCGAGGTAGCCGTTGAAGATTCGCGCGAAATCGGCGCCCACGTCGTTATTGGTGCCGTCCTCCTTCTTGACCCGCATGACGAGGACTTCGCCGGGATTGCCGGCCAGGAAGGCCCGGCACTGGTCGAGCACCGTATCGAAGGTGATGCCCTGGTAGAAGCCGCTGTGGTACACGCCGAAGGAGTCCGCGGTGTGGTCCTGCAGGCCGTTGCAGCGGATGTCCAGGAAACGGATGCCGTGCGCGAATTGGTCCGGGAGCGACCAGTTCTGGGTGTGCGACCACTCGGTGCCGTTGGCGGCGCTGGTGCAGCAGGAGTCGTGGGTGCCGGGGATGGTGAGGCGCAGCAGGGAGGTGGTGTCGAGGAGCGCGGACATCCACGCCTGCGGTGATGCGCCGACGGTTCGCGCGTGCGGGATCGCCTGCGCCGCAGGGCCGGTCAGGCCGGTGGCGAGCGCGCCTGCGGCGGCGGCCAGGGTGGTGCGGGCGAAGTCTCGGCGGGTCAAGCTCATAGAGCGGGGAGCCTAACCTGGGCAATGGACCAAGATCGCCGTTTTGCCCGAATTGTGTGGTCAGCCCGGTTCAGTGGTCAGGGTGATGGTGGTCCAGCCGCCCACGTGGATGCGGTCCCCCTCCTGCAGTGGCACAGGCGTTTTCGGTGGGATGGGGTGGGGGCTGTCGTTGAGACAGGTGCCGTTGGTGGAGCCGAGGTCGGTGACCGTGAGCGTCCCGCCGTCGAGGTGCAGGATGGCGTGCGAGCGCGAGACCGCGATATCGGCGGGCGCGACCGAGAGGTCGATGGCGGGGTGCACGCCCTGCGAGACGCTGCGCTTGCCGATCAGGATATTGGGCCCCTGCAAGGGGATTCGGCGGTCGGGGTAGTAGTCGGGGAAGTCGACCCGCTCCAGATCGGGTCCCTTCTGCGCCTGCATGCGCGCGTAGTGCGCCCGGTCGGCGGAAATGGTGGCGACCCAGACCGGCGCTGCGGCTCCGTTCTCGACCGCCCCGGATTCGCCGCCGGTCGTCGCCGGCTCCGCGCTCACCGGTGGCGCGGGCGGAGGCGGCGGCAGCGCCGAGTCGTGTCCGCAGTTCTCGCAGAACCGACCCTCCGAGGGTGCTCCGCAGGACGGGCACATCGCCAGTTGCGGTGTGGCGCCACCGAATTGACCGCCCATCGGCGCACCACAGAAATCGCAGTAGTCGGTGGCGGTGGTCTCGTGCCCTTCTGTGCAGAGCGCCATCACGGCTCCTTGCGGACTCGGGCGGTCTTGGTGGAGCGGACGTCGAGGGCCATCTCGTCGGCGGGATCGATCTTGTTGCGCAGGCGAATGGTTCCGGTCCGCTCGTCCACCACGTCGACGACACTGAGCAGCAGCTTGGCGGTGTTCTCATTGCCCGACTCGCTGGCCAGGTGGTACGCGCGCTGGAGTTTGGCCGTGGCCGTGGCGAAGTCGCCCTGCTTGCGCGCGGTCAGGCCCTCCTGAACGGTCTGGGCCAGCTCGGCCTGTCCGGTGTAGTGCGCGACCCGGCGGCTGATGATCGCCGACTTGTCGGTATCGGTCGTCCAAACCGCCTTGACCAGACCCTGCCCGAGCACGTCGCCCTCGGCGAGCACGCTCACCCGCGCGGCCAGCTTCTCCCGATCCGGCGCGGCCGGCTCGAGCTCCAGCTGGATGTGATAGTCGCGATCCTCGGCGCCCCAGGAGCCCAGCGGATATTCGCCCACCTGCGGCCCGACCTCGGTGCGTCGCGCGGTGAGATCCTCGATGAACGGCGCGACCTGCTTGAGGAAGACGATCTTCGCGCCCACCGGTGTCCACACCCGCATGGTCAGGTCCGGAATCGCCTTCTCCATCGACGATTCCATCGTGGCCGCGAAATCCTGGGCCAGCAGATCCGCGGTCGCCACGGTGTCGATGGTCCCGTGCAGCGCGGAGGCGATGGGGCGCACCTCGTTCGGCTCCCAGTCCACCCCGACGCCACGGCAGTCGCAGGTGAAGACACCGATGGACTGGCGGATCTCCTCCGCCAGCCGCTCGGGCGTCTCGTGCTCGTTCTTGCCGTCAGTGAGCAGGATGGCGTGCACCATGGCCCCCGGGTGCTGCTGGGCGATCAGGCGCGACAGTCCCAGCCAGGTGCCGATCGCGGTGCCGCCGTGTGGAACCAGCTTGTCCAGCGCTCGCCGTGCGTTGGCGCGCTCCTGCGGGCTGGCCACCGCCGAGGGCCCGCGGTGCGGGAACACCACCTGCGCCTTGTCGGTACCCTCCACGATCGCGAACCGGGTGCCGTCGGGCATGACGTCCAGCGCCGCCAGCGTGGCCCGCCGGGCGCCCGCGAACTTGTCGGCCGCGCCCATGGACCCGGAGGTGTCGATGATCAGGATCTCGACCCGCGGCGGCGGCGCCACCGACACCACCAGATCGCCGGTGGCCTCGACGGTGACGATGGCGTCGACCGTGCGCACCCCCTCGGCGAGGAATGCGTTCTGGTCGATGGCTACCGAAATGCCTTTGTTCTCGGCGGAAGTCACGCTGTGTCTCCTGATGGTGCGAGGGACGGGACGGGTACGAGGGCGACGGTGATGTTGTCCTTGCCGCCCGCACCGAGCGCGTGCTCCACCAGGGCGCGCGCCGCGGGCAACGGCGCCAGCGAGCCGGTGAAGCGGGACAGGGCCGCTGCCTCGGGGAGGTAGTTCCACAACCCGTCGGTGCACACCAGCAGCACCCCGGGCGCGTCGGTGTGCAGGGTGCGCACGCAGGTGGGCGACCACTGGTGTTCGCTGTCGGCCCCCAGCCAGCGGGTGAGCACGTGCGCGTGCGGGCCGTCCATGGCGGTGGCCGCGTCCAGCACGCCGTTGTCGACCATGGCCTGGGCGAGAGAATCGTCGACGGTGAGCCGGTCGGAGTCGTCGCCGCGCAGCCAATAGGCGCGGCTGTCACCGACATTCGCGACGGTGATGTCCGCGCCGCCCTCGGCGTCGAACTGCACGATCGCCGAGACATAGGTGCACGACGGTGCTTTCCCGTCCGGCGAGCCGACCGCCTTGACCGCGTCGGCGGCGGCGGTGAGCCCGGCCATGACGCAGTCCTCGGCGGGCTGGTCCGCGGCGAGGGCGGCCAGGCAGGCGTCCAGCCCCGCCCGGGCCGCCGCACCCGAGGCGGCCTGCGGATCCTCGGAGGTCGACACCCCGTCACAGACCGTGATGACCGCGGCGGCCGGCCGATTCGGCACCGCGCCGTCCAGCACCGCCGCCGCGACCGCGTCCTCGTTGCGGGCGTGCAGCAGGCCGCGATCGGTGATCAGGCACGCGGTGCCCAGGTCGAATTCGAAGCGATCCCGTTCGGGCCCGAGCTCACCGCAGGTGGCGCAGTAGCCGTCCGGGTCGAATTCGGTTCCGCCGCAGCCGGTGCAGTCGGGCGGCGGACCGGATTCGACGGTGGCCGTGGCGCCGGTGGGTGCGAGCCGGGCACTGCGCGCCGCCTCGGCCACCGGCACGGTCGAGCCGGAGCCGGGCCGGAATTCCTTGGGCGGCAGCGCGATCACCCGGATGCCGAGTTTGCGGCCGCAGGCCTCGCAGAACCGGTCGGTATCGGCGGCGAAGGTGCCGCAGTGCGGGCAGCGGGCCGTCACAGCAGCGTCCTCGGGCGCACCGCATTGGCCTGCTCCACCAGGGCGATCCGTTCCCACATGTCCTCGGTCTCGTGCGCCAGGTCGCGATAACAGCGTTCCAAACCGGTACGTACCCCTTGTTGATCGAGCGCCACCCCCAGCAGCGGGGAGTGGTCGGTGGGCACCCTGCCCAGGCGCAGCCAGCGCAGCGCCGCGTCCAGGACTCGCAAACGGGCCTGCGCGGCACGGCGTTTCGAGTCGAGGGTCAGACTATCGATGCGTTTGCCGGCATCGCGAACCAATTGTTCGGTCAGCTCGGCGGGCTCGGCGACGGCCAGCAGCGTCTCGACCGCGGTGACCCCGGCCTCGGTGTGCACCGCCGAGGCGGCGTCGACCTGATCGAGCACCGTCACCGCGCCCGCCCGGTCGCCGGCCGCGCGCCGCAGCCGGGCCGCGCCGAAGGCGGCGCTGGTGAAGGAGCGGTCGGTGCGCCAGACCAGGTCGTAGTAGCGGGCGGCCCGCTCGCGCGCGGTCTCGGGGTCCAGTCCGTCCGCGGCCATGAGCTCGGCGGTGACGGCCAGGGCCAGCTTCGGGGCGGCCTCGCCCGGCAGCGCGCTGTAGAGGGCGTCGAATTCGGCTGCGGCGGCGGGCCAATCGCGCTGCAGCAGGCGGGCGAGGCCCGCGAACCAGGTCAGCCGCCAGTCGCCGGACAGCGTCTCGCCCACCGCGTCCAGTCGGCGCAGCGCATCGTCCGGATCGCCGAATTCCAATGCGGCTCGGATCAGCCGGAGCGGGATCTCCACCGACTCCTCGCGGCCGGTGACCACCGACTGCAGGCCCGCGGTGATCTCGCGCTCCAGGTCCTCGGGCGTGACCGCGCTGGTGGAGGCCAGCAGTGCCGCGCCGCTGTCGCTCGGGTCGACCAATGGAACCGGCAGCGCCGCGATGAGGGCGCGAGGATCACCGGGCAGCTGGTCACCGATGCCGAACACCCCGCGCGGTGGGCCGAACCGGGTGGACAGTCCCGACCGGGGTCGCCCGTCCTCGGTGGCCAGCACCTCGCGCAGAATGCCGGTGAGCTGATCGCCCATCTCGGTCATGGAGGTGAAGCGCGCGTCGGGCTCGATATCGGTGGCGCGCACCAGGAATCGGTACAGCGATTCGTGACGGGCCATGAGCGGTTCGAGCTCGGGACCGGGCAGCGGGCCGAGTTCATTGTTCACCGGCGGGATCCGCATGATGAGCGCCGCCAGCGTGCGGCCCACCGTGTACACCTCCGACGCGACGGTCGGCCCGGTCTGCGCGATCTCCTTGGCCTGGTAACCCGGTGTGCCGTAGATGGTTTCGTTCTGATCGTGCAGGCCGACGACCGCGCCGAGGTCGATGAGCTTGAGCTGCTCCTCGGTCTGCATGACATTGTCGGGTTTGAAGTCGCAGTAGGCGAGCCCGCGGTCATGGAGGTATTCGAGCGCGGGCAGCATCTCCAGGATGTAGGCGATGGCCCGCGCGGGCGGCAGATACCGCTGATCGGCCGTGCGCTGTTCGCGTAGTAGCTGTTTGAGCGATTTACCGCCCACGTACTCCATCACGATGTACCCGACCGGCTTGCCGTCCGGCCCGGTGTCCTCGGCGAAGTTGTAGATCCGCACGATATTCGGGTGATCGACCTGCGCGAGGAACCGCTTCTCCGCCACGGCCGCCCGCATGGCGTCCGCATCGCCGGTATTGAGCAGGCCCTTGAGGACCACCGGCCGGTCGTCGACCTTGTGGTCCACCGCGAGATAGATCCAGCCCAGGCCGCCGTGCGCCAGCGGGCCGAGCACCTCGTACTGGCCGCCCACCACATCCTGGCCGGACAGCTTGGGGGTGAAGGAGAATCGCGTCCCGCAGTGGGCGCAGAAGCCCTCGGCGCGACCGGGCTGACCATTGCGGCTGCGCCCGACCGGCCGATTGCACCTACCGCATTCGCGATGGTTCTCCGGCACCTCCGGATCGACGAGCACGGCCTCGGCCGGATCCCGGCGCGGCACCGACGGCACCTTGACCATGCCCGCGCCCAGCCGGCCGCGGCTGGCTCCGGAGGCTCCCGACCGTCCGGTGCGGACCGAGCGCCCGCTGCGGGAGGACCGGCCGCTGACCGTCGATCCCGTGCTCATCGCCGACGCGTGCGCGGTGGTGGCCAGCGCCGACGGCGACGCGGGCGCGCTGCCGCACACATCGCAGTAGCCGTCGAGAATCGTTCCGGTGCAACCGGGTTCGGCACAGCGGTCGGAGCCGACGGTGCTCGCCGCGCCGGCAGCGCTGGTCCCGGTCGGCGTGGCCGGCCCGCCCCCGGTGGCCGCGGGCGCCGCGCTCGGGGCGGTGCCGCAGACCGTGCAGTAGCCGTCCTCGATGGTCCCGGTGCAGCCGGGCTCGGTGCAGTTCATGATCGCCTCCCCGATTTCTGGTCGATGAGCTGGCGGTAGTCGGTGATGGCGCGGGTGACCGCGGCCAGATCGCAGGGCCGGCGCGAGAGCAGCCCCGCGGCGATGCGGGCGGCGGCGAGCACATCCTGGTCCTCGGCCACCCCCAGCCGGGCGGCCTTGGCGCGGTAGGAACTGAACCGCCCCTTCAGTTCCATCCGCCGATCGAGCAGGCCCTGCGCGAGTTGTTCATTGCGGGTCGCCGCGTCGAGCGCCCCGGTGATGCGTTGCCGCAGCTCCCACAGCACCGTGGCCACGGACGGATTGGCTTCCAGCGCGGTCAGTTCCGCGCTGTACACGGCACTGTCGTCCGGATGCCGGGGGAGCGGCGCGGCCAGAATGGTGCGCTCCACCTCGGTGCGGGCGCGATCGGCTCGCTCGTAGGTCTTGCGCAGTGCCTCGACCCGGGCCCGGGACCGTTCGATCGCCGCGTCCCAATCCGTCGCGATGGCCCGCAGTTCGGTCAGTACGGTCGCGGCCTCGCGCATGCGCCGGGACAACTCGCCCAGGCGACGGTCGAGCGCATCGGGTTCGAGGGCCAGGGGATCGGTGGCGACCTGCATGGCGAGGGCGTCGACATCGCTTGTCAGCGACTGTAATTCGGGAATCGACATGCCGGTGCGGCTCAGCTCCGCCTGCAGCGGCGCGATATCGGTCATCACCCGGGAGTGCACCGCCTCCACCGCGTCGAGCACCCGCACCACGGTCGGGAAGGCCGCGCGCATGCGGTCCAGCATCTCGGTGATGCCGATCAGCTCGATCTGCTCGCGCGGCCCGCTCAGCGAACGCTGTGACATCGGAATCGTGCTGCGCGACACCTCGACCGGCTGTCCGCGCAGCAGGCGCGTGAGCTCCTCCCGGTCCAGCGCGTCCAGGCGTCGCCGCCCGCGCGCGGTCCGGGCCTGGTCCAGCACGGTGCCCAGCCGCCCGAAGTCCTCCCACATGAGTTCCAGCGCCGCCCGCGCCGCCGCCCAGCGCTGCTCGGTGACACCGGTGGGCGGGAAGCGGCGCAACAGCACCAGCCCGGGATGCTTGTCCAGCTCCACCAGGGTCGCGGCGATGGTCTCGATTTCGCGTGCCCGCTCGGCGATTTCACGATCTATCTCGGCGACGCTGAGAATGTGCCCAGGATTCTCGTGCATGACCGGCTCAGTCGCTGTACTTGGGCGCCGGGGGACCGTTGGACGGCCCGAGCACGCTCAGCCGCTGGTTGTAGATCCGCTGCCAGGTACCGTCGGCGCGGACCCGCTCCAGCACGCCATTGACGAACCGCACGAGATCCGTGTTCTGCTTCTGCACTCCGATGGCGTACACATCGGTGGCCATGGCGTCGCCGACCACTTCGAGATTCGGGTCCTGGATCTTCAAGCCGTACAGCAGCGGCAGGTCGGTGCTGGCGGCGTCGACCTCGCCCTGCTGCAGCGCGGTCAGGCAGTCCAGCCAGTTCTCGATCCCGATCACGATGGGGCGCTGGGGAAGTGCGAACACCGCGTCCAGCGTCGTCGAGTTGGGGATGCCGCACACCTTCTTGCCGCCCAGATCGGCCGCCGAGCGAATGCCCGAGCCCTTGGTCACCAGCACCCGCTGGTCGGTCTCGAAATACACGGCGGAGAACTGGACCTGCTGGCGGCGCGCGCAGGTCGGCGTGAAGTTCTGCACGACCAGGTCGACCTCGTTCTTCGCCAGCGCATCCGCGCGATGGGCGGAGTCGATGGGACGCAGGTCCACGCGGCCCGGGTCGCCGAACAGGTCGCGGGCGATCTCGTGGGCGAGATCGATATCGAAGCCCTCGAGCTCGCCGGTCGACGGATTGCGGTAACCGAACAGGAATTGGTTCTGGTCCACCCCGATCCGGATCTTCCCGCCGGCGACGATGTTCGCCATCGTCGACTGGGCGGGCATGGACCCCGGCTGCGGTTGCGGACTCAGCGGCCGCAGGCTCGCGGTCGGGTTACAGGACTGGTCGGCGCGCTGATTGGGCGCGGTGGCGAGGACGGTGGCGCCCGCCGGCAGCCGGCTGCCGGACGGCAGCTGGAAGGGCGCGGCATCCGGCGTCGACCCGCACGCGGCGGCCAGCAGCGCCACGGCTGCCACCATCAGCATCCGCATCCGCTTCACAGGAACTCCTTCAACCGCGGCCACACCCCGACGACGATCGATCCCGCCGCCGCCAGCAGCAGCACCAGCGTGCCCAGCGGGCTCAGGGTGAGGGCATTTCCGGCCGTGTTCACATCGTCGCGCACTTCCTGGCGGGTGCGCTCGAGTTCGGCCTTCAAGGCGTCGTCGAGGGCGGTGAACTGGGCCGCGGATCCCGCGCCGTCGGTCTTGATCGACTGGTCGACCGCCCCGCGATAGTCGTTGGACTTGTAGGCGGCGAGCTCCTTCTGATGGCCGTCCTGCCAGCCCGAGAAGGCCTTCGACGCCGCGGAATTGCCGCTCAGCAAGCCGGCCAGATCCGCGCGCAGCTGGTCGCTGCCGGCGGTGAAGCGCTGCTCGCTGGCGTCGACGTCGCCGCGGGTGATGAGCTGCAACGTCTCCTCTGTGCGCGCCTGCTGGGCGAGAATCCTTGCCTGCGCGAGCCTTTCGAAGCGGGCGGTGGCCCCGGTGTCGATGGCCGCCGTGGTCGCGGCCGTGGTGGCGAGGATCCACAGCAGCGCTACCACCGTCAGACCGCCGGCCGTGACCACGCCCGGATTGATCCAGCGGTTGGTTCGCCGCACCAGAATCCACGAGCCGTAGCCGCAGGCCGCGAGCAGCAGCACCAGCGTGCCCGCGCTCCACCAGGGCAGCCCGGTGATCGCGCCCTGATCGCTGTGCAGCTGTGCGAGGCGAATGTGCTCCAGTTCGCCCGCGTCCTTCAGGATCGAGCCCTGCATGAGCGCCGACGCCTGCCGCAGATACGCGGAGCCGACCGGCAGGCCCTGCCGGTTATTGGCCCGCGCCGCCTCGACATAGCCGGTGTAACTGGGCAATTCGGCCGAGATCCGGCCCAGGATGGTGCGGGTCTCGGCGTCCGCGGCGCCGGTGGTGGCCTCCGCGAGCGCGGCGGCCGCGTCGGTCAGCGCGTTCTCGTAGCGGATCCGCACCTCGGGCGACTCGATCCCGCCGGAGAGATAGGCCGTGGACGCCGCCGCGTCGGCCGTGGACAGTGCCACGTACAGCCGCTGCGCGGCATTGGCCAGAGGTTCGGTGTGTGCCAGGACGGTGTCGTGGCGTGTGATCTTGGTGCTCTGCTGCTCGGCGGTCACCAGGCCGCCGAGCAGGGCCAGCAGTGCGAGGGCAGCGCCCACCGCACCGATGACGCCGGGCGCGGTGCGCACGAAGCGTCGCGTCCATTGCATGCCCCCGCGAGTGATCGCCGCTGAGCGACTGCGAATGGTCGCCGGTAAGCGACTCCTCAACTCCGTTTCCCCCGTTCGACCGGCCGGTGCTCCCCGTAGCCAGATCGTACGGTAGCGATCGCACCCTGTCGATCGAGTTCCAACCGGTCGGAATTCGCTGAGCGGGTCCATCATTTCGAATGCACGTGCATTCATGACCGGACCATGAAATCCAGATTTAACCGCGTGTAATCGCCGGGAAATGTTCCGGCACAACACTTGGTTCACCCGATGTGACCTTAGACACCTTATGTCACAACGTAATTTAGTGCTGGAGCGAGTCTGGTGCCTGCCCGCTCCGCGGTGAGGTAGCGCTGAAACATGTCACCGTATCCCGACTGGCTGAATCCCGGCGACAATGCCTGGCAGTTGGTAGCCGCGACTCTAGTCGGCCTGATGAGCATTCCCGGTATCGCGATCTTGTATGGCGGTCTGGTGCAACGCAAATGGGCCGTCAATACCATGCTCATGGCGTTCACCGGATTCTCGTTGGTCCTGGTGGTGTGGGTGCTGTGGGGCTTCAAGATGGGGTTCGGCGAGCCCGTCAAACTGGGCCCAGGAATACTGCGGGCCGCAATCGGCAAGCCGCACACAATTCTGAGTTCCAATAATCAAGAGCAGGCCGTGATTCCGCTGCTCGACGGGCTCATGCCCAAGTTCCGATTCTCCCAGACCACGCTGGCCTACTTCCAGTTCGTGTTCGCGGGCATCACACCGCTGTTGTTCCTGGGCAGCGTGATCGGGCGCATCAATTTCAAGGTGTGGCTGATCTTCGTCCCGCTCTGGTCGACGCTGGCGTATTCGGTCAATGCCTTCCTGATCTGGGGCGGCGGCTGGTGGTCGCAAATGGGTGCGCTCGACTACTCGGGTGGATATGTCATCCACCTGGCCGCGGGCACCACGGGCTTCGTGGCCGCGGCGGTCATCGGCCCGCGGCTGACCCGAGACCGGGAACGGGCGGTGCCCAACAACCTGCCCATGGCCGCGGCCGGGGCGGGCATCCTGTGGCTGGGCTGGAACGGCTTCAACGGCGGCGACCCGTACTTCTCGGGTGCGGATGCCTCACTCGCGGTGATCAATACCAATCTCGCCACCGCGGTCGCGGTGCTGACCTGGGTGATCTGGGACATGCTGGCCGGTCCGTCGCGGCGGCCCAATTTCCTCGGCGCGGTCAACGGCATGATCGCCGGCCTGGTCGCCATCACCCCGGCGGCCGGCTTCGTGAACAGCTTCGGGGCCATGGTGATCGGTCTGATCGCCTCGACTCTGGTGTGGCTGTCCTGGAACAAGCTCGGGCGGACCCGGCTGTTCCGCAAGGTCGACGACACCCTCGGCGTGGTGCACACCCACGGCGTGGCCGGGCTGGCGGGCGGCATGCTGGTCGGCGTGCTGGCCGACCCGAACATCCGGGTGTACCTGGGCACCGGCGGCGCGGCCGACGCCACCTACGGCGGCTGGCTCTACGGGCACAATCCGAAACTGCTGCTCTGGCAGGCGGGTGCGGCCGCGACGGTGATCGTCTGGGATGCGCTGGTCACCTTCGTCATTCTCAAGGTGCTGAGCCTGTTCATGAGCCTGCGCATGCCCGACGAAGTGCTCGAGACCGGTGACGTCGGAGCACACGAGGAAGAGGCGTATCCGGACGACACGCTCGTCCACGCGCAACCGTCCGTGCGGAAAGTGGTGCGAACGGAAGCGGCCGTGCGGCAGGACGGAGCGGAGATTCCGGCCAAGGAATCCTGATGTCGGCGCCGCTGCACCTCGGCGGCATGATCGGTTACCACAATATGGACCCGGGCGGCGGTGCGGACGCGAAACTCCTCACGCTGGTGGTGCCGCCCGGCCTGTTCGATCAGATCAAACAGGCCCTCGCCGCCTTCGGTGTGCGGCGCATGGTGGTCACCCAGGTCTATCGCGTGGACGACCGTGACAACCGCGTCGAAAGCTATCGCGGACAACGCTTCGAAACCGATGTCTCCGCCGGACTGCGAGTCGAATTACTCGCCCGGATCGAGGATGTCACCGATCTGGTGCGCATGATCGGCCGGATCGGCTCCAACCACGAAGCCTCCAATATCGAGATCTGGATGATCGACGCCCGCCGCTTGTGAACGGCCGGAAAACTCGATTGCCGCGCTTCCGCCCCGATCGTATGGTCGGGGCGGGAGTGTGCCGTGCTGATTCGAGGCGGCGTGGCAATTCATCGGTGGGAGTTCGGGTTTGGCAGTGCAGTTGGCCTTCGGCGTGGTCGCGGAACGTGATCGGCGCGCCTGGCTGGTCGAGACGGGGGAGGCGATCGACCACGACGGGCCCGAGGGTGCGGCGGTCGTCCTGGGCGCACGGGACAGCGATCCCGCCCGCGTGGCCATCGCCTGCGCCGACCTGGCCGGGCTCATCGAGCTCGGCGGCACGGTAATCGCCGGGGCCGGAATCGATCTCGGCGACGGTTTCGTGTCCGCACGGCTGGCGGGCGCCGGCGGTGACCGGCGGGACGCGGTGCTGGCGGCCCTGCGGGTGCTCAAGGTCGGCGGCGGCCGGCGGCTCGGGGATCGGACGGCGACCCTGGTCGCGCTGTTCGGGGTGACGGCCACCAAACCCGTGGGCGCGGCCGCCGAGCAGGCCATCGGCGAGGGACGCTGGGCCGCAGTGGTATTGGCGTCCGCGGCGGCGGATCTGCTCGGACCCGAGCAACTGGTGCGGGTGCTCGAGCTGCGCGCGCCCGACGGCATCGATCCGGTGCCCGACGGCGCGGCGTCGGTGCTGGCGGCGAACCTGGGCCGGGTCCTCGAATCCTGCTCGCGCCCACGGCGGCTGGAGCTGGTGCTGGACCTGTGGGAGCAGGTGTGCGCGCGGCAGCGCGCCGTGCTCGAGCGCGAGCGGCTGCTGGCGAGCCATGATCTGAGCGGACTGGAGTCGCTGCGCGAACGTTCGAACCGGTTCTACGAGCAGCAGCTGGTCGAACTCGCGCAGGGATCGACCCCGGGGCCGCTCACCCTGCCGACGGCCATTCGATTTCGCCCGACCTGGCGCAATCTCTGGAAGCACTGCGCCGAGCGGATGATCCAGGACGCGCTCGCGGCCACTGTGCTGCTGCGGGCCGCCGTCGCGGTGCACGAACTCGGGGTGGTCGCGGGCATCGACCGGGTGCGCGAGGAGATCGCCGTGGTCTCCGGGATGCTCACCTCGCGAGAGATCAAGGCGGCCAGGTATCCCGTCGGTGAGCTGAACGCCCTGCCCGTGCGGCCCGGTGTCCATGTTCGCGAGATCGATGCGTGGCTGCGGCAGCAGCAGCCGCGCAACGCCGCCTATGAACGCTTCGTGCGCGCTCGGATGCGGACCGCGCTGGCTTCCGCGATCGTGGTCGCCGAACGGTGCCGGATGCTGCTCGGCATCGACATCCCAGCACGCTCGTTCCCGGCGGAACACTGGGATTCGAACTCGCTGCGGGCCTGGCGCGCGGTCGCCGGTTACACCGCGCAGCGGCCGCCCCAGGACTGGCGTTTCGACCCGATGGTGCGCGTCCACGATCAGCCCGGCCTCGCGGTCCGGCTGGCCGGGGATCCCGCCGCGGCCGAGCATGCCTCCGACCTGCTGTGGCTCGCCGACCTCGCCGATGCCATGGCGCGGGCGCGCGGACATGAGGCCGCCGTGCCGACGCACTACTACCGGGTACCCGACTTCGAGACGAATCCGCCGGCACCGCAACCGGATCCGCTGACGCCGCGGTCGGACTCCATCCCGCTCGCGGTCGCCGGAGCCGCCCAGCTGGTCGACCTCGGGGCGACCGTCCCTGCCCGGTGCCGGGACTGGGCGCGCCTGTGCGCCGGACTGGTGGGCAGCGGTGTCGTGGCCGCCGCGCTCACCAGCGAATTCGAGGTCGCCGAACCGGTCCTCGCCCACGACGGTGCCGGGTTGCCCGGCACGTCGCTGCGGATTCAGATCGCCCGCACCGCCACCCGGCTCGCGGAGTGGTCGGACCATATGGGCAATTGCATTGCGGGACAGTGGTATCAGAGTCAGGCCGTGCGCGGGCGGAGCATCCTGCTCGGCCTGCGCGACGAGCGCGACCACCTTCAGGTCAATGCCGAACTGCGCCGGGCCGGCCGCGGGTGGGCCGTGAGCGAGATCGCCGGACGATTCAACCAGGAAGCCGATCCCGCAGTGCGGCAGGCGGTCCGGGACTGGGCCGCGACCCTCCGCGTCGAGGAGCCGGAACCTGATCCGGTGGAGTTGGCGACTGCCGAGCCGCCCGCTCGGACCCGGCGCTCGGCACCTGATCCGGTCCGTGAGGTCGGTCCCGTACTGCACGAAGCGGTCCGCAAGGCGATGGTCGAGTCGGAAGCCGCCCTGCGCGTCCTCGCCGCTCTGGCCGGGGACACCGACGGCGATCCCAAAACGCTGACCGCCCTGCGTCGTTCGGGTACCGACCGGCTCACCGCCCTGTGCGTGACCTTCCTCGACGCCAACCCCGCCGCCCTGCCCGCCCTCTGGACCGCCGGCGGCAGCCGCCCCCTCGCCGCCGCGATCGAATCCCTGGACGCCGCCCTCCTGGGCCGCTACCCCCGCCTGCCCAGCGTCACGGCCGACGCACCCGTCCCGTCGAAACGGCTGCGCGCCTTGATAAAAGAGCCGGACATCGCCGCCGCCCGCAGCATGGACCTGATCGCCCAGCGCGTCCGCGCCGCCATCGGCCGCCTCGCCCGCCGCGGCGACCCCGCCCTCACCCACGCCATCACCCGCCACCCCACCCCCGACCTGCTCTGCCCCCTGATCCTCGCTACCACCTGTACCCCCACCCACTCCACCCCGGTGACCGCGATCAGCGCCCCCCGAGCCACCACCGTTCCCGGCTACCCCGCCACCTCCCTCTCGGCCCCCGACGGCCCCTGGCTCACCGCCTGGCCCGCCGCCCTCGAACTCGGCACCCCCGACTCCGGCCCCGACCACGAAACCTTCTGGTCCCACACAGCCGACCACGGCCTCCTCATCCCCACCGCCTGGCTCGGTTCCGGCGGCTGGCCAGCCCTCTGGTCCCGAGCCCACCGGGAATAGCGTCGCCCTCCCGCGCAGGTATTCGGATCGTGCTCACGGTTGCTGGCTGCTGTTGTTCGCCGTGATCGGATCCGGCGACCGGTCGACAGGTTCGGGCTGGTTCTGCGGATCGCCTGGGTGTCGGAGGCGCGTAACCGTGTATGCCACAACGCGATACGAGAGGTAGGCGGGCACGATCACCAGCAACACGATGCGCAGCGCCATCAGGGTCGCGGCGACTGCCAGATAGCCCACGCTCATGCCGTCCGGGGAGCCGAATCCGTGTCGCTCCGACAGTGCCGCCAGGACGGGGCGCAGGGCGAGGTACAGGACGATCGGGATCAGCGGGAGCCGGATGAGACGCCATCCCGCGCGCAGCTGGGTGGTGGGGATTCTCATGTGGCGAGCTCCGGGCCGGAGGTGAGGAAGGCGAGTAGGAGGGCGTTGCCGATCACGCCCCCGTTGGCGAAGCGCAGGCGGTTGCCGCTGCGCAGGGGGAGGCCGGCGAGGTCGGTGGTGCGGAACAGGCGGGTGAAGAGGCCGCGGTGGCCGAAGGCGCGGGCCGGGGCGAGCGCGAAGCCGGTGGCCGAGACCGATATTCCGAGGATGACCGGACCGCTGTCGATATCTCCGGTGCCATCGGAACCCTGGCCGTACTCGTGGATGGCGCTGAAGCCCAGTATGTTTCGTTCCTGATGGAATAGTCCGGTCGCCAACTCCTCGGCGAGTGCGCGGTTCGCGAAACCGGCGAAGTAGGCCCCCAGCCCGGTCCCCGAGGCGCGTGGGGCATCGTGCGCGTGCGCGTCGACTCCCATGCGCTGCACCAGCAGTCCGGTGCCTCGATCGAGCTGGACCGCACGAACCTGTTGCGCCCAATGGGAGAGCACGGCCGTGTGGTCGACGCCGGTCGCGCGGCCGTGCACCGCGATGGCCGCGGCGACCGCCGCCACATCGGTGGGATAGGCCTCGCCCGGAAAGGTTTCCAGCAGTGCGGTCGGCGAGGCGAGCAGGCGGCGTCCGTAGGAGGCGACCACCGCGTCATCCTGGGCCGCGAGGTCGGGCGGGAACGCCGGGTCGACCAGCCGCGCCATCCCGAGCGCGAGCGCGGGATACGCGAGATACGCGTGCCCGTGCGGACTGTCCGGAACCGCCAGCCCGTCCTCGCCGTTCCAGGCCGCGGTGAACACGTCCCGCATCTCCGGCCGCAGACTCTTCGCTGCCGCACGAGTCGCGATGGGCGCGAACCGTTCCCGCCATTCCGGGTGCGCCAGACACACCTGAGCCAGCCCCAGGGCGGTCATCTGATGCGCGAGCAGCCCCCACATCCCGGTGATCTCCCCACCCGCGCCGCGCTCCCGCAGCTGATCATCGGCATCCTCGAACGCCACCAACTCCTGCGCAAGCCCACGGACCCGGCCCGAATCCCCATCGAACCACGCATCGGCATCCCGCCCACACCACCAGCCCGGCACCGACGCCGCCACCGACAACGCAGCCAGCAGCCCGGCCAGAATCGCAACCCAACGCCGAAACCTGTGTGCTCGAGGTATTTCGATCGGACTCCCCATGAGCCGAACCTACATTTCCCGCCCGACCCATGGCGACGCGGTGCGCAGTCGGCAACAAGATCAGGGAGCTCTCAGCGACGGAAATCGGACAGATTTCCGCAGCAGTGAGAGCGCCCCGATCTTGGTTGCTGGATGCTCCTGATCCGGTCAGAGCTTGGCGACGGCGTCCAGGACTTCCTCGGTGGTGGTGGTGACGCCGAGACGGGGGAAGATCTTCTCGACGGAGTGGGTGTGGGCGGCGGGGTCGCGGTCGGCGGCGGCGTCGGTGGCGACGATGACGTGGTAGCCGTGTTCGTGGGCGGCCCGGGCGGTGGATTCGACGCCGATGCTGGTGGCGATGCCGCCCAGGACGATGGCGGTGACGCCGCGGCGGCGCAGGTGCAGGTCGAGGTCGGTGCCGTGGAAGGCGCCCCACTGGCGCTTGGTGATCCGGATATCGGTGGGCTGGATGTCGAGTTCGTCGAGGAGTTCGTCCCAGCCGGGCGGCGGGGTGAATGCGCCGGCGGGCTGCATGGTGCGGCCGGGCGGCATGTCGCTGCCGTCCGCGGCGAAGGTGACGCGCACCAGGACGACCGGCAGACCCTTGTCGCGGAAGGCCTTGGCCAGCTCGGTTCCCCGGCGCACCACCTCGTCCGCGGGGTAGGGCTGGGTGGGGGCGGCGACGATACCGCGCTGCAGGTCGATGAGGACCAGAGCGGTGTTGGGATCGAGCAGGGTGTCGGTCAAGGTGCAATCCTTCTCTGGGAGTGGCGATTCCGGTCAGTCTTCGGTGAGCCGGGCGAGCAGCGGGATCGCGGCGATGAGCGAATCCTGTTCGCCGGGCGAGAGTTTGGTCGTGATCGCGGTGGCCAGCCAGTCTTCCTTGGCGTCGTGCGCCAGCCGGAGCAACCGCTGCCCCGCCTCGGACAGTGACAGCAGCACCTGCCGCTGATCGGTCGGATGCGGCGCGCGCACCACCAGCCCGCGCTCCTCCAGCACGGCGAGGGTGGTGCGCATGGACTGCGGCCGCACCCGCTCGGCCCGGGCCAGATCGGCGACCGACATCGGCCCCTCGTGTCCGAGCCGGCTCAGCGCCACCGCCTGGGAGGGCGTCATCTCGATTCCGGCCCGGGCCGTCCGCAACTGCCGCAACAGCCGGCTCGCCGCCACCCGCAGTTCGCTGGCGGCGGCGGCCACTGCTGCGGCCGACCTGTCCTCTCCGTTCGCGCTCACCGGCCCAGAGTGCCACAAACAAAGTCAAACTTGCAAGTTTGCCTGTCGAATTTGTGATCCTGCCAAGTGATCGCGGAGGAAGCGGGTGATCTCCACGGGCCCGGCCGACGTCTGTCCGAATGCCGCCAACGCGATGGCTGATTCCCGCCGGTCATCGGGGATCTGCTGGGCCAGAGTAGGTGAGGAAGAGACAAGAGGATGAAGGAGGAAGCGATGCGCGTTTACACCACGATGGCCAGCCCGGTCGGGGAGTTGCTGCTGGTCGGGGAGCTGCGGGGCGACTCGGTGGAACTGACCGCGGTGTCCATGGCCGGGAGCAAGAGCATTCTGGTGGAGGGGGAGTGGACTGCGGACGCCGAAGCGTTCGCCGAGGTGGTGGGGCAGCTGACCGCCTACTTCGCCGGGGAGCGGAGTGAGTTCGATCTCCGATTCGGCAGCGCCGGAACCGATTTCCAGCGGCGCGTGTGGAGTGCCCTGGAGGAGATCCCCTACGGGACCACCACCACCTACGGGGAGATCGCGGCGCGCATCGGCGCGCCCAGGGCAGCCGTGCGCGCGGTGGGTTCGGCCATCGGTGCGAATCCGCTGCTGATCGTGCGACCCTGTCACCGCGTGATCGGGTCCGACGGCTCGCTCACCGGCTACGCCGGGGGAGTGGAGCGCAAGCAGCAACTGCTGAACCTCGAGCGGGCCGCATGACCACCGCCGCCCTCGGCTCGGTGTGGGCCGGCCGGGTCGCCCAGCAGAAATGGGCGGCCCTGGCCGGTGAGCTCGACGACCACGGCCACGCGCTCACCGGCCCGCTGCTCACCGCCGCCGAATGCCGGACCCTGGCAGGGCTTTACGACGAGGAGGAGCATTTCCGCTCGACGGTCGACATGGCCCGCCACCGTTTCGGCTCGGGTGAATACCGCTACTTCACCCATGACCTCCCCGAGATCGTGGCCGAGCTGCGGTGGGCTCTGTATCCGAAACTGCTTCCCATAGCCCGGGATTGGGCCGCCCGGCTGGGCCGGCCCGGCACCTGGCCGGAACGCCTCGACGAGTGGATCGCCCAGTGTCATCGGGCCGGTCAGGTGAAGGGCTCGCAGATCCTGCTGCGCTACGGTCCCGGCGACTGGAATGCCCTGCACCGGGACCTGTTCGGCGACATGGTGTTTCCGCTCCAGGTCGTGATCGGCCTGGACGCGCCGGGCGTGGACTACACCGGTGGTGAATTCCTCATGGTCGAGCAGCGCCCGCGCGCGCAATCCCGCGGCGCGGCCATGGCGTTGCCGCAGGGGCACGGCCTGATCTTCACCACTCGCGATCGCCCGGTGCGCGGCACACGCGGCTGGTCGGCGGCGCCCATGCGGCACGGGGTGAGCCTGGTGCGGTCCGGTCAGCGCCACACCCTGGGCCTGGTCTTCCACGACGCCTGAGAGGGGAGGGCGATGGTGTACACCCTGCTCGGCGCGGACGGCCGCCCGTATGCCAGCCGGACCCCCGGCGTGCTGGGCGGCCATCGCCGCCTGAAGATCTACGGCCGCCTGGACTGTCCGGCCGCGCTGCGCGCCCTCGCCCGCGGCGGCTACACCGCCCACCGGGTCTTCTTCGCGGACGAGGCCACCGCGGTCGCGGCCGGCTATCGCCCCTGCGCGGTGTGCTCGCGGTCGGCCTATCGGGAGTGGCGGGCCGGACTCGCCGACTGATCGAGACCGGTTGGTAGCTAATACGCTGGACCCCATGCTGACCACGTTGGCCGTGGAGAACTACCGGTCTCTGCGCAAACTGCGGGTGCCGCTCGGCCGCCTGAACGTGGTCACCGGCGCCAATGGCAGCGGCAAATCCAGCCTCTACCGCGTCCTGCGCCTGCTCGCCGACTTCGCCCGCAATGGCGCGGTCGCCGGCCTGGCCCGCGAGGGCGGGCTCGAATCGACCATCTTCGCCGGACCCGGCCGCTCCGGACCGAACATCCCGCTCGTGCTCCGGGTCGGCTTCGCCGGCGAGGATTTCGGGTACGCCGCCGAACTGGGCCTGCCGATTCCGGGCCGATCGATGTTCGATGCCGACCCCGAGATCAAATCCGAGGCCGCCTGGGCCGGTCCCGTGCTGCGCCCCTCGACCGTGCTCGCCGATCGCGGCGGACCCGTGGTTCGCCTGCGCGACGAGGCCGGCGGCTGGGGCATGGTCCCGCACCCGATGAAACCGTACGACTCCATGCTGTCCGAGCTGGCCGATCCGCAACGCGCGCCGGACCTGCTCGCGCTGCGCGAGCGCATTCGCTCGTGGCGTTTCTACGACCATCTGCGCACCGACGCCACGGCCCCCGCTCGCGCACCGCAGATCGGCACCCGCACCCTGGCCCTGGCCCACGACGGCGCGGATGTGGCCGCGGCCCTGCGGACCATCCTCGAGATCGGTGACGCCGGGGCGCTGGCCGAGACCGTGGACCACGCCTTTCCGGGCAGCCGCGTCGAGATCGTGAACCGTGACGGCCGCTTCGAACTGCTGCTGCATCAGCCCAGGCTCTTCCGCCCGCTGGCCGCGCCGGAACTGTCCGACGGCACCCTGCGTTACCTGCTGCTGGCCGCCGCCCTGCTGTCCCCGCGCCCGCCGCAGCTGCTGGTGCTCAACGAGCCCGAGACCAGCCTGCATCCGGACCTGCTCGCCCCGCTGGGCCGGCTCATCGGCCGCGCCGCCGAGGACACCCAGCTCGTGGTGGTGAGCCATTCGGACGAATTGATCGGCGTCATCGACGAGTACGCCGACGACGCGACCATGATCGAATTGCTCAAACAGGAGGGCGTGACGACGGTGGCCGGACAGGAAACTGCGGATGAACCGCCCTGGTATTGGCCGGACCGTTAGTCGCTCGGTGACGTGGAAACCTATTCTGGGGACGTGAGTGTGGAAACCATCGGTGAACCGGGACCGCTGCCGCGTGGCCGGCACGGGCTGACCCGCGAACAGGTGGAGGCCTCGCAGTACCGGCGCCTGTGCACCGCCGTGCTGGAGGCGGTGGGTGAGCTCGGCTTCGCGGCCACCACCGTCGCCGATATCGTGACCCGGGCACAGGTGGCGCGCCGCACTTTCTACGCGGTATTCGGCGGGAAGGACGAATGTTTCGCCGCCGCATACGATCTCGCGGTCGGCGCGGCATTGGAACAGTTGCAGGAGACCGTCACGGGCCTCGAGGGCGTGAATTTCGCCGACCGGGTGCGGATTTCCTTCGAGATCTATCTCGGCGTGCTGTCCACGCAGCCCGGCGCCGCCCGCGCGCTGTATGTCGAAACCCTCGCGGCCGGACCGGGATTGGTGGAACATCGGCTGCGCGTCCACGAGCGATTCGCGGACTACATCATGGCGGTGGCCCGGGTCGGCGTGCGCGACGGCGATCTGACCGCCGAACCCGATCGGCAGCTGGTCGACATGCTGCTCGGCGGCATCGACGATCGGGTGCGCGCCTGCCTGCATACCAAGGGCGCCCAGGCGCTGCCCGAACTGGCGCCGTTGTTCACCCGCACCGCCATGGCCATTGTGAGCACACCGGCGCCCTGACGGCTGTTGGTCGCCACAATCGCCCGGCATCCATGCCGGGCCGCGCTGTCACCTGGCACAGCGCCCGTGACACGGGCCACAGCACGCTCCTACGGTCGCAATCGGATTCGACGCGTTCGGTCGGATCCGCCGGACGCAGTAGGAGATTTCATGAGGCCGACCATCCGTACCCTCGGCAGTGCCGTATTCGCCAGTGCCACCGCCTTCGCGGTCGCGTTCTCGACCGGCGTGGCGCGCTCCGAGCCGGATTCCATCGGCGACTCCGGCAGCAGTTCCGGCTCGGCGACCGTCAGCACCGCCTCCGACACCGTCGGCGTGGGCCCGGAGATGTCGTCCTTCCTGGCCGCTTTCGGCTACGGCCTGACCCACCCGGATGCCGCGCCGCCCGGATCCAATGACTGGAACTGCAAACCGACCGCGGAGCACCCCAATCCCGTGGTGCTGGTGCACGGCACCTGGCTCAATACCTACGACAGCTTCTCGTTCCTGTCCCCGCAGGTCGCCCGCGCCGGATTCTGCGTCTACGCCTTCAATTTCGGCCGTGAGACGCCGCTGAGCGGTGGCGGTGTCGGGCCGATCCTGCCGGGCCGCTACGGTGTCGGGCCGATGGAGGACTCCGCCCGGCAGCTCGGTCAATTCATCGATCGGGTGCTGGCCGCCACCGGCGCGCCCGCGGTCGATGTGATCGCCCACTCCCAGGGCGGACCGGTCACCAGCCAGTACCTGAAATTCGAGGGCGGCCTCGGGAAAGTCGGCAAGGTCATCAGCTTCGGCGCGACCACCCACGGCACCTCGCTGCTCGGCATCGCCACCCTCGGGCGCATCATCACCGATCTCGGCCTGAACATCCTCGGCTTCTACGAGCCGCTGATCGGCCAGGCCAATACCGAGCAGGTCCTCGGCTCGCCGTTCTACGCGAAGCTGAATGCCGACGGCGACACCGTGCCCGGCGTGGCGTACACCGCCGTCGGCACCACCCACGACGAGATCTCCAACCCCTACGAGTGGACCTTCCTCACCCCGGGCCCCGACGCCCCCGTGGAAAACCTCACGCTGCAACAGGATTGCCCCGAGGACGTCTCCGATCATCTCACCATCATGTACTCGCCCCGGGCGGCCTCCATCGCGCTGCACGCCCTGGACCCGGCCGCCCATCCCGAGCTGGTCTGCACCTTCAACCCCTGGATGATCGGCGGCAGCGGGCACATCTGAGCGACGTCCGGGGGCGCTCGCTCCCGAATCACCAGCACGAGGGAGGCCGGGGACTTGCCCCGGCCCTCTGGCTTCTCTCCGAAAGGATCACGATGACGATCGGCGATGCCGTCGAATCCGGCAGTTTCACAATGGAATCCGACCCGCCGCGCGGGGATCCCCGGCTACCCGGTGAGGATCCGTTCTACCGTTCGCCGATCGACCCGGGATCGGTTGCGCCGGGCACGATCCTGCGGTCGCGGCCGGTGCGGCTCGGCCTGTTCGGGCGCATTCCGCAGCGCGTCCGAGCCTGGCAATTGCTGTACCGCAGCACCGATCTCAACGGCCGGCCGGAGGCGACGGTCACCACCGTCCTGCTGCCCTGGGACGCGGAACCGTCCGCGGACCGCCCACTGCTGTCGTTCCAGTGCGCCATCGACGCCGTCGCGCCGAAATGCTTCCCCTCCTACGCTTTACAGCACGGCGCCCGCGCGCTGGGCGCCATCCCGCAGGTGGAATTCCCGCTCATCGCCGCCGCACTGGCTCGCGGCTGGGCGGTCTCGGTGCCCGATCACGAGGGCATCAACGGCCACTTCGGCGCGGCCCGCGAGCCCGGCCACCGTGCCCTCGACGGCCTGCGGGCCGCCCTGCGCTTCGCACCGCTGGGTCTGCATCCGCGCACCCGAATCGGTCTGTGGGGCTACTCCGGTGGCGGTCTGGCCACGGTGTGGGCGGCTGAACTCGCCGCGAGCTATGCCCCCGAACTCGATATCGTGGGCGCGGTCGCGGGCTCACCCGTGGGCGATCCCGCCTCGGCCTTCGTGCGCCTGAACGGTTCTCCCTTCGCGGGATTCGCGATGGTGTTCACCTCCGGGCTGCGCCGCGCCTACCCGGAACTGGACGGCTGCGTGCAGGGCCTGGTGTCGGCGGAGTACCTCGAACTGCTCGACCGCGCCGAATCGATCGCGACGTTCCCGCTGCTGGCCCGCTATGCGGGCCGAAATGCCAACCGGCACATCAAAGGTGGCCTCGGCGCGCTGCTGACCCGGCCCGAGATGCGGGCGGTGCTCGACGACATCCAGCCGGGCGCGCAGGCTCCCGCCATGCCGCTGTTCGTGGTCCAGGGTGTCAATGACGAGGTGATCGCGGTCGCCGACGTCGATGCGCACGTGCGGCGCTATCACGCCCGCGGCGCGCACGTCCGCTATCTGCGCGACCGGCTCAGCACGCATCTTCCCTTGCAGTTCATCGCGATTCCGGTGATGGTGGACTGGCTGGCCGACCGTCTGGCCGACCGGCCACTGCCGCCGTCGGAGGTGCGCACCGTCTGGTCGGTGGCCGCCTCGCGACGCGCCCTGTCCGAGCACCGTCACTTCGCCGCGCTGCTGGCGACCATGGTGTCCGGCCGCCCGATCCGCACCCGCTCGGACTTCCGATAGCTGCGCGCCACCAGCGCGGACCGCAGGTACCACAGCCCGGACGGCTGGGCCGGATCGAATCCGGTGAGCTGCCCGATCCGTTTGAGCCGATTGTCGACGGTATTGGTGTGCACGCCCAGCACACGCGCCGTATGCCGTCGGCTCAGGTCGTTTCCGATATGACGGCGCAGGGTTTCCAGCAGTTCCGGGTAGGCGTCCAGCGGATCGAGCAGGGTGCCGAGGTATTCGCGGGCCGGGCCCGGCCGGGTCAGCTGGTACTCCATGGCCAGGTCGTCGAAGCGGTGCAGGCCGGGCGCGCACTCCAGGCGGTGCACCATGTCCAGCAGTTCGTGCGCCTGCTCGGCGGCCTCCGGAATGCGGTGCGTCTCGGTGTGGATGACGGTGGCGGTCACCGGAACCTGTGCGGCCGTGGACAATCCGTCGACCAGGTCGCCGAGCTCGGCGGGCGTCACCTCGGCCGCGGGCAGCAGCACCGTGCCGCCGTCGGCGCTGAGCAGCGACAGCGCCCGGCCCCGACCGCCGCGGGCCAGCTCGGACTGGACCCGCCGCAGCTTGCGGCGGGCCACCACCTCACCGTCCACCCGGGGATCGTCCTCGCCCGGATGCGACGGAATGCTCAGTGCCAGCACGTAATACGACTCGTCGATCTCGATGCCGCCGGCGCGGGCCATGGTCGAGGCGGGATGCCCCGCCAGCAGGGCCGACGCCACCGTGTGCACCGCGGTGTGATGCTCGGCCACCACCGCCCGGTGCTCGCGCACATAGGACACCGCGAATGCCGAATCCACGATGGCCAGCACCTCGAACAGCCGGCGCGCGGTGACCGCGAGCCGGGCGTAGTCCTCGGGCCCGGTGGCGTCCACGATGAGATCGAAACCCACCGCGAAGCCGTCGTGCACGGCGCGGTGGATGGTCCCGATGGGAATGCCCTCGCGCGCCCAGTCCGCGCCCGCGCGTTGCAGCCGTTCGACCTTGGCGCTCACGTCACGGCCCTCCAGTACCCCGGCCGCGAGTTCCAGGCAGGTGCGGGTGACGGCGGTGACCTCCCCGCGCAGCGCGTCCCCGGGCAGGGTGCCGCAGCGGGCCACGTGTTCGGCGAAGTGCGCGACCAGGGCGGCGGACAAGCCGCGCGCATCACGCAGCGGTCCGGAAATCGGTGCGGCCGTGAGGGGTTGCGTTGCCTTGATCATGCGCGAATCCTCCACAGCTGTCTGGGAACGCCAGCGTTCCTACTGGCCCGTAACTGTAGCGTGGGCCACCTGGCGCGGCAATATCGATTGACCGCTTCCGCCGCGGACGGCCCATTGCCAGGGCCGTTTCCGGCACAGGTCAGGAGTACGATCGGCCGTATGGAAAGCCCGGTTCCGGCAGCGGATGCCACCGAGATCACCGACAAGCGGCTGCTGCGCGGCTCGCGTACCCGCAAGGTGGTGCTCGGCCGGGCCGTGGACATCGCCTCGCTGGACAGCCTGGAGGGCTTGAGCTTCGGTCGCCTGGCCACCGACACCGGCCTCAGCAAGGCGGGCATCCAAACCCTGTTCCGCACCAAGGAAGCCCTGCAACTCGCCACCATCGACTACTTCCGCACGGTCTTCGTCGACACCGTCACCCGGCCCGCCCGGGCGAAACCCCGTGGCGCCGAACGCCTGCGGGCCCTGATCGAGCTGTGGATCGACTACGCCGCCGGCCCCTGCTTCGAGGGCGGCTGCTTCCAGTCCGCGAACCTGGCCGAATTCGACAGCCGCCCCGGGCCGGTGCGCGATGCGCTGGTGGCCAATCAGCAGGACTGGCTCGACCTGCTGGCCGGCGAGCTGTCCTACGCCTGCGACCACGGCGAAATCGCCGCTCTGGACGCCGATCTGGCGGCTTTCCAGATCGACGCGGTGCTCGCAGCGGCGAATACCGCACTGCGTCTGGGGGACGACAGTGCGGTGTCGAAGGTGCGCCGGACGGTGGAGGGCTTCCTGGCCAAACCCTGATCAGCGGTGAGGCCCTTCGGTTTTCGGGCCCCGCGCACGATCAGCAGCCGGGCTTGCTCCAGAACGCCGTGCCCTCGACCTGCACCACCGGGCATGCGGTCTTGTTCCGGCTGCGTCCGGCATTGCTGTCGACGGTGCTCACGAGGGCGTCGGCGCGGCCCCGGCCCATCAGCGGGTGGTTCCTCAGAACCGCGTCGACGGTGCCGCCGTCCGCGTCGATGGTGAACGGGCAGGACACCGTCGCCGTTCCGTTTCCCGGCATCGGCTGGACGCCGGTGCACAGCGGTGTGGGCATGACGATCCCGTTGACAGTGAGCACCATCTGGTACCACACGGCGATGTCGTCCGGGTGTGGCGTGGGGTTCGTCGCCGCGCCGAAGGGCTGCCGTGCGCTGGTCAGGGTTTCGATCGCGGTGCAGTCCGGTCCGCACGGGTCGCTCCAGCTGCCCGCGACGGTGATCTTGGTTTCCGAGTCGGTGGCGTTCTCGGTCGCGGCGGCCGCGTTCCGGAGGTCGCGGTAGAGCCCGGCCACCTCGTCGGCGCTCAGGGGCGCCACCCGGATGTCGAAGGCCGGCTCGGTAATTCGATCGACCTGGCCGGAGCTCACATAGGTGGTGACGGCGCCGCTGATGATCGGGGTGGACCGGTGGCCGTCGATGGTGATGGGCACGCCCGCCGTGACCGGCCGGTGCGCTTCCGCATTGGGGTCCAGATGCCGCCCGAGGGTCGCAGGAGTCAGGGCCGCCGGCAGGTCGAGGCCGCCGATCGCCGGGGGTTCGAGCAGCTGCCGGCCGTCGGAACGGGCGGCGTCGTCGGCGGAGAAGCCGTAGGCGATCCAGGCCTCGGTGTTGCCCTGTACGAAGGTCTTGTCGCCGATCCGCTGGTACGACAAGGCTTTTCCAGGCGCGAATTCGAGAGTCCCGGACGCGTCACCGACATTCGTGACCCGCAGGTCCACGGTCGCCTGCCTGCCGTCCTGCCCGGTCAACCGGCCGGTGTAGTGCGCTCCGGGCGCATTGATCAGGGCCAGCCGGGCGCTGTTCAGATCCGCGCGCGTGGCCGCGGCCGGCGACCGGTGTGACTGCCCGATGAGCAACCATCCCGCGATCGCGAAACCCGCCACCAGGACCACGACCAGGAACAGGATCACCGGCCACCAACGCCGGCGCTCGCCGGGATCCGCCGCGGCCCACATTCCGTGCACCGACTCCACCGCCGGGTTCTCGACTGTCATTCCTGCCCATCCACATACCGATAGCTCACGCGTTAGCGCCGCGTGCACTATAAGCTGCCCGAACCTGTGAACGGGGTGCGAAATGGCCTGTCGAGTGGGCGAATTGCGACAGTCACGGCATGATCGGGGAGTGGTGAGTTTCCCCGGTAGCAGTGTCCTCGTTGGGCGGGCGGCAGAGGTGTCCGCGCTGGTCGAGGCGGTGGGTGATCCAGGTACACAGACGGTGTTGATCGCGGGGGAGGCCGGGATCGGGAAATCCCGGCTGGTGGGGGAGTTCACCGAGCGTTTGGACTCTCGGGCGATGGTGCTGCTCGGTCGCTGCCCGGAGCTGGGGACAGGGGGCGTGGCCTACGCGCCGTTCCTGGCGTTGCTGCGCGGGCTGGTGCGGCAGCTCGGCGGCGAGGCGGTGGCCACGTTGCTGCCGCCGCATCCGGCGCTGGCGAACTGGCTGCCGCAGTTGGCCGTTCACACCGGCGGCGCCGCCCCGGAGGCCGACCGCATCCGCCTGTTCGGCGAAATCCTCACGCTGCTGGAGCAACTGGCCATGACTCGGCCGGTGGTGCTCATCCTCGAGGATCTGCACTGGGCCGATGACGCCAGCCGTGAGCTGCTCACCTTCCTGGCCGCCAATCTCGCCGACGCGGACGCCCTGCTGGTCGGCACCTACCGTCCCGGCGAGGCCGGACCGCTGCGCGGCCTGGTCGCCGAACTGCGCCGCAATCCGGGCGTGCGGGTGCTGGAACTGCACCCGCTGACCCGCCACGAGGTGGGCCGCCAGCTCGCCGCCCTGCTCGCGCGCGAGCCCGAACCCCGGCTCATCACCAAGGTTTTCGAACGCAGCGGCGGCAACCCGCTGTTCGTCGAGGCGCTCGGCCAGTGCCCCGACCAGCTGCCCGCCGACCTGACCGACCTGCTGCTCGGCTTCCAATCCGGCCTCTCCGCAGACGCTCTCGCCGTGGTTCCCCCGGCCGCCGTCCTCGGCTCCCCGATCCACCACGAACTGCTGGCCGCCATCGTCGACCTACCCCCGGACGAACTGGACCGCGCCCTACGGGAATTGGTCGACCGCCACCTGCTGCACACCACCGAGACCGGCTACGAATTCCGGCACGGCCTCATCCGCCAGGCCATCTACGACCGGCTGCTGCCCGGTGAGCGCACCCGCCTGCACGCCCGTGCGGCCGCGGCGCTGCGCGCCCGCGGCGAGGCCCTCGACGCCGAATCCCGCGCCGACCTGGCCCGCCACGCCCGCGCCGCCGGGGATCTGGAGCAGGCCCTGCGTGCCTACTGGTCGGCCGCCACCGCCGTCCCCGCCACCCACCCGGAACGCCTCCGGCTCCTCGAACAGATCCTCGTTCTCTGGGATCGGGTGCCCGATGCCGAGCGGATCCTGCCCACCACGAAACTGGCTGTCCTGGAACAGATCGTCGATGTCGCGGTGGCCTGCGGCGCGACCGAGCGCGGCATCGCCGCCGCCGACGCGGCGCTGGCCCTGCTCGACCCCACCGGCGATATCGCCCCGGCCGAGTCCGCTACCGGAAGCACCGAGCCGAGGTCGGGCCGCCGCTCGGCCGGCCGGGACGACGGCGAGCGCGCCGCCGAGGCGGACGCCGACCGGTGCGAGGTCGAGCGGGTGGCGCGGATGTATCGGCGGCGGGCTTACCTGCGGGGGACCACCGGAGCCGGACCGGGAACGGATCTGGTGCGGGCACTGCAGCTGTTGTCGGTGGCGGGTGCCGGTGCCGAGCGGGCGGAGGCGCTGGTGCAATCGGCCTCCGCGCGGATCTTCCGAGGCGACGCCGCCGGGTCGGCGTCGGACGCCCGTGCGGCGCTGGTTATCGCCCAGCGACTGGAGGCGGACGCCCTCGTGGCGCGGGCGCACGCCCATCTCGGGCTGGCGGGGGCCGCCGCGGCGGAGGTGGCGGGGGATGGTTCATCCGGGCCGGAATCGGCGGCCGCGAACGAAACCGACTGGGCGCTGGATCATTTCGCCGAAGCTCATCGCGCGGCCGCCGCGGCCGGGGACGCGCGGATCGTGGTGGATGTCGCCACCTGGGAATCGGCGGTGCTGGTCGCGGCCGGGCGGTACGACGCCGCCATCGCCGCTGTCCGGCAGGGACTGCGGGCCGCGCACGAGTCGTTCCGGTTCTCCGAGTCCGCACCGATCCTGTTCGTCAAATGGGCGCAGGCGCTCGCCGCGCTCGGCCGCTGGGACGAGGCCCGGGCCGTGGTCGACGAGACGCAGTTCGACCAGTTGCCGCCGCTCAGCCGGGCGGCGCTGACCCTGTGTCTCGCGCGAATCTCCCTGGCCGAAGGGAACATCGGCGCGGCGCGGGAAGCGGCGGCCGAGGCCGGGCGGTTGCTGGGTGACAGCCGGTGGGCCGCGCAGTATCGGCTCGAACTCGTCGCATTGACCTGCGCCGTGGACTCGGCGGCGGGCGACGAGACCGGGGCGGCGGCGGTACTGGCCGGCGTGCTCGCCCAAGGGGACGGTACCGCAACCCTGTTCGCGCATCCGCACGACGCGTGGCCGCTGGTGGCGCTGGCCGCCCGAACCGCCGGAGCGCCCGCGGAACTGCTCGCGCTGGGCGACACACTGCCCGCGGTGTCGCCGGTCGATGCCGCCTATCGCGCCGTCTTCACCGCGCGGCTGGCCGGTTCGGCGGCGCGCTGGTCGGAGGCGGTCGCCGCCTGGCGCGCCGTCGAGCGGCCGCACGAGATCGCCGCCGCGCTGCTGGACGCGGCGGAATCGTATGCGGCCGAAGGGAATCGAGCAGCCGCGGACCCGGCCGTGCGGGAGGCCGCCGAGATCGCGGCCCGGCTGGGTGCACTGCCGTTGCAGGAGGCGGCCGCACGGCTGGCCGACCGGGCCCGCCTCACCGCCGGGCGAACGACGGAAGCGCCGAAACCGCACGGCGGCACCGTGTCCGGCCGGCACGGCCTGACTCCGCGCGAGCTGGAGGTGCTGCGGCTGGTCGCCAAGGGCATGAGCAATCGCGGCCTGGCGGCCGAGCTGTTCATCAGCGCCAACACCGCCGGTGTACACGTCTCCAGGATTCTCACCAAGCTCGGCGTGGCCAGCCGGACCGAGGCCGCGGCCTTCGCGCACGACCACGGCCTGCTGGCGTCCTCCGGTGACAACGTCTGAGACTCAGGGCAATCGGGCCGGCAGGTCGAAGAGCCGGAAGATCTCCTCGACCTGGTAGGCGATCAGGTTGGTGACCAGGCCGTCACGAATCGTGAAGACCTGCAGGGTGTGCAGGGCGTACCCGTCGCCGTCGCGGACGTAGGCCGCCAGTGCCGGCTGGCCATTGGCCCCGATCGGCACCAGGCGCCAATCGCTGCCGTTGATGTCGAAGACACGCGCCATGAACCCGATGTAGTCCGCGCGCCCGACGTACCAATTGAGCATGGGCGGCATTTCCATGATCACGTCGTCGGACAGCAGCTTCTCCAGCGCCGCCAGATCGGCATTGCGGAACGCGGCGACATAGCTGTCGACGACGGCCCGCTGCTCGGCGCTCTCGGACACCTCGTCCTCGCGAATACCGCTCTGGCTCAGCGTCTTCCGGGCCCGCTGCAGCGCGCTGTTCACCGCTGCCGGGGTCATGTCCAGCGCCCGCGCCACCTCGGCGGCCGGCCAGTCGAGCACCTCGCGCAGCACCAGCACCGCCCGCTGCCGGGCGGGCAGTTGCTGCATGGCCGCGACCAGTGCCAGCCGCAGACTGCCCTGGGCCACCGCGGCTTCCGACGGATCGCCGAGCAGCGCGTCCGGAATCGGTTGCAGCCAAGGGATTTCCCCGCCGTGCACCAGTGCCTCGCGCGGATCGTCACCGGGTTCGTGGCCGAGTCCGGAAGGCATGGGCCGACGGCCGCGCTGTTCGAGCGCGGTCAGACAGGCATTGGTCGCGATCCGGTACAGCCAGGTCCGCATCCCGGCCCGCTTCTCGTCGTAGCTGTCGCGTGCCCGCCAGGCCCGCAGGTAGGTCTCCTGCACCAGATCCTCGGCGTCCTGCACCGATCCGAGCATGCGATAGCAATGCGCGAGCAATTCCCGTCGGTAGCGGCCGGTGTCCGCCTCGAAGTCCACGTTCGCCATGCTCTTGCTCCTCGAATCCGGGCCCTGCTCCTCGAATCCGGGCCCTGCCGAACTTTGTACACCCGCGGCGATGAATCGGGCACGGCCCGCCGGTAGGTACTCGTGAGCCGCTCACCGCGGCCGCGATCCGAGGAGGAAACCATGACCGATACCGCCGTACAGACCGACCGCGAGGCCGTCCTCGACGTCCTGACCAACCTCTACCGCGCCTGGGCCGCCAATGACGCCGACGCCTTCGTCGCCGACTACGACCCCGACGCCACCACCGTCGTGCGGGGCGTGGTGAACGTGGGCCGCGAGGCGGTCAGGACCTCCATGGCCGCGGGTTTCGCGGGCCCGCTGCGGGATTCGCACACCGTCGACGAACCGCAGTCGGTCCGCTTCCCGGCCCCCGGCACCGCCATCGTGGTCAGCCGCAGCGCGGTGGTGCCCGCCGGGGAGACCGAGCCGCCGGCCGACGGCTGGATCGTGGCCACCTGGGCCCTGATCCAGCGCGACGGCCGCTGGCTGGTGACCTCGTACCACAACTGCCCGGCGTAGCCGCCCGAATGTCCGGCGCGTTCCGGACATGAGCGAGCCCCCTCCGGACAGGTGCCGGAGGGGGCTCGCCCACGCATTCCCGTCGTCGTTACGGCACGACCTCGACGGTGTCACCCGGGTTCAGGTAGTTGAAGAACTCGCGCGCCCCGTCCGGCGTCATGCGGATGCAGCCGTGCGACTTCTTGTCCACCGGTCCGATGTGGAAGGCGATGTCCCCGTTGAAGAACACCGCATATTCCATCGGAGCGTTGTGCATGGTGCTCCAGTGGAACGGCTTCTTGAACGACACGTGGAACACGCCCGGCGGCGTCTCGAATCCGGGCATGCCGTGCGAGATGGGCGTGGGGCCGAAGATGACCTTGCCGTTGTCCATCAGCCACGCTTCGTTGCTGCCGAGCTTGAGGCAGGCGCGAGTACCCGCCGTCTGGCACGGCGCGTTGACATCGCTGGGTGCGATGCCGGGGACGATCGCCGGAACACCGGGAACGTCCGGACCACCGGGCCACAATGGTTCGGCTTGCGCGGGCGTCGCCGCGAATCCTGCGACCGCCACACCGGCGATGACCGCCGATCGCGCCGCCAAGCCGAGGGAACTTCTGCTCATCATCGAGTTTCGACCCTCTCCTAACCTTGGCCCGCCGCCCTGTTCGATGCCGCTCTCAGGGCAAAGGGACATTGTTCGTTGGCACAAGCATGGGACCACTGGGTACCGGTGATCATTCTGACTGGTGGAAATCGAGATTCGCGGGATAAACCGCGACAGGCGCGCCGACACGCCCGAATTCACCGAACGGGTGGCAGCGTGCGCTGATTCGGGTCGACTCCGGTCGGCCGGTGCGCGCCATTGTTGGCGACATCCGGGCGCGGCGCGTTGGCGGATCCGCGAATCTGCTGGTCGTCGGGCGGATTGTCGCAGTAGTTCCAGCTGCTGAAGACGGGCACCGTGGCGATGGACGGGGGCACGGTCCGGGTCGGATAGTTGCACCACGGCCGCAGCCAGGCGTCCACGATGGTGTAGAACTCGCCGTCGTGGGCGGGCACGCCCATGGCGGAGGAGCCGACCACCAGCGCCGGGAACAGGGCGCGCAGCGCGGGCAGCCGCAGCAGCGCGGCCCGCACGATGGCGGACATGGTGGTGGCCAGGCTGTGGATCGGATCCATGTTCCGGTCCAGTACCGCATCGGCGATGCCCAGCTGTCCGGGTGCGCGGTCGAGGAGTTGCCGTAATTCGGCGTCAGCGGCGCGGGCCTGGTCGACCACGACCGACGCATTGCGGGTCAGCGTGCCGAGATCGGGCTGCGCGTGCGAGGTGGTGCCCGCGATGACGCGCAGATTCTCGATGAGGCTGACCGTCTGCGGCAGCCGGTTGTCCAAACCCGTGGTGGCGATGCTCAATCCGTCGATGAGGCCGCGCAGCTGATCGGGCCCGCCGCTGAGCGCGGTGTCCAGATTATCGAGGATCACCGCGAGCTTGTCGGGATCGATCTGCGCGATGAGCTCGCTGGTGTTCGTCAGCGTCTGGGAGACGGGCGTCGGCGTGGTGATCTTGCCGGGGTTGAACCGCACCACCTGCCCATCGTGCAGGTAGGGCGGATTGTCGGTGTTGGGCCGGAAGTCGATGTACTGCTCGCCCGCCGCCGACAGCGCCGAGACCGCGATCTGCGTATCGGCCGGAATCCGGTACCGCTTGTCGATTTCCGCGACCGCCGACACCATGGCGCCGCCGTTGCTGATCTCGATCGCCTTGACCGATCCCACCCGGTACCCGCGCCAGGTGACGTCGTTACCCGCCTGCAAACCGCCGGAGCGATCCAGTTGAACGGTGACGGTGTAGGTGCTGCCCGGTGCGCGCACCCGCGCCACATGGATCGCCAGATACGCCGCCCCGACTGCGAGTAGCAGGATCAGCGCCAGGTTCGACATCAGTGTCTTGTGCCCGCGCAGCACGCTCAAATGGCCCGCCTCCACCGCTGATCAGCGCTAATAGGATCGATGCATAGCAAACACCAGGCGAAACTGCGCGCTATCTAACCACAGTCGGGGCGTGGAATCCGGCGTGGGCGGGCCCGGGCGGGGCGGACCGCCCTCGGGCACGGGTGGGTGGTGGATCAGCCCTTCGCGTGTGCGGCCAGGTGGGCCTCGATGGCCTTCACGGCGAGGCCGACGCCGTCCTCGGCGGCGATCCGGGCGGCGAGCCGAGTGGCATTGTCGCGCAGGGCGGTATCGGTGATGGCCTGCTTCAGCGCGGCGGTGAGCCGGTCCTCGGACAGCTTCGAGTAGGGGATGGTGGCCGGGCTGACGCCGACATCGATCAGGCGTTGCGCCCAGAACGGCTGGTCGGCGTATACCGGCGCGCCGATGGCCGGCACGCCCGCGCGCAGGCCCGCGGCCGTGGTTCCGGCGCCGCAGTGGTGGACCAGCGCCGACATGTGCGGGAACAGCCAATCGTGCGGCACCTCACCGATGGTCAGCACATCGTCGCCGGCGACATCGAGTTGCAGCCAGCCGGTCTGCACGATGGCGCGCACGCCCGCCCGCGGCAGCGCGGCGCCGATGATCGTCGACATCCGGGCGCTGCCCGCGGCGCTGTCGACCATGCTGCCGAAGCCGAGGAAGACCGGAGCCGGTCCGGCGTCGAGGAATTCGACCAGGTCGGCGGGCGGCTGCCAGTCGTCGGGGCGCGGCGGCCACCAGTACCCGGTGACCTCCAGGCCGGGCCGCCAATCGCCCGGGCGCGGCACGACGCTGGGCGAAAAGCCGTTCAGGATGGGCCATTCGGCCGCGGTCCGGCCGCGGCGCAGGTCGAAGGCCGAGATCGACGGCAGTCCGAGTGCGCGGCGGAACCCGGCGATGGTGCCGGCGTAGAAGCGGTCGTTGAACCAGGCCCCGAAGTCGCCGGCCAGCCGGTTGCCGCGGGCGCCGAAGTCGTAGGCGCCCAGGGCCGCCGGGGCGTGGGCGGCGGTCGCGGACAGCGGCTGGAAACGCAGGCCGATCGCGGGGATGCCCTTGGCCTCGGCCAGCGGCAGGCCCGCGTACTCGGTGGGCGGCGGCAGCAGCAGCGCGTCGGCGGGTTCGTCGAGCAGCGTCTCGATCATGCCGAGCCCCATGCTGCGAACGCCGCTGGGGGAGGAGAACTTCCAGCCTGCCGCCAGCCGATTGATATCGGTGTCGGTCATGTCGATGTCGATATCGAGCGGCATCTGCCGGAATTCGAGCCCGCACCCGGTGATCTGCTCGGCGAACATCCAGTGCGAGGCCACCACGACCTCGTGCCCGGCGTCGCGCAGGCCCACGCCCAGTCCCGTCAGCGGGGCGATGTCACCGCGGCTGCCGATGCCGACCAGGATGATCCTGCTCATCGCACCTCCACGGTCTCGAGGATCGACAGCCACCGGGTAACGATGGCCCGCATCCGCTCGGCGCCCAGCCCGCCGTCGGGCGAGTGCACCGAATAGTGCACCTGCTCAACGCCTTCGGGCTTGCTGGTGCCGAGGAACATGCTCAGATCGAACATGGTCAGCCGGGACTGTTCGCGCGACTGGGCGTCCGGAATCCACACGCCCACATCGCCGAGGAAGTTGAAGTAGAACTTGGGGAAGTTGAAGGTCAGGAAGTGCGGCCAGCTTTCGGGGTGATGCCAGCACAGCAGGGTGAAGTCCTCCGGGTGCGGCGGATAGGTGGCGATGGCGTCGCGCAGGCGCGTCTCGAGGCTGCCCGATACCGGCCGCAGCAGCCAGGGGTAGTCGTCGGAGATCCAGGCGACCGTGCGCGACAGGTCGGTGCCCGGCCGCAGGCGGCTGTAGCGGCCGTGTTTCTGCACCTGGATGGGCCGGGCCACGCCGGTGGCGTCCTCGATCGCCAGTCCCAGTGCCACGAGCAGGATCCGGGTGTAGCTGGCGTCGTAGGCGGCGGGCAGCTCCACCAGCAGCCGCTGGGCCAGCGCGCCGTCGATGACGCCGTCGAAGTGCGCCGATTTCGGTGTGGCCGAACGGATCTGCTGATTGGGTTCGCTGTCGGAGGCCGCCAGCCAGTAGTCCCGTTCACCCACCCGGGTGGGTGCGTGGCCGTCGAGGAACTCCGCCCACTCCGAGCCGGTGGTGGTCTCGGGCGGCAGCGAGATCGCCTCTCCCGCTTCCCATTGCCGGACGTAGGTGGCGATGTCGTCCCACAGCACCCACATGGCGACGCCGTCGATGGCGACGTGGTGGGCGGTGAACAGCAGAATGTTCACGTCGTAGGAGCGGGTGAGCAGTACCGCGGTGACGACCTTCCCGGCGGGCGGATCCAGCCGCAGGTTGGCCCGGGCGGATTCCGCGTCGATCAGCTCCATGAGCGCGCCGGGGTCGAGGCTCTCGATATCGATGGTCCGCACGTCGACGCGGGCCGGGTCGATGACGCCACCGGATTCGGGTTCGATCTCGCAGGCCGCGCCCTCGCCGTAGCTGTAGCGACTGCGCAGGGCCTCGTGCGTGTCGATCAGGGTATTGACCAGTCGCTGAGCTTCTTCCAGCCCCATCGCCACCGGCACCGGGCAGGGAATGGTGACACCGAAGACGGCCGGGTTCGGGTCCCAGGTCAGGAATTTCTTGGCGGCGGCCGTGAGCCGGCCGGGGCGCAGATCGGTCATGCTTGTCCTAGCGATCGGGTACTTCGGAAGCGAAAAATGGTGTGGGCCAGGGTGATCGGGCGATGGCGGTGGGCTAGCCGACGGCGGGAGCGAGCTCGATGCGCGAGAGCACCTCGTCGCCGAGCAGGCGCAGGGCGGCCCAGCCCTCCTCGATCGGCAGCCCGCCGATCAGGGGGTTGATCAGGATTTCGGTACGGCCGCCCGCGATCTGGTCCCGCAGCTCGCCGGGGGTGAGGATCTCCAGGTAGCCGTGCGCCCGTAGCGCATCCACCGAATCCGGCACCGTCTCGTGCGGGCGCGGCACTCCGTCCCGTCGCCACGACGCGTACTCGCGGATCTCGGTCAGAATGTGCGGGCCGTAGCTGTGCCAGGCCGCATCCGGATCGGTGTGCAGCAGGGTGAGTCTGCTCCCGGGTTCGGGCTTGTGAACGAAACCAGTTGTGCCGCAACGCGCCAGCTCCCGGTAGTAGAGCTCCTCCACCTCCGGCATGGCCATCGGCAGCGACAACGGCAGCCCGAACCGCGCCGCCCGGCGCGCGGCCGCCGCGCTCATCCCGGCGATGAGCAGTTGCGGATGCGGCGTGCTGCAGGGCTTGGGCGTGACGTCGAAAGGTTGCCCATGGATCTGGATGGGTTCGTCCCGCCAGGCCGCGATCATGATCTCCAGGGCCTCGTCCATGAGCTTGCCCCGGCGCGTGAAATCCCGGCCCAGCGCGGCGTATTCCTCGGGCCGGTAACCGATTCCGGCGACCACGGTCAGCCGACCGGCGCACAGATTGTCCAGCACCGCCAGGTCCTCGGCCAGCCGCACCGGCTCGTACAGCGGCACCAGCAGCGCGCCGATGCTGATCCGCATCCGCTCGGTCCGCGCCGCCACCGCGGCGGCCAGCAGCAGCGGCGCGGGCAGCCACCCGGTCCCCGACCCGTGGTGCTCTTCGCAATTGACGACCGTGAACCCGATCCGATCGGCGTACTCCGCCATCTCCAGCGCGGCCCGGTACCGCTCGCGATGCCCGGCCGCCGGGTCGTTGACATTGGTCATGTTGAGCCGGAGCGCGGCCACCACGTTCATTCAGCCAATATCGACGCCGAAACCGCTGTCCGGCAACACTCTTCGCCGCCCCGGCCAGGTACTCGGCGCGGGCCCGCAACCACCGCGAGAGGCTCGCCGCCCTCCGGTGCTATCGGCAGGGGTACCGGGAGCGTCAGGGGGATGCGACAGGGTGCGGGGTGTCGTCGAGGAGGCCGAGTTGCGCTGCGCGGACCCCGATCTGGAAGCGGCTGCGCACCTCGAGCCGGATCATGAGGTCGGCGATGTGGCGGCGGTAGCTGCGCAGCGACATGCCCAGCCGGCGGGCGGCGGCTTCGTCGATCAGTCCGAGGTTGAGGGTATTGAGCACGGCGCGGGCGGTGGGGGTGATCTCGACTCTCACGGTGTCGAGGTGCCCGGCCAGGCCGTGGCCGGACTGCCAGCTCAGCAGGGCGAACTGATGCAGCGCGCGCAGCAGGGCGGGTTCGCGGACCAGGTAGGCGTAGGGGTGGTCGGCTCCCGCGCCGCTCCACAGCACCGCCACCGTGCGGTCGATGATCAGCACATTGTGAAAGTCGTTGTCGGTGACCCGGATCTGTGCGCCCTGCGAGGAATGCCGCAGCAGGGGCCGGCGGTCGCGCAGTTCCAGATAGTCCGGGGAGTAGAGCAGCCGCACCTGCTTGCCCGCGGCCAGCAGGTCGTCCACGACCACCTGCCCGAGCCTCAGGTGATCACTGGAGTGGGTGGGATTGGAGACCGCCACCACCGCCTCCCGCCGGGCATGGCGGAGCAGGTGGTGGACGTCCTGATCCCAGTGCCCCTCCTGGCTGAACCGGACGATGCCGGTGGCCAGGGCGCCGGTCTGCTGTCGCTGCATCACTTCCCCGATCGTGACACCGGCACCGGTCGCGCCCGGTGGATCTGGCAGCTTCCTGCCAGCCGGGCGGATCCGGCCTCGCGGCTTCCTACCTTCAGCCTATGCACATCAGTTTCAGCGATGAACAGAACCGGCTACGTAAACGGCTGCGCGAGTATTTCGCCGACCTCGTCACCCCCGAGGCGCGGGCGGCGCTGCGCCCGGGTTCGGGCGGCGAGCACGGCGACGGGACCGTCTACAAGGACGTGGTGCGCCGGCTGGGCGCCGACGGCTGGCTCGCCCTGGGCTGGCCGGAAGAGCATGGCGGACAGGGCCGTCCGATGCTCGATCAGCTGATCTTCCTGGACGAGGCCGCCGCCGCGGGCGTGCCGGTGCCCTATCTCACCGTGAACACGGTCGGGCCGACCATCATGCGCTACGGCACCGCGGAGCAGCGGGCGTTCTTCCTGCCGAGGATCGCGCGCGGCGATGTGCACTTCTCCATCGGCTATTCCGAGCCGGGTGCCGGGACGGATGTGGCTTCGCTGCGCACCCGCGCCGTGCGCGACGGGGACGAGTACGTCATCACCGGCGAGAAGATGTGGACCAGCCTCATCGAGTACGCCGACTACGTGTGGCTGGCCGCGCGCACCGACCCGAGCGCCGGCAAGCACGCTGGGCTGTCGATCTTCATCGTTCCCACGGCGGCCCAGGGGTTTTCGTGGACCAAGGTGCACACTATGGCCGGGGTCGGCACCAGTGCCACCTACTATTCCGAGGTCCGGGTGCCCGCCGCCAATCTGGTGAGCGGGGAGAACCAGGGGTGGGCGCTGATCACCAATCAGCTCAATCACGAACGCGTGGCGTTGGCCTCCGCCGCGCCGCTGCAGGAATCGTTGCGGCAGGTGACCCAGTGGGCGCGCGCCACCGTCCTCCCCGACGGTTCCCGCGTCATGGACGCCGAATGGGTGCGGCTGCACCTGGCCCGCGTGCACGCGCACGCCGAGTATCTGAAGCTGCGCAACTGGCGGACCGCGTGGGCGGCCGACCGCGGTGCGCTCGGCCCGGCGGATGCCTCCGCTACCAAGGTTTTCGGGACCGAGTTCGCCATCGAGGGATATCGGCTGCTCATGGAGGTGCTCGGCGCCGAGGCGGTGATCCGCGCCGATTCCCCGGGCGCGCTGCTGCGCGGGCGCATCGAACGCTGCCACCGGTCCGCGCTCATCCTGACCTTCGGCGGCGGCGTCAACGAGGTGCAGCGCGACATCATCGCCAAGAACGCCCTCGGCCTGCCCGTCACCCGCTGAGAAGAGGAGTAGCACTATGGATTTCGAATACACCGACGCGCAGCGGGAACTGTCGGAATTGGCTCGTGAGCTGCTCGCCGACTGGGCCGGCCGCCATCCCCGGCCCGGCGATACCGGGTTCGATCCGGACCTGTGGCGGGCCATGGCGGGCGCGGGCCTGCTGGACGCGGGGCTGCCCGAGCGTGCGAACGGCGGCGGCTACGGGCTGCTGGAACAGTGTGGCGTACTGACCGAGATCGGCCGGACCGTCGCTCCCGCACCGTATTCCACGAGTATCGCAGTGGTCGCGGCGACACTGGCCGAGTTCGGTGACGACGCGCAGGTGCAGCGCTGGGTGCGGCCGCTGCTGCGCGGCGAGACCACCTTGGCGCCGGCGCTCGCGCGTGACTTCGTCGCGTTCGAGGCCGAGCGCGGCGGGAACGGCTGGCGCATCCGTGGTTCGCAGTCGGTCGTCGCGGACGCGGCCTTCGCGGACGGATTCCTCGTCGAAGCCCGTTGCGGCGCGAATTCGATGCTGCTCCTGCTGGATCGGGGCGCCGACGGCGTCACCGTGACCGGGCAGCACGTGGTGAACGGAACGGACGCGGCGGTGCTGGAACTGCGTGATGCGCAGGTCCCGGATCGGGATGTGATCGCCGCGCCCGAGGCCGCCGCCTGGGCCCGGCGTCGCGCGGCGGTGGCCGCCTGTGCGCTGCAACTCGGCATCCTCGAACGCGCTCTGGAAATGACCTGCGAATATGCCCGCACCAGAAAGCAATTCGACAAACCCATCGGCTCGTTCCAGGCGGTGCGCCAGCGCCTGGCCGACGCCTATATCGATGTCGAAGCCGTTCGCCTGACGCTCTGGCAGGCCGCGTGGCGCGAATCCCATGGGCTCCCAGCGGAATCCGAGGTCGACGTGGCGAAATTCTGGGCGGCCGAGGCCGGTCACCGCGTCGCCCACGCCGCCATCCACATCCACGCCGGCACCGGGATCTACCTGGACTATCCGATGCAGCGCTACTTCACCGCGGCCAAACGCGCCGAGTTCGAGGCGGGTGGCGCCACCGCGCACCTGCGCACACTGGGTGCGCGCCTGGACGCGGATCTGTCCTGAGAGCTTCGGGGAAGGGGCCGGAGGCGCCGCCGGCCGGTGCCGGCGGCGGCTATCCGATCTGCATGAGCCGGATGCGCACCCCTCGTGCGCACGCGGGCATGACCTCATCGCGCGCGAGTACCCCGGGTGTTGCAGACCCGGGGAACCCGCGTGCCTGCACGCTCCCACGGGCCGATAAAAAGCGAATAAACATTCTCTATCCGGTGGCCGGTCCCGGTGCGAACAGCGTCGCCAGTGTCGGTGCGGGCAGCCCGGCGCGGCGGAAGATCTCGGCCGCGTCGGCGTGCTCGCGGGCGGCGGCCTCGTGATCGCCGCGCGCCGTGCGGGCGGTCGCGCGCAGGGACAGCGCCCGCGCCCGGTCGAGGGGATCGGCCGCCTTGCTCAGCAGTCGCAGGGCCTGGGTGGCCTCGCTTTCCGCGGCGGCGTCGTTCCCGGCGCGCAGGTGGATCTGGGCCAGCCGGGTGCGCGCCCAGCCCTCCCACAGGCGCACGCCATTGCGATGGGTCATGCGCACCGCGTCCTCGGCCAGTGCCAGCGCGAGCGCGTGCTCGCCGAGCATCGAACGGGTGGCGGCCAATTCGTGGGTGGCCCAGCCCAGTGCGACCGCGTTCGACGACTCCTGGGCCAGCGCGATGGCCCGCTCGGCCACCGCGACCGCCTCCGCGTACTGGCCGGATTCGCACAGTGTGCGGGTGGCCAGGGCCAGGATCCACGCCTCCAGCGACCGATCGTCGAGTGCGCGGGTCCAGGCGATGGCATTGGCGTAGTGCCGATGCGAGTCCTTGGTATTGCCGGTGCGCCGATCCGCCACCCCGAGCAGGATCTCGGCCAGCACCTGCAAGCGCCGTTCGGCATCGTCGGCGGGCTGCGAAATGGGTTGCAGGAACTCCAGACTCGCCTCCACCTCGCCCAGCCCGATCTGCATCATGGCGCCCAGCGCCACCCGTAGCCGTCGCGCGCTGGCATGGTCGCCGTCGCGGATCGCGGTGTCCAGCAGGGCCTTCAGGCCGTCGGCGAGCTCGCGGGCGCGGCTGCCGGTGTCCATGAGCTCCGACATCACCCAGGCCAGATCGGCCGCCAGCGCCACCGCCCGCCCGCCGAGCCGGGCCGCCTGGCGGTGCAGTGCGATGATCACCGGCCGTTCGACATCGTTCCAGGACTGGCCTTCCGCCCCGCCGGCGAAGGTGTGGCCCGGCACGGTGGTGGGCACCAGCAGCAGCGTGGTGTTGCTGTAATCGAGTGCGCCGAGCAGGTTCTTGGTGCTGGCCAGGTAGTAGTCCAGCAGCCGGACCACGATCTCCGATTCCCGTTCGCCGAGATCGCGGTTCGCGGCGGTCCCGGCCAGCCGGGCCGCGAACAGCCGCAGCAGGTCGTGGAAGCGGTAGCGGCCGGGCGCGGGCGTCTCCAGCAGGCTCAGATCGACCAGCGATTCGCACACCAGCTCGGCCCGCGCCACCGGCACGCCCAGCAGTGCCGCGGCCCCGTCGACCGGGAAGTCCGGCACATCGGCGCGGGCCAGCATGCGAAACGTCCTGGCCTGCTCGGTGTTCAGCTGCCCGTAGCCGAGGCGGAAAGCCGCCTCCAGGGTCAGGTCGCCGGTCTGCAGTACCTCGAGGCGCTGGCTCTCGTCGGCCAGCCGCTCGGCCAGCGAGGCGATGGTCCACTGCGGCCGTACCGCCAGCCGCGCGCCGACGATGCGCACCGCCAGCGGCAGGCAGGCGCACTGCTCGATCACCGCGTAGGCCGCATCCCGTTCGGCCGCAACGCGTTCGGCGCCCAGGATGCGGGTCAGCAGCGTCATGGCCTCCTTGCGCTCCAGCACGTCGAGGCGGGTACGCCGCACCGCGGGCAGTTCGGTGAGCGCGGAGCGGCTGGTGATCAGCACCGCGGTACCCGGCGTACCGGGCAGCAGCTGCGCCACCTGGGCGCTGTCGCGGGCATTGTCGAGCACCACCAGAATCCGCTTGTCGCTCAACAGTGTTCGCAGGTGTGCGGCGCGATCGTCCACGGCGGGCGGGATATCGCCCTCGGCCACCCCGAGGCCGCGCAGGAATCCGCCCAGCGCGTCCCCGGGCGGGATCGGTTCGGGGTCGACGCCGCGCAGGTTCACATACAGCTGCCCGTCGGGGAACCGGTCGCGCACCTGATGGGCGATGTGCAGGGCGAGGGTGGTCTTGCCGACTCCGCCCATGCCGCCGACCGCCGAGATGGCCACCGCCGGTCTGTCGCCGGTGAGCTGGGCCGCGATCTCCTCCGCGACCCGGGACCGGCCGGTGAAATCGGCGATGTCGGGCGGCAATTGGGCCGGGGTGACCACCGCGCGGGCGGCCCGCGGCACGGGCGGCAGCTCGGCGCGCAGGATCCGCGCGTGCACGTCGCTGAGTTCCGGTCCGGGCTCCACGCCGACGCCGTCGACCAGGGCGCGGCGGGCGCGCCCGTATTCCTCGAGTGCCTCGGCCTGGCGGCCGGAGTGGTACAGCCCGGTCATGAGCAGTGCGCGGAAGCGTTCCCGCAACGGATGCTCCTCGATGAGCGGCCCGAGTTCGGCGACCGCCTCGGCGCTGCGGCCGGTTTCGATATCGAGGGCGAGGCGGTCCTCGAGGATGGAGAGCCGCCACTGTTCGAGCCGGGCCCGCTGCCGCTCGGCGTAGGGCCCCGGCAGTCCGCCCAGCGCGGCGCCCTGCCAGCGGGCCAGCGCCGACTCCAGGGTGTCGCGGGCGTTGCCCGGATCCTCGTAGCGCAGCCGCTCGGCCGCGGCGACCTCGTCCTCGACGTCGTGAATATCGGTGCGCCCGGGCGGGAGTCGCAGGGCGTAGCCGTCGCCGATGGAGATCAGCAGGGTGGAGGGTCCGCGGTTGACGCGGTCGGGTTCCAGTTCGCGCCGCAGTTTGGCCACGTGGGTACGCAGCGCGGGCACGGCGCGCAGGACCGGGTCCTCGCCCCAGATCCCCTCGACGAGCTCGGCGGCGGTGACCGCCTTGCCCTCGCGCAGGAGCAGTGCCGCCAGCACAGCGCGCCGCTGTGGCGGACCCAGATCCAAGGGCGTGTCCCCACGCCATGCGCGGACCTCGCCCAGTACGGCAAATCTCAGCAAACCGACCTCCCCGTCCGGGAGTCTAGAGGGGTCGAGACAGCGACGATTCGCCGACTATCCTGCACCGATTCACGCCTTCCCTCGGGGAATGGGTCCGTGGTCCGGACCGTCACCCATCCTGCGCGCCGCAGCGGCCATTGGTGCGTCATTGGCCGCTTCCAAGCGGCGAGTCCGACCCTGATCGCGGGCGCCGCACCGAGACGGCCGCCCCCGATCGTCTGGAGGCACCCCATGGGGCTGAAGTCCGCCGCCGTCATCGCCATGTGCGCCCTGGCCCTGGGGCTGGCCGCCTGCCAGGCGCAGCACGCGTCCACCGGTCCGGGCGGCGTCGGCACGCCGGCCTCGACCGTGGAACCCGCCGCCGACCAGCAACGCGGGCACGGTCGCTTCGTCGCCACCACCGAGCACCTGACCAGCAGCGGCAAGGGCAGTGTCGGCTTCGACATCGACGTGCCGCAGGTACGGGTCGAGGGCACGGGCGTGAACTGGCCCGCCGGACGGGAATTCGACGATGCCATGGTGCAGGGGCTGTGGACCTACGTCGACCAGCACCAGGATCCCGCGGTGATCACCGACCCGAACAAGTCGAGCACGGTCGAGCGCATCGGGACGCACGTGCTCAGCGGGGTGCTGTACCTGCGCGTCGACTTCCACGGCGCGCACCCGGAGGACCGGCTGTTCTCGCATGTCACGAATATCGATACCGCGCAGGAGATCACGCTCGCGAGCCTGTTCACCAACGAGCAGCAGGGGTTGAATGTGCTGGCGGCGCAGACGAAGACGCAGCTGACCCGCACCCGGGTCGCCGATGTCGTCCGGTTCGACGACGTCACAGCCGCCGCCCCCACCTTCCAGGTCTGGACCGCCACCCAGGTCGGACTGCACGTGTACTTCCCACAGGGGCAGATCGGGCCCGAGGCGGCCGGCGTCGTCGACGTCACCGTCCCGTGGCCGGACCTGAACGACGTGCTGAAGCCGGGCATGCTCGCGGTGCTGTCGAGCTAGCGCCGGCCCGGCCGGCCGCCACGCCGATCGAAACCGGACAGCCGGTCCTGCCTGCCACGTAACCTGTGGACGTGGCAATCGGTGACACGTCGCGCGGCGCGGCGCGGCCCGGAATCGCGCTGGCCACCGTCACCGCGGTCCTGTTCGTGACCTTCCTCGACACCACCGTGGTCTCCGTCGCGCTGGCCGACATCCGGTCGGAGCTCAGCACCGATGTCGTGCTGCTGCAGTGGGTGGTCAATGCGTACACCCTGGTCTTCGCGAGCCTCATGCTGGCGGCCGGATCCCTCGGCGACCGGTGGGGACGCAAGCGGGTCATGGTCGCCGGGTTGGCGATCTTCTGTGCGGGATCGGTGATTTCGGCGCTGGCGGCGAGCGTGCCGATGCTCATCGCCGGTCGCGCGGTGATGGGACTGGGCGCGGCCGCGTCCGAGCCGGGCACCCTGTCGGTGCTGCGGCAGGTCTTCCCCGATCCCCGCGCCCGCGCCAAGGCGCTCGGGGTGTGGGCGGCGGTGTCCGGTCTCGCCCTGGCCGCCGGGCCGGTGCTCGGCGGCGTACTGGTCGGGGCGTACGGCTGGCGATCGATCTTCTGGTTCAATCTGATCCTCGGCGTGGTGGTGCTGGCCGCCGCGCTGCGCTATGTGCCCGAGAGCGCGGATCCGCAACCGGGGCAGCTGGATTGGCTCGGCTCGCTGCTCGGCGCGATCTTCCTCGGTGCGGTGATCTATGCCGCGATCAGTGGCGAGCACCGCGGATACGGCGCACGCCCGGTGGTCGCGCTGTTCGTGCTGGGCGGGCTCGCGTTCCTCGCGTTCGTCGCCGTCGAGAACCGGGTTCGCAACCCCGTCTTCGACTTTCGCTATCTGCGGCTCCCACCGGTGCGCAGCGCACTGTTCGTCGCCTTCGCGGTCTACTTCGGGGTCTTCTCGATCTTCTTCTTCACCGCGCTGTATCTGCAGGTGATGATTCACTACTCGGCCGGGCGGACCGCGGCGGTGTTCGCGCCGATGGCCGTGGCGATCATGCTCGGAGCGGTGGCCGCCGGATTCTGGGTCGCCCGTACCGACGCCCGCACGCCGATGTTCGCCGGCTGTGTCGTGGGTGCGGCGGGCATTCTGCTGACCCGGCACGCGCTGGACGGCACGGTGGAGTTCGCGCCGCTGGCCGCCACCCTGGCCGTCGCCGGTCTCGGGTTCGGCGTCGCCGTGGTGCCGCTCACCGCGGCGGTGCTGACCGGTGTACCCGCCGAGCATTCGGGCATGGCGGCCGCGGCCACCAACACCATGCGGCAGGTCGGGGCGGCCGTGGGCGTCGCGGTCCTCGGCTCGCTGGTCAACGGTTTCCTCACCGCCGATCTGCGGATCCGCCTCACCGAGCTCGGCCTGCCCGCCGACCTGCAACCCATCGCCATCGACGCGGTCGAACGCGGCCGCATCCCACCGGGCCTCGACCTGGCCACGGCCATCAAGTACGCACCGCACGTCCACGAGGTCCTGCAGACGGCGACCGTGGCCTTCCGGCACGGACTCGATGTGGCGCTGGTGGTTTCGGCGCTGGCGATCCTGACGGCCGGGGCGTTCACCGCGCTCACCGGGCACGACGCCGACTCCGTGCGCTGGTGGCGCGAACTGCCCCCGGCCATGGGGGCTTTCGTCATGGCGACCGGAATCCTTTCCGTCGGAACGCATCTCACCGGATACGAGACGGTCTCACGGCTGCTGCTGGCGCTCGCGGGCATCATCTGGCTGGTGCTGGCCGCCGATTTCGTCTCCCGGCAGCTGTGGGATCACGACCGCTGGGTGTCCGAGGCCGACACCCCGGCCGCCCTGACCGCGGTGGCCGCGACGACCGTACTGGGGACCCGGCTGTGCCTGCTCGGCTGGCAGGTGGTGGCCATCGCCCTGCTCGTGGTCGCGACGGTGGTGTGGCCGATGCTGCTGGTCATGGTGATCCGGCACTGGAACCGGCGGATGCCGGGCGCGGTGTTCCTGGTCTGCGTGTCGACCGAGGGTCTGTCGGTGCTGGCGGCCACCCTGGCGCAGGACGGTGCCGGCGACTGGCTCGCCGCCGCGGCACTGGTGTGTTTCGTGCTCGGATTGCTGTTGTATCCGGTGGCATTCGCGCATTTCGACATCGCGGAGATCTGGCAGGGCGCGGGGGACCAGTGGGTCATGACCGGTGCCCTCGCGATCTCGGCCCTGGCCGCGTCCAAACTCACCGCCTGGCAGCAGTGGACGGGAATCCCGCATACGGTGCTCGGGGCAGTGACGCTGGCGCTGCTCGTCGTGAGCCTCGGCTGCTACGCGATTCTGGTCGGGGCCGAGGTGATTCGCTTCCGCCCCGGATACAACGTACGGCGGTGGGCAACGGTGTTCCCGCTCGGTATGACCTCGGTCGCGGCGCTCTCGACCGGCGCCGCACTGTCGCTGTCCTGGGCGTGGACCCTCGGCCGTGTGCTGCTCGTGGTGGCGATCGTCGTCTGGCTGCTGGTCGTGGCGGAACTCGCCGCGACCAGCCGGCCCGGCCGTACCGAGCCCACTCGGCTCACCGGGGCGTCGGATCTCTGAGTGACGGTGTGCCGGATGGTGATCGGGAAAATCGATTGCGCCCGAGCCGATCCGCCCGGCACGATCGTCGGCATGTTCGCACAGTCCATCGCCGCATTCCCCGCAGTCGCGGGCGCGATGGCTGCTGCCCTGGTGGTCTTCGCATTCGACGGCGCACGACGCTGACCTTCTCCGGGACGTCCCGGGACCTCAGACGGGGAAGGTCGGCTCGCTGCTGAGGTCCCCTCGAAACCTTGACTCCCGGTTGGAGAACCGATCATGGCCAAGCAGGCCTATGTCCGCACCAAGCCGCACCTCAACATCGGCACCATGGGGCATGTCGACCACGGCAAGACCACACTGACCGCCGCCATCACCAAGGTGCTGGCCGAGCGCGGCGGCACCGCCTTCGTCCCGTTCGACCGCATCGACCGGGCGCCGGAGGAGATCGAGCGCGGCATCACCATCAATATCGCGCACGTCGAATACGAGACGGCCACACGGCATTACGCGCACGTGGACATGCCGGGGCACGCCGACTTCGTGAAGAACATGATCACCGGCGCGGCCCAGCTGGACGGGGCCATCCTGGTGGTGTCGGCGGACGACGGCGTCATGCCGCAGACCGCCGAGCACGTGCTGCTGGCCCGGCAGGTGGGTGTCGAGCACATCGTGGTCGCGCTCAACAAGGCCGACATCGCCGACGGCGAGCTGCTGGAGCTGATCGAGCTCGAGGTGCGAGAGCTGTTGTCCGCCAACGGATACGACGGCGACGGCGCTCCCGTGGTGCCGGTGTCGGGGCTGCGGGCGCTGCAGGGTGACGAGCACTGGTCGGTGCAGCTGCTGCGCCTGCTCGACGCTGTCGACGACTACGTGCCGATGCCGGTGCGCTACCTCGACGCGCCGTTCCTCATGCCGGTGGAGAACGTGCTCACCATCACCGGTCGCGGGACCGTCGTGACCGGTGCGGTGGAGCGCGGACGCGTCCAGGCGGGCGACCGCGTCGCGGTGCTCGGCTTCGGCGGCACGATCGAGTCGGTGGTCACCAGCCTCGAAACCTTCGGCCGGATCATGGAATCGGCCGAGGCGGGCGACAATGTGGCGCTGCTGCTGCGCGGCGTGCAACGCGGTCAGGTGGCGCGCGGCCAGGTGGTCGCGGCGGTCGGCAGCATCGCGGTGCACACCGGGTTCACCGCGCGGGTGCGGCTGCTGACGGCGTCGCAGGGTGGTCGGCGCACGCCGATCGTCACCGGATACCGGCCGCAGTTCTTCGTCCGCACCGGTGACGTCTCCGGTCAGGTGGCGGTGCCGGAGGGCCGCGCGATGCCGGGTGAGACCGTCGAGGTGGCGGTCACGCTCGACCGCGCGATCCCGCTGGAGCCTGGGCTCGGCTTCGCGGTCCGTGAGGGCAACCTGACGGTCGCCGCGGGGACGGTCCTCACCGTCGACGGCTAGCGGCGAACGAATCCCGGCCACTCAGTGTGGCCGGGATTCTCTCATCCGGCGTGCGAATCGTCGTCGACGATGGGGTTCATGGAACGTGGGCACTATGGGGACGACCATCGCGCATTCGCCGAACTGGCACGGGGTTTCGTGCGCAAGGAGGTCGCGCCGCACTATCTGGAGTGGGAAGAGGCGGGGATCGTGCCGCGCTCGGTCTTCGCGCGGGCGGGCGAGCTGGGACTGCTCGGATTCGCGGTACCGCAGACCTACGGCGGGCTGGGGGTGGCGGACTTCCGCTTCAATCAGATCCTCATCGAGGAATTCATGGAGGGTGACGGCGCGGGAGTAGGGCTGAATTTTGCGCTGCACAATGACATCTGCACGCCGTATCTGGTGGAACTGACCACCGAGGAGCAGCGGCAGCGGTGGCTGCCGGGATTCGTGGCGGGGACGCTGATCGCCGCCATCGGCATGACCGAGCCGGGCGCCGGGTCGGATGTCGCCGGAATCCGGACGGCCGCAGTGGATATGGGCGATCACTTCCTGGTGAACGGCACGAAGACGTTCATTACCAATGGGATCAATGCCGATCTGGTGATCACGGCGGTGCGGACCTCCGCCGAGCGGCACCAGGGCGTGACCCTGATGGTGCTGGAACGCGGGATGGCGGGCTTCGAACGGGGGCGTAACCTCGACAAACTCGGCCTGCACTCGCAGGACACGGCCGAGTTGAGCTTCACCGACGTTCGCGTGCCCAGAGAGAATGTGCTGGGCGAGGTGGGACGCGGCTTCGAATACCTGATGCGCAACCTGGCCCAGGAGCGCATGCAGATCTCGGTGGCCTGTCTGGCGCGGGCGCGGGTGGCGCTGCGCACGACCATCGAATATGTCGGCGGCCGTGAGGCTTTCGGGCAGCCGATCGGGGGGTTTCAGAACACCAAGTTCACCCTCGCCGATGTTGCCACCGAGGTCTCGGTCGCCGAGGCGTTCATCGACAAATGCGTTCTGGAGCTGAACGCCGGTCGGCTCACGCCGGCCGATGCGGCCAAGGCCAAACTGTGGGCTTCGGAGATGGAATTCCGGTGTATCGATCGGTGTCAGCAGTTGTTCGGTGGGTATGGGTACATGCGCGAGTATCCGATTGCGCGGGCGGCGGCTGATGCGCGTATTACTCGCGTGTATGGCGGCACCTCCGAGATTATGCGCGAGATAATCGGCCGCGACCTGAATTTGACCGACCGGTCTCGGGGTTGGAAATAGTGAAGTATGGTGCGATACTGGATAATTCGGATTCCTTGAATGATCTTCGGGCGGTAGAATGGGGGTATGGATTGGGGCGGGCAGATCATCGACGACATCACCGCGGTGGACGCGGTCGGTATGGTGGGTGACGCGCTCGATGTGCTGATTCAGGATCCGCTGGGACCGATCAGTGACGACGACCTGCTGGACGTGATGCGGGAATGGGAAAGCCACCGCCGTCGCATGGCCGCGTTCGAACACAAACTGATTCGTGAGGTCGAGAACCGGAACCTGCCCGAAAAGGCGGGCGTGAGGCAGACTTCGACATTTCTCGCTCAAACCTTGCGGCTGGGACACGCCGAAGCCCGCGCGCGATGCAACGCCGCGCAGTTGCTGGGTGTGCGTCAGGAAGCGGGTCGGGTGTTGGAGCCGTGGCTGACCTGGACCGCTGCCATGCAGGAAATCGGTTTGGTGTCGGTGGATTCGGCACGCATGATCGGCAAGATCATGGACCGGATCCCCGAGAGTGTCGACGCCGACCTGCGCGACCGCGCCGAGTTCCAGCTGGCGCACTTCGCAACCCAATCCACCGTCGACGACCTGCCCAAAGTCGGGGACCGCATCCTGGGCTACCTCGACCCCGACGGCGCCCTCACCAAAGACCTCGACCGGCAACGCCGCCGCGGCATCACCCTGTCCAAGCAGGGTGTGGACGGCATGTCCACGATGACCGCCGACCTCACCCCCACCGCGCGGGCGCTGTTGGATCCGATCTTCGCCGACCTGGCCCGGCCCGGCATGTGCAACCCCGCCGACCCCGAAAGCCCCTGGAGCACCGAGGGACTCGACACGGAGGCGTTGGAAGCGGTCGCCAAGCGTGACACCCGCACCCCCGCGCAACGCAACCACGATGCGCTGGTGGCGTTCCTGCGCCCGGAAATGGGCCCGACCAACCTGGGCAAGCACCGTGGCCTGCCGGTCTCCACGATCATCACCATGAGCCTGGCCGAGGTCGAAGCCGCCGCCGGGGTCGCCACCACCGCCTCCGGCGGCACGGTGCCCTTGGAGGAGGCGTTGCGGTTGGCGCAGCGGTCCAAGCCGTTCCTCGCGATCTTCGACCACGCGGGCATGCCGTTGCACCTGGGACGTAGTGAGCGGCTGGCGAACTCGGCGCAGCGGTTGGCGTTGATCGCCACCGAACGCGGCTGCACCCGTCCCGGCTGCAATGCTCCGGCCACCATGACCGCCGTGCACCACATCACCGAATGGACCCACGCCGGCGCCACCGACATCGAGAACCTGACCCTGGCGTGCGATGCCTGTCACGCGATGATCCACGACGGGCCCGGCGGCTGGAAAACCGTTGTCATGCCCCCGGATTCCGAACACGCCGGGCGGACAGGGTGGATCGCGCCACTACATATCGACCCGACCCGCACCCCGCAGGTCAACGACCGCCACCACGCGGGGGAGTTGATGGCCGCCAAGCTGGCCCAGATCCGCGACCGCACCCGCCCACCAGTGCGATGGTGGTCACGCCCCTGACCCCCGGTCGAGCCTCACCGAAGGTGAGGCCCTCCAGGCTGCCTGCACCGCCCGCGGCCTCGGCCACCACGCCGCACTACATCAACTGGCCAACCGGCTCGTCGGCACACTGCACGAGACCCGCAGTCACTACGACGAGACAACCGCCTGGTCACACCACCTCGAAAACACCACCACCGCTTGACAACTCGCCATGGAATGGCTGCCCCCACCGGACCGGGGCTCACGCCAAGCTGGGAGCCGCTGGCCGCCGATCCCGGCCCGGGACTGCAAGGATCACCTTCTACAGACGCACCGACGTAAAGTTTCAAAATGGTGGGGGCTGGAACGGGAGTTCGGCCTCGCAAGCTCGGCCCCCTCTCCCCTCCAGGCATCTTTTGTCCTTTGATCTTTTCTCTCTTTAGTTCCTGGCTTCTTTGGCTTTGGTTCTTATCGTTTGAGTCCTTGGGCGGTCGCGATCAGCCGCTCCATCGCAGTGCGGGGCAGGATGCGGCGAATTGCGAACATCAGCGGGGCATTGCTTCCTACCGCATACAGTGGCTTCGGCCGGTCCGAGTCGGCTGCTGCCACAATGGTTTCCGCGACTTTCTCGGGCGGGATCCCTTTGCTCATCTGGCTGTCGAGCGTGGCCATGAACTTGGTGAACTCCGCGGCGTGCGGAGAGTCTTCAGCGATGTACTTCATCCGTCGCTCGCTCAGGCCGGTGTCGATCTGGCCGGGTTCCACGGTGGTGATCCAGACGCCGTACGGCGACTCTTCGAAACGGGCGGCGGTCGCGAATCCGCGCAGTGCCGCCTTGGTCGCAACGTAGGAGGAGCGGTAGGGCATGGGGAAGCTCCCCAGCATGGATCCGACCATGACAACGCGCCCGTAGCCTCGCTCGCGCATTCCGGGCAGCACCGCCTGTGTCAGCGATACCGCACCGAACACGTTGAGCTGGAACAGCCTTTCGATCGCTTCCCGGGGCAGTTCGGCGAGCGGTCCGGCCTGGCTCTCTCCGGCATTGTTGATCAGTATGTCGATCGCGCCGAGTTCGGTGGTGAAGCGGTCGATCGAGTCGAGGTCGGTGATGTCCAGTGCGCGGTACTCGACTCCGGCCACGCGGTCGGCGGCGGCGATGGAGTCGGGGTTGCGGCTGGTGCCGATCACCTTGTGGCCGCGGGCCGCGAAGGCAGCGGCGGTGGCCTTGCCGATGCCGGAGGACGCGCCGGTGACCACCACGGTACGGGTCGTGTTGCTGCTCATACGGCAGACGTTATCGGGCTCGGCGGGACTCCGGCCAGGTGGTGGGCCGGCGTTGTGTCTGGACGTCGGGCCATGAACACAGGATCTCGGTGCAGTGGGCCTGGCGGCGTTCCGCGGCCGTCTCGCTGGTAACCGACCGGATGCCGAGCCACATACCGATGCCGAAGGCGGGTGCCGCCAGCGCGGGAATTAGCAGGATGGCGGTGAAGCTCATGGTGGGCAGGCCTCGATTGCTGGTCGTCGTCCGGACCGGATGTGGATGAATCGCAGGGGGGCACCGGCTGTTACGTGACGAATCGCGTGTCGACCGAAACGCATCATGTGTCGCATTCGAATCTGTCGGTTGCGCCACACCGGACGGTCTCTCGTTGATATGTTTCGCCAACCCGATGGGGAACAGACATTTGGTCGGGAGTAGTCGAAGAGGACGACGCGTACATGTTCGACTGGGATCTAGTCAGAAACACCTCCGGCGTGCACATCGTGGCGCGGCTCGCGGAGGAACGGGGGATGCCGGTGGGGGAGTGCCTGGCCGGCACGGGAGTGCCGCCCGAGGCGGTGATCGACAGATATGCGGAACTGTCTGCGCGGCAGGAGCTTACGGTGGTGCGCAATCTGCTCGCCCGATTCGGGGACGAATCGGGGCTGGGCGTGGAGGCAGGGCTCCGCTATCGCGTCTCGCTCCATGGACCGTGGGGGCTGGCGCTGCTGGCCAGCCGCACGCTGCGGGACGCCGTGCAGGTTGCCCTGCACTGCGTGGAGCCGGCCTTCGCCTTCGGGCGATTGAGCTTCGAGGAGGCGGATGGCGAAGGGCGGCTGCGGTTCGATGATTGGGAATTACCCGAGGAGGTCCGCGCCTTTCTGGGCGAGCGGGTCATGACCGGTGTTCAGGTGATCGCCCGGGAATTGTTCTCCGTGGGAGTTCCGGTGCGGCGCTTGAGTTTCCGGCACGGCGCGCCCGCCGATACCGTGCGATATCGGTCGGTCTTCGGGGTGGAGCCGGACTTCGGCGCGGCCGGCACCGAGCTCGCGTTCGACGCCGCCCACCTGGATGTGGCGCTGCCGCAGGCCAACGAGTGGGCGCGCAGTCGGTGCGAGCAGATGTGCCGGGACCTGCTGGCCCGGCGCCACGCTCGCACCGGCGTCGCGGGCGCGGTGCGGGATCTGCTGATCCGCAATCCGGGGGTGCTTCCGGATCAGTCGGCGGTGGCGGCCGAGATGTATGTCAGTGCGCGCACGCTGTCGCGGCGGCTCCACGAGGAGGGCACCTCCTTCCGCACACTGCTCGACGAGGTGCGGCAGGCGTTGTCGGAGGAACTGCTCGACCGGACCGATATGACCACCGAGCAGGTGGCGGGGCGGCTGGGCTACGCCGAGGCCGCCTCCTTCATCCGGGCCTTCCGGCGATGGCAGGGTTGTCCGCCCCAGGAGTATCGCGCGCGCGGCAGGATGCCCGAGCTGGTGTAGCCGCGGCGCTCGGTGTCAGTGCTGCGCGGTCAGGAAGGTGCCCGCGTGCAGCGTGGTGCCGAAACCGGGCGCGAACTCGCCGTACTCGTAGACCAGGTGGCCGCCGACCACGGTGGCGGCTACCGCACGGTCATTGCGGTTGACCATGCGCTGCAGGCCCGCGACGCCGGGGAACGGCGCCTCGGCGTAGGCGCTGCTGGAGCCGTCGAAACCGGCGGGGTCGATGACGGCGATATCGGCGCGGCCGCCGGCTCGCAGGTGACCGGCGTCCAGGCCGTACCAGTCCGCCAACTCGCCCGTGACCCGGTGGATCGCGGTCTCGAGCGGCAGGAATCCGCGCTGGTGCGCGCGTTCGAGCAGGCGCAGCCCGAAGTTGTAGAAGGCCATATTGCGCAGGTGCGCACCGGAATCGGCGAAACCCACCTGCATCATGGGCGAACACTGCAGCCGGTCCAGCACCTCCTCGCGGTCATTGGCGATGACGGTGCGCCACCGGAGCTTCGGGCCGTGCGTGACCGCCAGATCCAGCAGGGCGTCGGCGGGATCGATGCCGCGTTCGTCCGCTACCGCGCCGAAGGACTTGCCGACGACCTCCGGCTCGGGGCAGGACACGATCACCGCGTCGTACAGGTCGCGGTTCCACACGCGCGGGCCGTACTTCTTGGCCAGGTCCTTGCGGAAATCGCGGCGATAGGATTCGTCTGCCAGCAGTTCGCCGCGCTTCATGACGTCGCGGATATTGAGTGCGGCGACCCCGGAGCCGAACTCCTCGAACACCACCAGATCCACGCCGTCGGCGTACACCTCGAACGGGACCGGCAGGTGCTGCCACCGGAAGCGTGCTCCGCCAACGGTATTCACGATCCACGCCGCGGTGGTGGCGGCACGGGCGACGGTACGGTCGGCCTTGACGTCCATGCCGGCGATGAGGGTGGTCTTGAGCGGCTTGCGGAAACGGCCCGCGCTCTCGGCGAAGTAGCGGGCGATCTCGGCGCGGGCGGTGAGGTTGGGCGTGCTCTGATGCACGCGGCCGCGGCGGCGCAGGATCGCATTGAGGGCGTGGTACTCCCGCCAGGTGGCATACGTGGAGGGCAACTGCCGGGTGGGGAATCGGACGCCCTCCAGCTTGGAGAACGAGCTGCGAATCGTGGACAGCCCCAGGAATCCGGCGTCGAGGGCGTCGTCGAGCATGGCGCACATGCGGGCCAGCTCGGCCTCCGTCGGCCGTGCCGCGGCATCCACCGCGCGGGCCAGGCCCATCACCGTGACGCGCATATCCGAATGTCCCAGGAAAGCAGCGACATTCGCGCCGAGCGGATGGTCGGCGATGGCCTTCGCGTAGGAGTGCGGGCCGTCCCAGTCCTTGTGCTCCTTGACGGCCGAATGCACCGCGTCCCACGGCAGTGCCTCGACGCGCGCGAACAGGTCGGCGCAGTCCTCGGCCCCCGAATACACGGTGGACAGCGAGCAGTTTCCGAGCACGACCGAGGTGACCCCGTGCCGGACCGATTCCCCCAATCCGGGATTCCCGAGCACCTCGGCGTCGTAGTGGGTGTGCACATCGAGCATGCCGGGCATCACCCATCTGCCGGTGGCGTCGACCGTGCGCTCCCCGTCCGGAATCTCGCCGCCGATGACCGTGACCTTGCCGTCGGTCACCCCGACATCCGCGCGGACCGGCGGCTTCCCGGTGCCGTCGAACACCGTGCCACCGCGTATCACCAAGTCGCACCGAGCCATCGCCATCACCCTGTTCCTCAGCTCGCCATTGAGGGTTTTTTACAGGCTATAACCGAAATGTGCGGTTGGTCACGGTTCATTGTGGCGGGAAAATCATCGTTGCGGCCCACGCCATAGGGCCACGACCTGGGACTGTCCATCGTGTCCCAGGTCGCGGCGCTCCATGCCGCCACGCCGCAGGTCGAATCGGATTCCAGCGGAATGGTTTTCATCCTCATCTTCGCGATCGGCGAGCAGCGCTCAGTGAGGCGTGGGGCAGAACGGTTCGCATGATGCGGGTGGTGCCGGTGCCGGTGCCTGTGGTTCCTCGAAGTGCGCGGAATTCACCAGCAGCAGGACTGCGATGGCGAATACGAGCACCGCGGCGGACGCGACCGCCACGAATCCCCAGTTGAGTCTCGGGAAGGTGATGACCTTGGTACCGTCCTCGACGACGAGGAAGAGCACCGCGGCATTCCCCGGCGATCGGGACAATTGGGACAAAACGGTGTGACGCCACCAGTTTCCAGTCATGGCAGCACTCGCCCCTTGCTGAATTCTGTTGGGATTCTGCTGTGAGTACAGCAATCTCCAGGCTACGCCCGAAAAATCGCCATAGCAATCTGCTATTGTGCGATTTCCGCTCGGCCCCTGAGTAGTTCTGCGGTGGCGCGTACCCCGCCGCCCGGCGAGTATGAAAACCATTGCCGGACTATCCATGTGGGAGAGCAATGAACGCCGATGCACGACGCCCCAAAGGGCTGGGCAAACGAGCCTGGCTGACAACGCACCTGGTCCGACGCATTCTCCGCACGCTGGCGTGGTCGAACTTCGTCCACGTCACCGTGATCGGCCGCGACCGGATCCCGAAAACCGGCCCGGTCATCATCGCGAGCAACCACATCTCGATGCTCGACGCGGTCTTCCTCTGGGGAGCGCTCCGCCGCCGCGCCATCGCCATTGCCATGGCCGAACTGTGGTCCTGGCCGGTTATCGGCTGGCTTGTCCGTCGCCTGGGCCAGATTCCCGTCATTCGCCGCGACTCCGACTCCGGCCGCAATGCCATGGCCCACGCAGAGCGAATTCTCCACCACGGCGGTGTGCTCATCATCTACCCGGAAGGCCGCCTGGTCCCGCCCGGCGACCACGAACCCTACAAACCCGGCGTAGCCAATCTGGCCTTGACAACCGGCGTCCCCATCATCCCGGTAGCCACCACCGGCACCGACAATGTCCTCCCCATCCGCCGCGCCGCCACCCCCGCCCGCCCCTTCAACCGCCGCCACCCGGTGACCATCCACTTCGGCGCGCCCATCAACCCCGCCGACTTCGACAATCCCGAAAAGCTCCTGGACCACCTCCGCCACCAGATCGAATCTCTCCAAACCCCTTGACTCCGGCTGAGGTCGCCGCGTGAATGTGCAAGTAATCCCAGGCCGACTGCTCGAAGCGCCGACACCGGGGGCGACCGGGATGGATCGCCGAGCCTTCGGTGAATTCATCGGTCCCCGAGGCGAACTCGCGTCCTACGCGTTCGGCTGGATGGCTGAAGCCGACCCGCACGCCGCCCGGTTCACCGCCGGCATCGGGGCGGGGAATCCTGGCGGTGGGACCTTTCATGCGGTGGTGTTCGTGCACGACAACACGCATGCCTTCGCCCTCGTCGACGACCCGTTCGAGAAGGTCCCCGCGTGCAGGAAGAGCGCGGCTACGGGAGTATCGCGTCGGCTTCTATTTCGACCAGGAGTTGCGGGTCGATCAGCTGGGAGATTTGGAGCATGGTGGCGGCGGGGCGGATGTGCGCGAAGACTTCGCCGTGGGCCTTGCCCACTTCTTCCCAGCGGGAGATGTCGGTGACATAGATTCGAGTGCGGATGACGTTTTCGAGGGAGGCGCCGACTTCGCTGAGGGCGGCGGCAATTCGGCGGAGAGCTTCGCGGGTTTGTTCGGCGATATCGTCGCCGCCCACGGGCGGGCCGTCGGGGGTGGCGGCGGTGGTGCCGGCCACCGCGATCCATTGGCCGACGCGGACCGCGCGCGAATAGCCGACGATCGGCTCCCATTGGGCACCTGAGGAAACAAGCTGTCGAACGGTCATCGTCCTATTCTGCACACTGCCGGGAGTGTGCAGCGGACCGGAGCTACCTCCGCGCTACAGGCCGACACCGTGGCGGAAGTGGTGCGTCATCGATCGGGCAGGACCTGGCACAGGGCTTCGAGTGCGGGGCCGAAACCATGGTCGGAGGGCGTGCCGTAGCCGATGACCAGACCGTCGCGGTGCGGCATGCGGGCGGCGGGGTGGCGGTAGCGGCGCAGGCCGTCGAGGGCCAGACTGCGGCGGCGGGCGGCATGCAGGGTGGAATCCTCTGTGCCGTCCGGCAATTCGAGGACCGCGTGCAGCCCGGCGGCGATGCCGCTGACCCGGATGTCGGTGGCTTCTGGTCCATCGCGGGCGGCATCGCGCTGCGGCTGGTGCCCGAGCATCAGGTCGCCCGCGCCACCGCGGTCATCTTCGGCGGTGTCGAAACCGCCTCGGTGCTGGGCGTTCCCACCGGCACGTTCCTCGGCGACCGAGCGGCTGGCGCACCGCCTTCGCCGCGGTCGGCGTGCTCGGCCTGACCTCGGTGGTGTGCATGGTCTTCCTGATGCCGAGCCTGCCGGCCGAGCAGTCGGTCCACCTGCGGGACCTGCCGGCGGTGTTCGAATCCAATGCGGCCCTGCGCCTCGCGCTGATCCTGACCTTCCTGGTGATCACCGGCCACTTCCTGGCCTATACCTTCGTGCGCCCGATCCTGCACGAGCACGGAGTCGACGATCGCGCGACCGGGGTGCTGCTGCTGGTATTCGGCATCGCCGGCATCTGCGGCAACTTCCTCGCGGGCGCGCTGGTCGCGAAGAGCCTGCGGCGCACCACCCTCGGCATCGGGGTGCTGCTGGTCGCGGCCATGGCCGCGCTCGCCCTCTTCGACACGAATATCGTTGCCGCCGGTACGATCCTGATGCTCTGGGGCCTCGGCTACGGCGCCGTCCCCGTCACCTTCCAGACCCGCATCCTGCGGGCCGCCCCGGACACCACCGAAGCGGCGTCGTCCCTGTTCGTCTCGACCTTCAATTTCTCGATCGCCCTGGGCGCGCTGGCCGGCGGCATCGCGGTCGACCACGCGGGCCCGCTCAGCGTCCTCTGGCTCGGGGGGTGGTTCGATTCTGGCCGCCCTGTCGATCCTCGGCGGCCGAGCCCGGACTCCCCGGCGCGCCGTCGCCTAGCCGGTCCGGCCTCCCCGATCGTGGTGGACGGCCCGAGGGGTGGTTCGATCGGGGTATGAGCGACGGTGGAGAAGCCAGGCGAGTTGTGTCCGCAGAGCGTGAGATAGCCGCCGGGGCCGTGCGGATATTCGAATTGATCGCCGATCCGGCGCAGCAGCCCCGCTGGGATGCGAACGACAATCTCGCGCAGGCGGAGCCCGGGCAGCGGGTGCGGTCGGTCGGTGACGTCTTCGAGATGACGCTCACCCATGGCGGGGTCCGCCAGAACCGGATCGTGGAATTCGAGGAGGCGCGCCGAATCGCCTGGCTGCCTTCGGAACCCGGTGCACAGCCGCCCGGCCACCTGTGGCGGTGGGAGCTGGAGCCGTTGGGCGACAACCGGACCCGCGTGACCCACACCTACGACTGGACCCATCTGGCCGATGAGAAGCGCCTGGCCCGGGCGCGCGCCACCACCTCGGAGAAGCTGCAGGCATCGGTCGATCGGCTGGCGGCGCTGGCCGAAGAGGAGTGATCGGCCGACTGCGCGCCCAGGGTTCTCAGGAGGCCGCGTCCTGGAGCTCGCGCACCGCGGCGGTGCTGTAGCGGTAGTCGTCGAGTGGGAAATGCCTATTTTCCCAATACATTTCCAATTGGGTCGAGGGCCGGAAGGCCGCGCCGTGGCCCTGGTAGTTGATGTAGTAGGTGTTCGAGGTGATACAGCCCTGGGTGAACAGGTGGGTCCGCTTGGCCCGCCTGTCCATCCGCGCGAAGTACTCGTCGTGCGGCTGCTGCCGCACCTCCACCCGGGTTGCGCCGCGCCGGCGAGCCTCCCCGATGACCCGCGCCGCGTGCGCCGAGGTCGATTCGATCAGCGGAATATACGAACCGGGCGCGTAAGCGTAGGGCCCGACGATCAGGAAGGCATTGGGGAACCTGGGCACCGACACCCCCTGATAGGCCTGGAAGCGGTGCTCGTCCCAGAACTCGCCCAGTTCGAGCCCGTCGCGACCGTAGATCGGATAGGGCGGCGTGTACCCCTTCTCCATCACCTTGAATCCGGTGGCGCACAGCACCATATCGAATTCCCGCTCCCGCCCGTCGGCGCTGACGATGCCGGTCGGCGTGAAATGCTCGATGGCCTCGGTGACCAGATCGACATGCGGGAGGGTGAACGTCTTGAAATACGAGTTCGAGATCGACGGCCGCTTGCACCCGAAGCGGTAGTCCGGCGTCAGCTTGCGGCGCAGCTCGGGATCGCGCACCTGACTGAAAAGAAAGGCCTTCATGGCGGTTTCGGCCGCCGTCATACCCATCGAGGTCAGCCGCGGATAGTTGGAGATGGCCAGCCCTGCCCCCAGCCCCGCGTTCACGCCCACATTGCCGAGAAGGCGCACTGTCCGCTGTAGCGGCGCGAAATTCAGCACCGCGTTCGCGACCGGCCCCATAGGGAAGTCCACCTTCGGCCCGATCCAGATGGCCCGCCGCTGATACACGGTCAGCTGAGCGACCTGCTTGGCCAGTTCGGGAATCACCTGCAGCGCCGTGGCTCCGGTGCCGATCACCGCCACCCGCTTACCCCGGTAGTCGTAGTCGTGATCCCACCGGGAACTGTGCATGATCTTGCCGGTGTAGTCGCCGACCCCCGGAATATCCGGATTGTGCGGCTGCTCCAGCCCGCCGACCGCGCCGATCACATAGCGTGCCGTGATCTCCGTGCCGTCCTCGAGGGCGATCCGCCACAGATCCCGCTCCTCGTCGAAAACCCCGAGCACGACGCCCGATCCGAGCCGCAGCTTGCCGCGCAGCCCCTGCCGATCGACGACCTCCTCCGCGTACCGCTGCAATTCCGCGCCGGGCGCGAAGAATCGCGACCAGTGCGACCGCGGCTGAAACGAGAAGTTGTACACCGGCGACGGAATATCCACGGCCACACCGGGATAGGTATTGGCCAGCCAGGTGCCGCCGACCTTCGGCCACTTGTCGACCAGGACGAAGTTCTCGACCCCGATGCGGCGCAGCGCGACACCCGCGCCGATCCCGCCCAGACCCGCACCGACGATCACGACCTCATGGGTGGGCCGGGGCTGGGAACCATTGGTAGCGATCATGACTGAGACCTCACGTCCTGGATGGATCGGATTCGAGAGCGCCGCCGGACTCGGCCGCCGCGCGCGCCCGCGCGATGACCTCCGGAAGCTGTTGCCGCCGTAACTTGCCCGCGGTCGTGCGCGGCAGTTCGGGCACGAACACGATGTCGCGCGGCACCTTGTAGCCGGCCAGCGTGGCCTTGATGTGCCGTTGCAGGGTGCGTGCCCCGGCCCGCGCCCCGGCCCGGAGCACCACGGCCGCCGCCAGCCGCTGCCCGAAATCGTCGTCGGGCACCCCGACGGCCCCGGCGTCGGCCACCGCCGGATGCGCCAGCAGCGCCTCCTCGACCTCCTGCGGGAAGACGTTCTCGCCGCCGGAGACGATCATGTCGTCGGAGCGGCCGTCCACGAACAGCCTGCCCTCGGCATCGACATGCCCGAGATCACCGGAGTCCATGTGCTGTCCGACCATCGTCTTGGTCCGGCCGTCGCTGTAGCCGGCGAACACGCCCGGGTTCTTGTTGACGATCCGCCCGGTGACACCGGTGGGCACCTCGCGGCCGTCGCCGTCGACGATGCGGATGTCCACGATCCCGGTCAACGGCCGCCCCACGGTCCCGGGCGCGGCCCGCAGATCCGCGGGCGTGGCGAAGGTCCCCGCGCCGGTCTCGGTGGAGGCGTACGCGTTGAACAGCACCTCACCGAACTCGTCCATGAAGGCGGTGGCCAGCCAGGCGGGCAGGGGAGCGGCGCCGCACACCACCATCCGCAGGCTCTCGAGGTGATGGCCGCGGCGGTCCGCCGCCGGCAGATCCATGATCCGCTTGATCATGGTCGGCACCAGGCAGGCGATCTGCACACCGTGCCGCTCGATATCGGCGAGCACGGTGTCGGCGTCGAACCGGTCGTGCACGATGGCGGTCGACCCGAGCAGGAACGCCGCGGCGAGCGCCAGGAACCCGTAGGTGTGATGCAGCGGCGGGGCGATCACCATGGGCCGTCCGAGCCGCGGAATCGTTTCGATCCGGGCCAGGTCGCCGAGCGCGAGCACCATGCGCGGGCTCAGCCCGGCCAGCACGGACCGCGCGCCGAGTGTGCGGGGCGCGCCCTTGGGTACTCCGGTGGTGCCGCCGGTGAGCAGAATGATCGAGCCCCCACCCGCGGGTTCGCGCACCGGCGGCCCGCCCGCGGCGACCAGGTCCGCGACGGTCGGTAAGCTGTCCGCGGCGCCCCGCACCACCACCCGCCGACCCCGGTATCCGGATTTGTCGATCGCGGTATGGAATTCGCCGTCGTACAGCAGCAATTCCACGCGTTCGCGGTCGAGCACCTCACCGATCTGCGGCCCGGCGAAGCCGTAGTTCAACGGCACCAGATCCGCCGAGAGCCGCGCCGCCGCATAGGCCGCGATCACGAATCCCCGATGATTGCGGCACAGCACCCCCACCCGCTGCCCGCGCCGCACATCCCAGCGCGCCCGCAGCGCCGCCGCCAGCCGCTGCACCTGCCGATCCAGCTCGGCCGCGGTGATCGGGCCGTCGTCGTCGATCATGGCGGGCCGATCCGGGAACCGCGCGGCGCACACCGACAGTGCCGTGGCCAGTCCGACCCCACCGCGCAATGCCCGGGCCAGCTGGGGAATCCGGGTGGGCGGCACCAGGTTCAGCGCGCCGCTGGCCGGAATCCACCCGGCCACCGTCACCGCGTCGTCGATCAGGTTGGCGGCTCGCTCGACCCGCCCGATCGGCCCGGCCCAGTCGACCGGCCGATTGTTCCAGTTCCCGGCCTTCGCGTATGTGGTCAGCAGCCGTTGCGCCGCACGGGAATTGTCCAGCGCATAGGACAGGGGCGCGCCGGCCCGCTCCCACCACGGCCGGATCGCCAGGGGACGGTCCACGATCGCCCGGCACACCATGCTCGCCGCCTCCTCGGTCGACATGCTCGGGGTGTAGCGATAGATCCGGTACGGCCCCAGCATGTCCGAGCGCACCAGTTGCAGGTGAACGGTCGTGACATCGATGCCGTCCGCGCGCAATTCCGGTGCGGCGCCGCGCATCCAGGAATTGAACGCGGACTTGGAGGCGATATAGGCCGTCCAGCCGACACCCGGGCCGTGCACACCGGCGGTACTGATATTGACGATGTGCCCCTGCCTGCGCGCCCGCATGGACGGCAGCAGGCTCAGCACCAGGCGCATGGGGCCGAGGAAGTTGATGCGCGCGGTGTCGTCGAAATTGTCCCAGCGGTCCAGCGAATCCGACAGCCAGCGGCGAATCGATCGACCGGCATTGTTGACGAAGACATCCACGTGCCCGTGCTCCGCCAGTACGCGCGTGATGAGTGCCGCGCAGGCCTCGGTATCGGAGAGATCCGCCGGATAGGGGTGGACGGTTCCCGGGAATTCCGCGGTCTCCGAACGTAATTCCGCCAGCAGGGACTCGCGGCGGGCGACTGCGAGCACGGTCGCGCCATTGGCGGCCAGGCGGCGCGCGGTGGCCCGCCCGACGCCCGAGGACGCACCCGTCACCAGGATCACCCGGCCCGTCACGGCCGGTGCCAGGCGGCGGTCGCTGATGCCGTATCCGGCCGCGCCCAGTGCGATCCGGACCGATTTCGGCAGTTCCATCATGGCTCGACTTCCTTGTCGAACGGCGGGGTCAGGCGGGCAACCGCTCGAATTCGTAGTCGGCGAACGGGAAGTGACGATGCGCCCGCTGCGCCGAGAAGAATCCGGTGGGCCGGATATAGGTGCTGTCGCCCTGCGAATTGCGGTAGTAGGTGGGCACGTGCGCATTCAATTCGGCCAGGTAGTAGCGCATGGCCGCGCCCCGCCGATACACGCGGCGGTGATAGGCGTCGTGCACGTCCTGACGGATGGCCACGAATGTCGCCCCGCGTCGCCGCGCCTCCGAAATGGCGCGCACCGCATGGTCGGCGGTCATCTCCACGAAGGCGTGCCAGCCGCTGCCGGTCCACGAATACGGGCCGACCAGCGTCCACCGATTGGGCAGCGCGGGCAGCGAGACGCTCTCGTAGGCCTGCAACCCCTGCTCGGTGAAATACTTTCCGAGATCGACACCGTCGCGGCCGACCACCATCCCGGGCGTGTACGTCTCCGGATCGGAGAACACGTGATAGCCGGTGGCCAGCACGATCAAGTCAAATTCGCGCTCGACGCCGTCGGTGGTGCGGATGCCGTGCGCGGTGAATCGTTCGATGGGCGTGGTCACCAGGTCGACATCGTCCCGGTTGAACGCCAGCAGATACCCGGTGTTCAAGGTCGGCCGCTTGGCGATCGGCCCGTAGTCCGGGGTGAGGCCCACCCGAATCCCGGGATCGCGCACCATGAGTCGCAGCAGACCGCGATAGCCGCGAATGGCGGTCGTATCGAAGGCCCGCATGGCCGGCCGCACCACCGCCGGCGGTGCGTTCGACATGCCGCGCAGGGCGGCGTCGACCACCACCAGCACCGCGCCGTGCAGCGTCGCCTGCAGCCCGGGGACCTGCAGGGCCAGCTGCACCGCGCGCGGAATCCGCGGATTGGGTTTGGGCAGGCACCACACCGGCGTGCGCTGGAAGACGGCGAGGCTGCCCACCGCGCCCGCGATCGCCGGCGTGATCTGCACCGAGCTCGCGCCGGTGCCGATGATCGCGACCCGCTTGCCGGTGAGGTCGTAGTCGTCGTCCCAGTCCGAGGGGCGCTGAATCGTGCCCTGGTACAGCGCCAATCCGGGAATTCCGGGATCGGTCTTCGGACTGATGAACGCCCCGACCGCGCTGATGACGAACCGCGCGGTCGTCACCTCGCCAGTGTCGAGGTGCAGCGTCCAGCGGTGCCGGTCCTCGTCCCACTCCTCGCTGACCACGGTGGTCCCGAACCGGATGTGCGGATAGAGCCCGAACCGCCGCGCCACCGTCATGTGATATCGCTTCACCTCCGCGCCGGAGGCGAACAGCCTGCTCCAGTTGGGGTTTCGCGCGAACGAGTACTGGTAGGCCAGGGACGGGATATCGACTTCCAGCCCCGGGTAATGGTTTTCGTGCCAGCTGCCGCCGACCTCGTGGGCCCGTTCCAGCAGGACGAAGTCGCGCACCCCGGCCCGCTTCAGCTTGACCCCCGCGGCAATGCCGCCGGGCCCCGCGCCGATGACGGCGACCTCGTGGTCCGGAGCCGAAAGCTCAGGAGGGCGGATGTCTTTGGATGCAGTGGTCACGACGGGGACCTTCCGGACAGACTCCGGCGCTACGTTGCGCCTGTCACCCAGGGTAGTTCTGTCTGGGACAGTGATCAAGACCTTGGGGTGACGGTGAGCCCGCAAGCCGGTCCGGTGCGGCTCAGCCCGCCGCGAACCCGGTCGCCGCCGCGCCCGCCCGGCGCAGCCGCACGGCCTCGAGATCGGCCGGCTGCCCGCCGCGCGCCCGATGCCGGTCCATGACCGCGCTCAATTCCGGTGACCAGCGGAGGATCTCGGCGCGCATCGGCCCGGTCGTCGCGAGCTGCGCGACCAACCCCAGCAAGGTGACCAGTCCGCGCTGGAACGGCATCAGATACGCGGGTATCCCGAGCTGGCGGTACACATTGTCCAGCCTGGGGCTCATGGCGTCGCGGGTGCGGCCGCGCAGCCACTCGGTATCGACCCGGGACGTCTCGTGCCGCAGCAGTTCGGTGAACGGCAGCAGCTTCTCGGCCAGCCCCGCGCTGTCCAGACCGCGCTGCTCATCGGTGAACCCGTGGCTGCGCGTGGCCCGGTCCAGCTCGGCCGGCCCGCCATTGATGAGCGCGTCGGCCAGGTCGTGTACCAGCGCCGGGAACTGGGCCGGCGGCCACGCCGGGCAGGCCCCGAAATCCACCACGCCCAGGCGGCCGTCGGGCAGCACCCGGAAATTGCCGGGATGCGGATCGCCGTAGAGCAGCCCCGAGCGCGGCGCGGACGACCAGAAGAACCGGACCGCCAGCATGCCCACCCGGTCGCGCTCGGCCTGCGCGCCCGTGGTGATCAAGCGGGACAGCGGAATTCCGTCCAGCCACTCGCTGACGATCACATCGCCGCACTGCGCCACCACCTGCGGCACCCGGAAATCCGGATCCCCGGCGTAGGCTTCCGCGAAGCGGCGCTGGCTCTGTGCCTCGGCCGCGAAATCCAGCTCCATGCGCAGGCATTCGGCCAGCTCGTCCACCACCGCGCGACCGTCGGTGTGCGGCGCGAAAACCGGTGTCAGCCAGGCCAATCCGCGCAGCCGCTGCAAATCGCTGTCCACCGCCGCGCGGGCGCCGGGGTACATGACCTTGACCGCCACCGCCCGGCCGTCGTGCCAGATCGCGCGATGCACCTGGCCGATGGTGGCCGAGGCGGCCCGGCGATCGTCGAATTCCCGGAAGTTGTCCCGCCAATCCGGGCCGAAGGACGCCGCCAGCACCGTGTGCACGGTGCGCGGCAGCATGGGCGGCGCGGCGTCCTGCAGCCGGGCCAGCGCGATCCGATAGGGCTCGGCCAGCTCCGGCGGCAGGGCCAGCTCGTAGATGCCCAGCACCTGGCCCAATTTGGCGGCGCAGCCCTTCAATTCGCCCAGCACCTCGGCCATGTGCTCGGCGGTGCGCAGCTGGATCTCCCGATCGATCTCACCCGCCGGCCGGCCCAGTGCCCGCTTGCCGGCCCCGGCCGCCTGCCGCCCGGCGTAGGCCAGCGGCACCGCGGCCAGCTTCGCGGTGCGAATCACTGTGCGGGCAGGCGGATTCCCGCCGATGTCCGCATCCCCCCGTCGCGCACCGCTTCGCCGCAAACTCATCGATCAACCAACCCCTAGCGCGCGTTTCGATCGAATGCGCATCACGGAGTCTGCCACGAAGTGAAACTATGCGGTACGAAAACCTGTACGCCCCGGTACCGCGTCCTGAATGGTGAGATGCGCGAAGGGAATCCGCTGGTGACGGGTCAGTGCCGGGCGGTGACCAGGGCCAGATCGGTGAGCCGGTGTGCGCGGGCGACCTCGGCGGGCGTGAACGGCTCCCCGGTACGCAGGAAGGTCATGGCCGCGAGATCGTCGTGCGGACCGATCTCTAGCAGGGTGCCGCCGGGCGCGCGGCCCGGGTCCGGATCCGGAACGTATTGCGCACCCAGCAGTTCGGCGATCACCAGCGGCAGTTCCGCGGGGTCGGCGGCCACCCGCGCGGCCAGTCCCAGTGCGCGCGTCTGGCCGTCGACCAGGGTGAGCGCCGACGCGGGCCAGATGCCGGCGGCGACCCCGCCCGCGCGGGCGATGGCCTGGGTCAGCCGCTGCGGGCCGAGCTCGGCCGGTGTGGAGACCACCAGCTCGTCGAGCACGCCGTTCTCCAGGTGATGCACGTGCACGGCCAGGATGTTGGCCCGCCGGTCGGCGAGCTGCTTGGCCAGCAGTTCCAGCCGCCCGGGCTTGTCGTCCAGGTGCACCCGGATGCGCCAGAGCCGCTCGGCGCTGTCGAGACGGTGGCGGTGGCGCAGTTCCGGGGCGTGCAGCCAGCGGCCGAGATAGCGCATGGCGCCGGGTTCGACCACCCAGATGACGAGGATGGTGGCGGCGACGGCGAGCACGGAAACCGTTGCCAGATAGGGCAGTTCGAGGTGGACGACCAGGGCGTGCAGGGCGAGTTCGACCGGGAAGACCGCGGCGAGTTTGGCCAGCGCCATGCGGGTGCGTTTCGGATGGGGCAGACGACCGCAGACTTCGCAGGCCAGCGTATGAATCTCGGTTTGCCTCATGTTCACCACAGTGCTGGACGCAGGTTTCCCCGGCTGTGGTGCGGTGTAAAGAAGGGGTGACGGATCCCGGCAAACCTCTTGCGGCAATTGGTCATTCGGTGAAGCGGGACACAGTCGCGCCGGAGCTGTGCCCCGGCGCACACCGATTGCGCCCTATTTGGGCGGTAGCGTCTTGGCGAAATCGACCCCGCGCCGCACCCACTCGTCGAGCACATCGTCGTCGGCGACGGTCGCGGTGGTGACGCGCAGCCACCCGTGCATCTTCTTGCCGCCCATCTCCATCGGCTCGACCGACCCCGCCCGCAGCAGCGCCGCGGAGGTATCCGGATCGGTCCGCACCATCAGCCCGCCCTTGCCGCTGGCCGCGACGGCCATATTGCCGCCCACCAGGAACGCCAGGCCGCCGAACATCTTCTTCTCGACCACATTGACCAGTTCGGGCCCGAGCGCGTCCCGAATCCGGTCGGCCAGCTCCTCGTCGTATGCCATACCCGGCATTGTGACCCACCCGACCGACAGATCCGGGCCGCGGCGCGGACTCGGGGCCCGGCCGGGCGCGGACCCACCGCCACCCCGCGCTACCGCCGGATCGCCGCGAGCTTCGGCCGGCTGGCGCACGAACAGGGCCTGTGCGGCTGCTGACCTGGCTCATCGACCGCATCCGGCCCGCCCTGGACCAGTTGGACGACCTCGCCTTCGTCACCGACACCGTGGCCGCGCTCCTGGCGCGCGGCAACGGGGCGCGGCGTCGGCTCAATGCCTTCCGAACCCGCGGCCAGCTCTCGGACGTGGTGGGTGAACTGGCCGAGGCCACGCTCTATACGTGCCGATAGTCCCCGGTGTCAGGGCATCGGCTGGTCGTCGACGATCATGTCGTAGTTGACCTTCGAGCCTTCCACGTTCGTGGTCTTGGCGGTGACGCCCCAGCGGGTGCCGTCGGATTCGGTCACCACGCACCGGATGGTCGAGCCGGTGGCGCCGCGCAGCAGGCCGTTGCAGGTGGAGGACTGCGGGGCGGCGCCCACCTTCGACTGGTAGAAGTTCGAGACACTGGAAGCCACATCGTCCGGCGCGACGAAGGCGTCGGTCAGGGTCAGGTCGTAGTAGACGTCCTTGCCGTCGACCTTGGTGACCTTCGCATTGATCGCCCAGGTCTGCCCGTCGGCGGAGGTGGCGGTGCAGGTCTGGGTGGCGTCCACCTTGGCGGGCAGGCTGCCGTCGCAGGTCACGGTTTTCGCGTCCTCGTGCGACTTGTCCTTGTAGAAGCTGGTGGCCTTCGTCTGCATGTCGCTCTTGCTCACCGAGTCCGAACCTGATGATGAGCACCCCACGGCGAGCAGCGGCACGAACGTCAAGGCCAGAGCGGCTGTCAGTTTTCTCATGGACAACTTTAGGCGCCGGTTTGCCGGGAAAATCTCGCGAATGAGCTTGCGAAACCGGCGAATCCGGCGTGTCCGGGGCTGGCGCGCCGCGGTGCGGGGCGGATTAGGGAACTTGACAGAGGACCGGTCCGGCGATCTGCGCCGGACCGGTCCTGCTGCCGCGATGGGTCAGTTCACCCGGGCGCGCCACTCCTCGAGCTGTGGGGATTCCGCGCCGATGGTGGTGGATTCGCCGTGCCCGGTGTGCACCAGGGTCTCCGGCGGCAGGGTGAGCAGACGGTCGGCGATCGAGTCGACGATGGTGCCGAAGTCCGAGTAGGACCGACCGGTCGCACCCGGCCCGCCGTGGAACAGGGTGTCACCGGTGAACACCACGCCCAGGTCGGGGGAGTGGAAGCAGACCGCGCCCGGGGCATGCCCCGGGGTGTGCAGCACGTGCAGTTCGGTCCCGCCGACCTCGATCACCTGTTCGTCGGACAGCTCGCCGTCGGGGCTGGTCTCCGGATGCGTGTGCTGCCACAGCACCAGGTCGTCGGGATGCATGAGCACGGGAGCGCCGGTGGCCCTGGACAATTCGGGCGCGACGCGAATGTGGTCGTCGTGCGCGTGGGTGACCAGGATGGCCTTGACCTTGCGGGTGCCGATGACATCCAGGATCGCCTCGACATTGTGGGGCGCGTCGATGACGACGCACTCCAGGTCGTCGCCGACCACCCAGACATTGTTGTCGACGTCGAAGGTCTCGTTGTCGAGGCTGAAGGTGCCGACGGTGACGGCGTGGTCGATGTGCGCCATCAGAACACCACCACCGAGCGCAGTACGTCGCCGTGATGCATCTTGGCGAAGGCGGCTTCGATATCGGTCAGCGAAATAGTCTCCGTCACAAAGGCATCCAGGTCCAGACGGCCCTGCTTGTAGAGCTCGACGAGGTAGGGGAAGTCGCGTGAGGGCAGGCAGTCGCCGTACCACGAGGACTTCAACGATCCACCGCGGGAGAAGAAGTCGATGAGCGGCATCTCGAGGGTCATCTCCGGTGTCGGCACGCCCACCAGCACCACGGTGCCGGCCAGATCGCGCGCGTAGAACGCCTGTTTCCAGGTCTCGGGGCGGCCCACGGCATCGATCACCACGTCCGCGCCGAAGCCGTCGGTGAGTTCCTGAACCCGTTCCACCGCATCCTCTTTGGCGGCGTTGACGGTGTGGGTGGCCCCGAATCCGGTTGCCCACTCCAGCTTCCGCTCATCGATGTCGACCGCGATCACGGTGGTCGCGCCCGCCAGCTTCGCGCCCGCGATGGCCGCGTTGCCGACCCCGCCGCAGCCGATGACCGCGACCGAGTCACCGCGGCCGACCCCGCCGGTATTGATGGCCGCGCCCAGCCCGGCCATGACACCGCAGCCCAGCAGCCCCACCGCGGCGGGGGACACGCTGGGGTCGACCTTGGTGCACTGCCCGGCGTGGACCAGGGTCTTCTCCGCGAAGGCGCCGATGCCCAGGGCGGGGGTGAGCGGGGTCCCGTCGGTGAGGGTCATGGGCTGGGAGGCGTTGAAGGTCGAGAAGCAGTACCAGGGCTTGCCCTTGCGGCAGGCGCGACACGAACCGCACACCGCCCGCCAGTTCAGGATGACGAAATCGCCGGGCTCGACATCGGTGACGCCCTCACCCACCGATTCCACGATGCCGGCGGCCTCGTGCCCGAGCAGGAACGGGAATTCGTCGTTGATGCCGCCCTCGCGGTAGTGCAGGTCGGTATGGCACACCCCGCAGGCCTGCACCCGCACCACGGCCTCACCCGGACCCGGGTCCGGGATGACGATGTCGGTGACTTCCACCGGGGCGTTCTTCGAGCGTGCGATGACGCCGCGCACAGTTTGGGACAACGAAATTCCTTCCTGGCTAACCGCAATGCCTTCGACTATCGCATCCGACCCCGCCCACGTCATCTATTACCCCGGGTGACGGAAAACGAATCTCCTTGTGGCCGATCGCAACCTGTGGCCTTTCACAACAGGGATTCCGCGGCGGCTTCGGCGATCGTAGCGGCCACGAGGGTCAGTGCCGGGGAATCGAGCCGCCATTGCTGCCAGTAGAGCGGGACATCTACGAATACCTTCTCATCCAGCGGAATCAGCTCGTCCTCGGGGCGGATCATGAGGTCGGGGATCATCCCCCAGCCCATGCCGGCGCATACCGCGTCATTGAATCCGGCCGAGGACGGGATGTAATGCCGGGGCGGATCCACGGGCTTGCGGGTGTAATGGCGCATGAGCCGGAACTGCAGATCGTCCTTGCGGTCGAACAGCACCACGGGCGCGTGCGCGAACGATTTCGCATTCGCGCCGTCGGGAAACCAGGTGCGGGCGAAGGCGGGCTGGGCCATGGGCCGATAGCGCATGGCCCCCAGTCGCCGCACCGCACAGCCCTGCACCGGCGCGGCGGTGGAGGTGATGGCCGCCATGACGGTGCCGTCGCGCAGCAGGCGGGTGGTGTGTTCCTCGTCCTCGCGATGGATGTCGAACGACACCCCGGCGGCGGCGCGGCCGAGCGCCGGAATGACCCAGGTCTGCAGCGAATCGGCATTGACGGCAATGGGAATGACCACCCGGGCGGCGCCGGGCTGGTGCACGTCGCCGAGCTCGCGCGCGGTATCGCTGGTCAGCAGCTGGATTTGGCGGGCCAGCCGCAGCACCGTCAGCCCGGATTCGGTGGGCTGCACCGGTTTGGTGCGCTGCACCAGGATGCGGCCCGCGGCGTCCTCCAGCGCCTTGATGCGCTGGCTGATTGCCGACGGTGTCACGCTGAGCCTGCGGGCGGCGGCGTCGAAGGTGCCCTCGCTGATGACGGCGTCGAGCGCGCGCAGTTGGTCGAGCTGCAGATCCATAGTAAGAAATCGTAATGGTGCCTCAGAATCTTTAGCTGGCCTGGTGCTGGACGCCTGCCCTACTTTCGAGCGTGTGAACGCATCATCGGCGGCCCTGGCGGCCATTTCGGGACTCGGATTCGGCCTGTCGCTCATCGTGGCGATCGGTGCGCAGAACGCCTTCGTGCTGCGTCAGGGGATCCGGCGCGAGCATGTCCTGCCGGTGGTCGCGGTGTGCATCGGCTCCGACGTGATCCTCATGACCCTGGGTGTCGCGGGCTTCGGGGCGATCGTGAACTCGGCCCCGATGATCATGACCATCGCCAGGTACGCGGGGGCGGCCTTCCTGCTGGGCTACGCCGCCCTCGCCGCCAAGCGCGCGTTCTCCGCCTCCGCCCTGTCCGCGGGCGGCGGCGCGCCCATCGCGCTGGGCGCGGCCGTGGCCACCTGCCTGGCCGTCACCTGGCTCAACCCGCACGCCTATCTGGACACCGTCGTACTGCTGGGATCCTTCGCCAATACCTATGCCACCCCGGATCGCTGGTTCCTCACCGCGGGAGCCATTGCGGGCAGCCTGATCTGGTTCGTCTCGCTCGGCTTCGGCGCCCGGCTGCTGGCCCCGATCTTCGCGAAGCCGCGCGCGTGGCGGGTGCTGGATTCGGTGATCGCCCTCGTCATGACGGGTCTCGCTGTCGGTTTGCTGGTGAGCTGAAACCCTGGGTGGCGGTGACGGCGGTCACATGCGTCTCACCGACGGCCGGATCGCCGAGGTGTGGGGCGTGGCCGACACTCTCACCCAGCTGATCCAGCCGGGTGTCGTCACCCTGTGGGAAATCGGTCTCAGGACACGGGCTTCCACGCGCCGACGTAGTTGCCGTTGTTGTTTCCGCTGGTGGGCAGGCAGGTGACGGCCCGGCCGCTCGAGGACTTGGCCACCACGTCCTTCTTGAGATTGCAGATCGTGCCGGGCTCGTGCGTTCCGCTGGTCACGGGTCCCGGGCTGTCCCACACATAGGTCGGCGTGGTCGATCCCGCGCGGCGCGAGCACAGCAGCTGGGTGCCGTTCGGGGCGTAGCCGAAGGTCCCGGCCTCGGTCGCGTTGCACGGGAATCCGAGCGAGGGCGTGCTGACCGACAGCCAGCGGAGCGTGTCGTCTCCGGCCACATTGCAGGTCAGGACCGAGCCGTCGCCCGCGACAGCGGTCTGACCGGCCTGGGTGCAGGTCCCGCTGACCGCGGCCGCGCTGGTCGTCGTGGCGGTCGTGGTGGTGGTGGTGGTCGTCGTCGTGGTGGTGGCCGTGTCGGGCGCCGTGGTCACCTCGGCCGCCTGTGCGGTTGTCGTGGGTGACGCGGGTGTGGTGGTCGTGAGCACGATGCGCGTCGGCGCGGGGCCCGTCGTGGCATTCGGTGCCGCGTTCCAGCTGCCGTGGCCGGACAGGAGCAGGCCGCCGATGGCCAGCAACGCTACGGCGATCGTGGCCGTGAGACCAATGATCACGTACCGGCTGGCCTGCGAATTCCGCGGCCGGCCGCCACCGGGCCCGGCCTGCCGCCCGTCGTGGTCCTCGCGCACCGCGTCGAACACGACGGTGTCCTGCGTCCACAGCTCGTCCTGCGGATGATAGCCCGGTGGTATCGAATTGCCGCTCATCCCAATAGCTCTCGTCTCGGTGGTCCCGCTGTGATCACCGGGCACACCGAAGGGTAAACGGGGAGACCGCGCTGCGGTAGCCGAAGTTTCAGCGGCGGATGTCGGCCAGCCGCACCGGCTTGCCCTGATGCCGGGACAGCTCGCAGGCCTCGGCGATGTAGAAGGCCTCCAGGGCGTCGGCGGGCGGGCACGGATTTGCCAGCCGGCCGGTGATCACGCCCAGGAAGGTGGCCAGCTCCTCGGTGTAGGCGCCGTGGAAGCGGTCCATGAAGCCCGGATAGGCGGGCAGGCCCGAGGGCGATTGGCCGGGTTCGACCGAGTGCAGCGGAGCGCGCTCGTCGAGCCCGACGATGGCATTGCCCTGAGAGCCCAGCACTTCCAGCCGCACGTCGTAGCCCGCACCGTTGTAGCGGCTGAGCGCGACATTGGCCAGCGAGCCGTCGTCGAGGCGCAGCACCACCGCGGCGGTGTCGACATCGCCCGCCTCGGCGAAGAACCGGTCTCCGCGATTGGATCCGGTGGCGTAGACCTCCACCACCTCGCGGCCGCTGACCCAGCGGATGATGTCGAAATCGTGGACGCCGCAATCGCGGAACAGGCCGCCCGAGCGCGGAATGTACTCGGCGGGCGGTGGCGCGGGGTCGAGGGTGGTGGCGCGCAGGGTGTGGATCCAGCCCAGATCCCCGGCGGCGACGGCGGCGCGCGCGGCCCGGTACCCGGCGTCGAAGCGGCGCTGGAAGCCGATCTGGACCGGCACGGTCGAGCGCTCCACGCGTTCGACCACCTGCAGCGTGCCCAGAATGTCTGCGGCGATGGGCTTTTCGCAGAAGACCGGGATGCCGCGGTCGACGGCGGCGGTGATGAGGGCCGGATGGGAATCGGTGGCGGTGGTGATGACCAGGCCGTCGATACCGGCGGCGAAGAGCGCCTCGACATCGGGCGCGTACTCCACCTCGAGCTTGTCGGCGGTGGCGCGGGCGCGTTCGGCATCGGTGTCGGTGACGACGACCGCGCCCACGCCCGGTAGGGCCCTGAGGGTTTCGGCGTGGGAGGTGCCGATGCGGCCGGTGCCGGCGAGGCCCACTGTGATCGGGGACATGGCGATGGCTCCTGTCAGTCGCGGGGTGGGGCGGTGGTCGAGCGGACGACCAGGGACGGCTCCAGGCGTTTGCGCACCGGGTCGGTGCGGTCGGCGCGCAGTCGCTCGGTGAGGGCCTCCACGGCCAGCCCGCCGATGCGGGTGCGCGGCTGGTCGATGGTGGTGAGTGCGACGTGCCGCAGCGCCGCCAGCGAGGTGTTGTCGTACCCGACGACCGAAACGTCCTCGGGCACACGCAGTCCCGCCTCTTCGAGCGCGGCCATCGCGCCCACGGCGTTGAAATCGTTGCCGCACACCAGTGCGGTGGGAAAAGTGCCGGGGGAGAAGATGTTCAGCAGGGTGCGGACGGCGGCCGCGCCCCCCTCGTCGGTGTGCTCGCTGGGAATCACCATGGGTTCGAGGTGGTAGCGGGCCATGGCGGCGGTGTAGCCCTTGCGCCGCGGCGGCGCCGCGAAGGCCGCGCCGCCGTCGAGGTGCACGATGCGCCGATGTCCCAGGGCGACAAGGTGATCCACGGCCAGCGCCGCGCCGAGCTCGCCGTCGTCGTTGACGGTGTCCACGGCCGGGCTGGTGGAGGTGCGTGAGACCAGGACGACCGGGCAGCGCGCCGCCGCGTCGCGAATGGCGGAGGCCGGCAGCACCGGGGAGAGCAGGATGACCCCGCCCGGGCGGAAGCCCAGCAGGCTCTCCAGCGCGGTCCGTTCCCGTGTCGCGCTGCGGCGGCCGGTATTGAGGATGAGCTCCAGTCCGGCCTGCCGCGCCGCCTCGTCCATGCCCTCGACCACATCGGCGAAGAAGGGATTGCGCAGGTCGGACACCATGACTCCGACGATATTGGAGGTGCGGCTGGCCAGCGACCGCGCCATGGCGTGCGGCTGGTAGCCGAGTTCGGCGGCCGCGGTGAGCACCGCGCGGCGGCGGTGCTCGCTGACCTTGGGGGAGTTCCGCATGACCAGCGAGACCAGTGCACGGGAGACGCCGGCGCGGGCGGCGACGTCCTCCATGGTCGGTCTGGTCATGGTCGCCTCCCGTCGGTATCGATGTGTGTCGCACGCTACAGCGTTGCCGTGGCCCGAGGCAATGGAGCGCTCTAATCGGATATTCTGGACATCGGTATCCGGCGCCATTTCGCCTGGAAGGCAGCATTTTCCAGGTTTACGCACTACTTTTCGGCACATGTCGAACCCTTGACACCGGAGTGAGCCAGGTTACATTGTTGGAGCGCTCCAACGAGCCTCACCGATGGCCAACGACGGGTCTGGGAAGTGCCGATGACCGAACCGCTCCATCCACTGCGTATCACCCCCTTGCGCATCGCCGCCGCGCCGATCTCCTGGGGAGTCTGCGAGGTCCCCGGCTGGGGGCATGTCCTGGAACCGGACATCGTCCTGGCCGAGATGGCAGACCTCGGCATCACCGCCACCGAGTTCGGCCCGCCCGGCTACCTACCCGACGACCCCGTCGAGCTACGAAAGACCCTGAGCACCTACGGTATTGAGCCGATCGGCGGCTTCCTCGCCCTGGTGCTGCACCGCGAACCCGACCGGGCCGTCACCGCCGCCCGCGCCGCGGCCGAGCGGTTCGCGGCGGCCGGCGCCGAGATCCTGGTGCTGGCCGCTGCCACCGGGCAGGACGGGTACGACACCCGGACGCCCCTCGGTGATCGTGAATGGCGGACCCTCATCGACACCGCGGCCGTGGTCGGCGAGATCGCCGCCACCCACGGCCTGCGCGTCGCTCTGCATCCGCATGTGGGCACCCACGTCGAGACGGCCGCCGAGGTCGATCGCTTTCTCGCCGACTCCGGGCTGGACCTGTGTGTGGACACCGGGCACCTGCTCATCGGCGGCACCGACCCGGTCGATCTGGTCCACCGTCACGCGGATCGCCTCGGGCATATCCACCTCAAGGATGTCCGCGCGGCCGTGGCCGCCGAAGTACGCAGCGGCAGTATCGAATACAGCGAGGCCGTTCGGCAGGGGCTCTATGTTCCGCTGGGTACCGGAGATGTCGATATCGCGGCCCTGATCCGCGCGGCGCACGCCGGGGGATACCGGGGCTGGTACGTGATCGAGCAGGACACCGCATTGCGTCCCGGCGCTACCGCCGCGGGCCCGACGGGCGACGCTCGGCGAAGTCTGCGATACCTGGCCGAGATCGGCGCCGGTCTCGCCTCGGCTCGGATCTAGTGGGAGGTGACGACGACGATGTCCGCAATCTCCCGATCGCGCGGCCGCCGCTGGCTGCGCCTGTCGCCCTGGCTCGCGGCGGCGGCCGTGCTCGCCGCCTGTAGCGGCCCCGGTGCCGATGTCACCGGACCCGCCCAGGCCCCGGTCGCGGTGGGCACCCTGAAGTCGGTGGCCGTGGTGACGCACGGCTCGCCCGGTGACGCCTTCTGGAACGTGGTCAAGAACGGTGCGGAAGCCGCCGGGAAGGATCTTGGTGTCCGGGTCGAGTACAACTCCTCGGGCGATCCGACCCAGCAGGCCAAGCTCATCGACAATGCGGTGGCCCAGGGCGTGGACGGGCTGGTGGTGTCCATGGCCAACCCGGACGCGCTGAAGCCGTCGGTCGAGAAGGCCGTCGCCGCCGGGATTCCCGTGGTGACGATCAACTCCGGGGAGGCCGAGAGCGTCCAGTTCGGGGCCATCGGCCATGTCGGCCAGAGCGAGCGCCTGGCCGGTGAATCCGCCGGGAAGCGGCTGGCCGATGCCGGAAAACACAAGATGCTGTGCGTGATCCACGAGGCCGGGAATGTCGGCGCGAACGAACGCTGCGCCGGCGCCACCCAGGGCTTCGGGGCCGCGACCACGCTGCAGGTGGATATCAACAACCCGACCGATGTGCAGTCGCGCATCAAGGGCGCGCTGGAGGCCGATCGCTCCATCGACGCGGTGCTGACGCTGAATTCGCAGATCGCCGCCCGCGCGGTGGACGCGGTGCGCGAGTCCGCGTCGAAGGCGACGGTGGCCACCTTCGACCTGAATTCCGATGTGGTGAGCGCGATCCGGGCCGGGACGCTGTTGTTCGCGGTGGATCAGCAGCAGTACGAGCAGGGCTATCTGCCGGTGGTGATGCTGAAGCTCTACAAATCGAACCTGAACACCGTGGGCGGCGGCCATCCGGCGCAGACCGGCCCCGCGTTCGTGGACAAGAGCAATGTCGATGCCGTCGCCGCGCTGGTCGGCCAGGGCACGCGGTGACCCGGCGGGAGACGATGAGATGACAACGACGACAACGACATCCGAGACCACCACGGTCGCGCCGCCGCCGGATCGGCTGGCCATCCTCAACCGGCTGGTGGCCCGCCCCGAGGTGGGCGCGCTGCTGGGCGCGGGGGTGGTCTTCGTGTTCTTCGGTCTCGTCACCACGAAATTCCTGAAGCCACTGGGTATTTCGACCTGGCTGGACGACGCCTCCACGCTCGGCATCATGGCGGTGGCGGTGGCCATGCTCATGATCGGCGGCGAGTTCGACCTGTCCACCGGCGTGATGACCGCCTCCACCGCGTTGATCACCGGGCTGTTGGCGGTGCACGCGGGCTGGAATGTCTGGCTCGCGCTGGTGGTTTCGCTGGTCTTCGCGCTCACGGTGGGTGCCCTCAACGGGTGGGTGGTGATGCGCACCGGATTGCCGAGCTTCATCGTCACGCTGGGCACCTTTCTGGCACTGCAGGGCCTGAATCTCGGTGTGACGCGCTGGGCCACCGGCACCGTGCAGGTGTCGGGCGTGCGCGGCGCGGACGGATATCGGTCCGCCGGTTGGGTTTTCGCCTCCACCACCAAGATCGGCAATGCCAGCATCCAGGCGTCGGTGGTGTGGTGGATCGTGGTCACCGCCATCGCGGCGATCGTGCTGGCGCGCACCCGGTTCGGCAACTGGATCTTCGCGGTCGGCGGCTCGCTGCCCACCGCCCGCGCGGTGGGCGTGCCGGCCACCCGCACCAAGATCCTGCTGTTCATGACCACCGCGTTCGCGGGCTGGATCGTGGGCGCGTGCAACCTCCTGCGGTTCGCAGGCGTGCAGGCCAATCAGGGTGTGGGACTGGAGTTCCAGTACATCATCGCCGCGGTGATCGGCGGCTGCCTGCTCACCGGCGGGTTCGGTTCGGTGGTGGGGGCGGCCATCGGGGCGCTCATCTTCGGCATGGCGCGGCAGGGCATCGTGCTGGCGGGCTGGAACAGCGACTGGTTCATGCTGTTCCTCGGCGTGCTGCTGTTCTCGGCCGTGCTGGTCAACAACGCATTCAAGAAGCGGGCGGAAAGGGTACGCCGATGACCGCGACGGACAACGACAGCGCCGGGACCGCGGTGCCGCTCATCGAAACGGTCGGCATCGGAAAGAGTTACGGCGGCGTGGTGGCGCTGCGCGACGTGTCGACGGTGGTGCAAGCCGGTGAGGTCACCTGCGTGCTGGGCGACAACGGCGCGGGCAAATCGACGCTGATCAAGATCCTGGCGGGCGTGCACCAGCACGACACCGGGGAGCTGCGCATCGAGGGGCAATCGACGCGGCTGTCCTCGCCGCGTGCGGCGCTGGATCTCGGCATCGCCACCGTCTACCAGGATCTGGCGGTGGTGCCGCTGATGAGCGTGTGGCGCAACTTCGTGCTCGGCTCCGAGCCGGTCAAGCGCTACGGCCCGCTCGAGCTGCTGGATCGCAGGCAGGCGCAGGACATCGCGCGAAAAGGTCTGGCGGACATGGGGATCGACATCCCCGATCTGGAGCAGCCGGTCGGCACGCTGTCCGGCGGTCAGCGTCAGTGCGTGGCCATCGCGCGGGCGGTGCACTACGGGGCCAAGGTCCTCATCCTCGACGAGCCGACCGCGGCCCTGGGTGTGAAGCAGGCCGGTGTGGTGCTGCGATATGTGGTGCAGGCGCGCGATCGCGGACTGGGCGTCGTGCTCATCACCCACAACCCGCATCACGCCTACCCGGTCGGCGACCGCTTCCTGCTCCTCAAACGGGGCGCCACGCTGGGCAGCTACGAGAAGTCCGCGATCGATCTCACCGAGCTGACCCGGCAGATGGCCGGCGGCGCCGAACTCGAAGCGCTGCAACACGAATTGGAGCGGGTGGTGCCGTGACCGAGCTGGAGGTGCTGACGATCGGCCGGGTCGGCGTCGACCTCTACCCCGAGCAGAGCAGGGTGCCGCTCGCCGAGGTGACGACCTTCGCGAAATTCCTCGGCGGCACGGCCACCAATGTGGCAGTGGCGGCGGCGCGCCTGGGCCGCCGCGCCGCGGTGCTGACCAAGGTGGGGCCGGATGGGTTCGGGGATTTCGTGCGCGATGCCCTCGAAGGGTTCGGGGTGTCGGCACGGTACGTGGGGACGGCGGCGGGACTGCAGACGCCGGTGGTGTTCTGCGAACTGAAGCCGCCCGCGGACCCGCCGCTGCTGTTCTATCGCGCGCCCATCGCGCCGGACCTCACCCTCACCGAGGACGAGATCCCCTGGGACGTGGTCGATTCCGTGCCGCTGCTGTGGGTGACCGGGACCGGGGTGAGCGCCGAACCCGGCCGCACCACCCAGCGGGCCATCCTGGAACGCCGGGCCCGGCGCGGGCACACCGTGCTGGATCTGGACTACCGGCCCATGTTCTGGCCCGATGCGGCGACCGCGCGCACCGAGATCGGCTGGATGGTCGACCACGTGAATGTGGTGGTGGGCAACCGGGCCGAGGTGGAGGTGGCGGTCGGCACCGCCGATCCCGACACCGCCGCGGACCGGCTGCTGGCCCGCGGGGTCCGGCTGGCCGTGGTCAAGCGCGGCGCGGAGGGCGTGCTCATCGCCACCGGCTCCGAGCGCTGGACGGTGCCGCCCTGCCGGGTGGAGGTGCTGTGCGGGCTGGGCGCGGGCGACGGATTCGGGGGCGCGCTCATCCACGGGCTGCTGTCCGGCTGGGCTCCGCATCGCCTGGCCGCCTACGCCAATGCCGCCGGCGCGCTGGTGGCATCGCGGCTGGCCTGCGCCGATGCCATGCCGACCGATGCCGAGATCGAGGAGATGCTGTGCACCTGAACGATGCGCGGTGGTACGAACTGCTGCACACCCGCGCCACGGACCCCGAGGCCGTCCGGCGCGCCTACGCCGACCGGCGGCGACGCGCGAACCTGCTGTCGGACCGCGGCACCCTGTTCCTGGTGGCCGCCGACCACCCGGCCCGCGGCGCGCTCGGCGTCGGCGCCGACCGCACCGCCATGGCCGACCGCCGCACCCTGCTGGAAAGGCTGCTCATCGCGCTGGCCAACCCCGCCGTCGACGGCGTGCTCGGCTCGCCCGACATCGTGGAGGAATTGCTGCTGCTGGACGCCGTGCACGAGAAGATCGTCATCGGCTCCATGAACCGCGGCGGGCTGGCGGGCGCCGACTGGGAGATCGACGACCGCTTCACCGGCTACGACGCCGAAGCGCTGGTGAAGTACCGCCTCGACGGCGGGAAAATGCTGCTGCGCCTGGTCGATTCGGATCCCGGCACCATCCCGACCCTGGAGGCCTGCGCCCGCGCGGTCTCCGAACTGGCCGAGCACGGGCTCATGGCCATGGTGGAACCCCTGCCCTACGCCCGCGACGCCGACGGTGCGCTGACCATGCACAAGGACTCCGCCTCACTGCAGCGAGCCATTACCGTCGCCTCCGGTCTCGGGGTCACCTCCGCCTACACCTGGCTGAAAATACCTGCGCCCGAGGATGTCTCGGTGCTCGACGCCACCACACTCCCCGTCGTCATCCTCGGCGGTGCGCCCTCCGGCGACCCGGAATCCGATCTCGCCTCCTGGGGCGCGGCCCTGCGCCACGATGTCGCGCGCGGCCTGGTGGTGGGCCGCAGCCTGCTCTACCCGCCGGACGGGGATGTCGCCGGTGCGGTGCAGGCCGCCGCCCGGGTGCTGGAGGCGGCACGATGAGCTCGGTGCTGAAGGACCTGCATCGACCGGCCGGAACGCTGGCGGATTCGGGCGATCCCGTGCTGCTGACCCCGGAGGACGCGGGCTGGTCCTACGCCGGGTTGCGGGTGCTGCGGCTGGCGGCGGGGGAGCGGCGGGTGGTGAGCACCGGGGACTTCGAGGCGTTCGTGCTGCCGCTGGCCGGGGCGTGCACCGTGCGGGTGGACGGGCTGGTGTTCGAACTCGCCGGGCGGGATTCGGTTTTCACCCGGGTGACCGACTTCGCCTATGTGCCGCGCGACGCGGAGGTGGAGCTGACGACGGTGGACGGGATCGAGGTGGCGCTGCCGATGGCGCGCTGCGCGAGACGGCTGGACCCGAAATACGGTCCGGCCGAGCAGGTTCCGGTCGAGGTGCGCGGGGCGGGGCGGGCGACGCGGCAGGTCACCAACTTCGGGACGCCGGGCGCGTGGACGCACGCCGACAAGCTGAACGCGTGCGAGCTGCTCACGCCCGACGGGAACTGGTCCTCGTATCCGCCGCACAAGCATGACGAGGCCTCCGAGTGCGAGGTCGTCAACGAGGAGATCTATTACTTCCGCATCGCCGGGCGCGACGGAATCGCCACGGGGCCAGAGGGTTTCGGGATGCACCACATCTACACCGCCGACGGCTCGCTCGACGAGACCGTGGCGGTCCGGGACGGCGATGTGTTCCTGGTACCGCACGGCTATCACGGTCCGTGCACGGCCGCGCCCGGGTACCCCATGTACTACCTGAACGTGCTGGCCGGGCCCGCGCCCGAGCGATCCATGGCCTTCTGCGACGACCCCGCGCACGCCTGGATATGGGCGGCATGGGCGAGCCAGGCGGCGGATCCGCGGTGCCCGGTCACCTCCCACGAAGGACGGCTCGCATGAAGCTCACGACCGCGCAGGCCCTGGTGGCCTGGCTGATCGCCCAGCGCTCCGAAACCCTCGAAGGCGACGAAGTGCCGCTGTTTCCCGCGGCTTTCGGCATCTTCGGGCACGGCAATGTGCTCGGCCTCGGGACCGCGCTGGCCGAGCATCGCGACGAGCTGCCGCTGTGGCGCGGGCACACCGAGGAGGGCATGGCCCTGGCGGCGGTCGGGCTGGCCAAGGCCACGCAGCGGCGGCAGGTCGGGATCGCCACCTCCTCGATCGGTCCGGGCGCGCTGAACATGGTGACGGCCGCCGGTGTGGCACACGCGAATCGGCTGCCCGTGCTGCTGCTCCCCGGGGACACCTTCGTCAGTCGCGCGCCCGATCCGGTGCTGCAGCAGGTCGAGCACTTCGGCGACCCGACCGTCACGGTCAACGACGCGTTTCGTCCGGTGAGCCGCTATTTCGACCGGATCACCCGGCCCGAGCAACTGCTCGCGACCCTGCCGCAGACGGCGCGGATCCTCACCGACCCCGCCGAGGCCGGGCCCGTGGTGCTGGCCCTGCCACAGGACGTGCAGGCCGAGACCTACGACTTTCCGGACGCCCTGTTCGAGCCGGTCGTCCATCACGTGCCCCGCCCACGGCCGGATCGGCGCGGCATCACCGAGGCCGCCCGCGTCCTGCGCGACGCACAGCGTCCCCTGCTCGTCCTCGGCGGGGGTGTGCGGTATTCCGGTGCGGGCGGGCAGGCGCTGGAATTCGCTCAGCGCCACGGGATTCCGGTGACCGAGACGACCGCGGGCCGCACGCTGGTCCCGCACGACCATCCGATCTACGCGGGACCGCTGGGCATCACCGGTGCGGCGTCGGCCAATACCCTCGCGGCGGCGGCGGACGTGGTGCTGGCGGTCGGCACCCGCCTGCAGGACTTCACCACCGCGTCCTGGACCGTCTTCGCGCCGGAAGTCCGTCTGGTCCACATCAATACCGCCCGCTTCGACGCCGTGAAGCACGGCGCGCTGGCCGTGGTCGGCGATGCCGACGCCACCCTGCGCGATCTGGAACCCGAAGTCGGCGAGTGGCGCGCCGACCCGGACTGGACGGCACGGGCCGCCGCGGTCCGGGCGGACTGGGACGCGCACATCGACAAACTGCGCGCGCCGACGCCGGGGACGCCCAGCTATGCGCAGATCGTCGGCGCCGTGAACGATCTCAGCGGCGCCTCCGACTACGTCATGACCGCCTCCGGCGGGTTGCCCGGCGAACTGGTGGGCGGCTGGCGCGCGGCCGGTGGCGTACCGACCATGGATGTCGAATACGGCTTCTCCTGCATGGGATACGAGCTCGCCGGAGCCTGGGGTGCGGCGCTGGCCCGGGCGCGATCCGGTGCCGTGGAACCGGAGGGCCTGGTCACCACCCTGCTCGGGGACGGCTCCTACCTGATGCTCAACTCCGAGCTCTTCTCCGCCGCCTTCGCCGGGCATCCGCTGGTCGCGGTGGTCTGCGACAACGACGGGTACGCGGTCATCGCGCGACTGCAGCAGGGACAGGGGGCCGAGCCCTTCAACAACTTCTACGCGGATTGCCGCACCAATCACGCCACCCCGCCCCGGGTCGACTTCGCCGCGCACGCGCGGGCATTGGGTTGCGCGGTGTTCACCGCGAGCGAACTCGGCGAGTTCCGCGACGCCTACGCCGGCGCCCGCGACGCCGCCCGCACCGGGCAGCGGCCCGCGGTCGTGGTGGTCCGCACCCGCCCGTCGACCTGGACCGAGGCCGGCGCCTGGTGGGAAGTCGGTGTGCCGCAGCATCTCTCGGGACGCGCCGAATACGACCGGAACAAGCCCGGGCAACTGCGCTACACGCGTCCCGCATGATCGACGCCGCCACGCGCGGGTGCTCGGAAATCCGGGCATCCCGCCGGTTGGGCGGCCCGCGCGCCGAATATATGGCAGACTCGGCGCAAACACGCGGACGGTCGCCGATCGGGAAGGCGCGTGCACGGGTTACGGGAGTTTGAAGGTCGCAATGGATCTCAGCGCCATCGAGCGCCAGGTGGCCGCGGATCGCGGGGCCGCGCGGGACCGGACACCCGAAACCGAGCTGGCACTGGCCACCTCGCTGTGTGAGCTCGCCCGCGCGCTCATGGCCACGAAGAACGACTCCGCCCAGCGGGATCGGTCGGCCTCGGCTCTGGAGCCCGCGCAGGAGGCGGTGCTCATCCGGCTGCGCTGGCTCACCGCCGGGCATGTCACCGCGCCCTTCGCCGCCGAGGTGACCGAGGCGCTGCGGTTGTTCGAGCAGGCCGCCCGCACCATCGGGCATCGGGAGCTCGCCACCTCCACCATCCGCAATGCCTGCCAGGCGTATCGGCATGTGGCGCAGAACTATCCGCTCGCGGCGGGCGCGTCCGCGGACGCGCTGTCCAAGTGCAGCGTGTGGCTGTGTCGGCTGGACCCCAAGGCCGCGGTGGCGGCGGGGGAGGACGCGGTGCGCATCCGTGCCGGGCTCTTCGCCGCCGACCCGGATCAGGCCAACCGCTACCTCGCCTCGTTGAACACTCTGCTGCGCACCCTCATGGTGGGCCGCCAGCGCAAGCAGGCGCTGGCCATGTACCGCGAGTGCTACGCGGGTGTCACCACCCCGGCCATGACGCAGCGGCTGCGCGAAATCCGGGTCGAGGACATCGGATTCACCAGCAAGACCGTCACCGCCCTGCGCAAGCTGGAGTGCGCCACCCTCGAACGCGCGGGCTACCTGACCCAGCAGCAGATCCTCTATCAGACGGCCGGTGACCTGGCCACCATCGAGGAGATCAACTGGCAGCTGGCGCTGGTCGGCCTCAAGCCGCTCGCCGCGGGCGCGCTCCCGGACCAGCCGTCCAAACCGGTGGAGATCGGCACCTCCTTCGGCGCGCTGAGCGTGCGCTGCTCCTCGCGCAATGCCGTCACCCTGGTGCGCGCGGCCATCCTCGCCGCCTACACCGCCGACGGCGCGCAACCCGTGCCCAGCTCGGCGTATCTCGGTGTCGACGAAAAGCACTGGAGCACACCCGAACCCGAGCCCAACCGCGCCGAACGACTCGGCGGGGACGTGGTCCTGATCGAGAAGGTCTCCGAGCACTGGGTCTCGGTGAAGAGCCTGAACTGGGAGGTGGCTCCCGTCGGCCGCCACCCGCTGGCGCTGCGCCTGTCGCAGGAGTGGCCGGTCGTCAGCGTCACCACCACCGAGCAGATGTCCTACGAGCTGTGCTGGTACGAAGGCGGCGCCGCCACCCAGTACGCGGCCCTCGGTCTACCCGCGGCCCAGACGCCGCTCGAAAAGCCGCTGGCCCCCTTGGATTTCAAGGCCCTGTCCGACTACGGCGCGGACTACGCCTCCGAGACCCAGGTCCGCTCCGCGTTCGGTAATACCACCATGTTCACCAAGCTCACCTGCCTGCCCGGCAGTGGTATTCGCCAGGCCGCCGAGGCCGGGCCGCTGGCGTCGCACGGCTCCAACATCCTGTATTTCCGCGGCGTCGACGAGTAGTCGGCGCGCTGTTCGCTGCCCCACCGGATATCTCCACGAGGTATCCGGTGCCGGCGCATGTCGTGTCGAGCACTGGCCTGCAAAATTAGAACGTGTTCTAATTCGGTCATGAACGGATTCGTGAAGGGCGAGGTCGATCCCGCCTTCCGGGCTGTGCGCGAGGTGTTCGAATCGAGCTTCGCCGACGGGCGGAACGCGGGGGCGGCGGTCGCCGTTTTCGTGGACGGGCGGGCGGTCGTCGATCTGTGGGGCGGCGTGGCGGATGCGCGGGCGAACCGGCCCTGGGAACGGGACACCCCCGTGGTGACCTTCTCCTGCACCAAGGCCCTCACCGCCACGGCCGCCCTCGCCGTGGCCCACGACCGGGGAATCGGCTGGGACGAACCGGTGACGACCTGGTGGCCGGAATACGGTGCGGCGGGCAAGGAATCGACGACGCTCGCGGACCTGCTGGCCCACCGCGCCGGGCTGCCGGCCTTCGACCGCCCGGTCTCGGTCGAGGAGGCCGCGGATCCGGCGGCCATGGCAGCGCTGCTGGCGGCGCAGGAGCCGATCTGGGCGCCCGGCGCCGAACACGGCTATCACGCGCTGACCTTCGGGTGGCTGGTCGGCGAATTCGTCCGCAGGCATACGGTATCCACGGTCGGCGACTACGTGCGCCGGCACTTCGGCGCGGAGCTGTGGATCGGCGCGCCGCCCCACATCTCGCGGCAGTCCGCGCGCACTGCTTTCCCGCCTGCCTCGGAGATGGCCTGGACCGATCCTGGCCCGATCGACGCGGACGCGGTCACCAGGATGGCCGCCGCCTTCCGCGACCCTGGCTCACTCACGATGCGCGCCTCCACGAATCCCGTTGGCTCGTACAACAAGCCGGAGGTTCTGGCGGGCGGCTGGCCTGCCTCCGGCCTGGTCACCACCGCTCGCGCGCTGGCCCGCTTCTACGGCGACCTGGTGGGCGGTGCCCTGCTGCCCACGGCCGTGCTGCGCGACGCGGTCCGTGAGCAGGTGCGCGGTCCCGACTCGGTGTTGTTGCTGGAGAGCGCCTTCGGGCTCGGATACATGCTCCCGTGTGAGAACTTCATCCTCCCCGAGCCTGCCCGCTCCTCGGCGTTCGGCCACCCGGGCGCGGGGGGCGCACTCGGCCTCGGCGACCTCGACAACCGTGTCGCGATCGCCTTCACTCCGAACCTGCGCCGCGACTGGCTCTCCGGTGATCGCCGCGCCCACGACCTGGTCGCCGCCACCTACAGCGCCCTGTAACCGGGAGCCCCGGATGCCGGATGGCGTAAGTCATCCGGCACCCCTGTACGCGGCGCGTTCCGGCAACTCCGTCGGGCAGCCGCGCCGAGATCTGGATCGGCTCGGCCGTCCTGCTGCTCACCCTGGTGGCGGTGCTGGTCGCGGTGCTGCGGCAGCGGTGAGCGAGGCTGCGATCCCGTGCCCGGCAGACCGGGCAGGGCACCGAGATAAGTCTCCGTGCGCGCCGAGTACCCGCTGAGCAGCAAAATGCTGCATAGGGTTGAAGTGTACGAAACGGTTTCGTACACTTCAGGAGTCCTGATGATCGGCAGCGCGGGGAGGGCTGAAATGTCCAGTGTTAGAGCGCATCTGATGATGTGCGCGATGCGAGTGCTGTGTGTTCGGCGTGGTCTCGACGGGGACGAGCGGATTCGGCGGTCGATCGCGGCGGATCGGCGGAAGGGGCCCGCCGTGCCATCGGCCGCGCTCCGGGCGCGGCTGGACGTGCGGGAGGAGGAGTTCGAGGGACACGGCGTCTATGTCCTGGGTCCGCGATCCGGGCAGCCTCGGCGGCGAGTGCTGTACCTGCACGGGGGCGGCTGGGCGCGGCCCATCACCGACCCGCACTGGGAGACGATCGCGAAACTGGTGGAGCTGCTGGACTGTTCGGTCACCGTTCCGATGTATCCGCTGGCACCCGAGCACACCGCCCGGGAGATCTTCGCGTGGCTGATATCCCTCTACGCCGACCGGGCATCCGGCGACGAGCTGGCGCTCATGGGTGATTCCTCGGGCGGCAACCTCGCGCTGTCCCTGGCGATGCAGGCCCGCGATCGCGGGCTCCCCGCACCGGCGCGGCTGGTCCTGCTCTCGCCGCTGGTGGACGCGACCGTCAGTGATCCGGTGATCGACGAACTCGACCGGATCGACCCGATCATCCCCGCCCGCGGGCTACGAGTGCTGACCCGGATGTTCGCCGGTGATCTCGATCTGAGCGACCCCGTGGTCAGCCCGCTGTTCGGGAGTCTGGACGGGCTGCCGCCGATCGCCCTCTTCAGCGGGACGCGCGAGATCCTCAGCGCCGACGCCCATCGGCTCTGGTCGAAGGCGACAGCGTTGGGCTTTCCGCTGACCTGGCACGAGTATCCGGGGATGCCGCACGTCTGGCCGCTGTTCCCGATTCCCGAGGCGCGGCGCGCGCTCGACGAGATCGCCGCCTTCGTCGTCGGTGCCGGCGGGATCGATCGGGGCCTGTCGCGAGTGCCGGGATTCACGGGGTGAACGAAACCGTGTCGTACTCTTCGGTCGTGGTTCGAGGACAACAGCGTGTCGACGCGATCTTGGCGGCAACCGTGGACCTGGTCGCCGAGCGCGGCTACCCGGCATTGACCATGGACGCGGTGGCCGCGCGTGCCAATGCCAGCAAGGCGACCATCTATCGCCGCTGGCGCAACAAGGCCGAGCTGATCAAGGCGGCGCTGGACGCCCACGACGCCCAGCAGAATGCCGACATCCCGGATACCGGCGGCCTGCGCGGCGATCTGGTGGCGGTGCTGGAAACATTGCGCGACAAGGCGTCCGACCGGATCGCCGCGATGATCGAAGGCCTGATCGCCGCCATGCGCCATGATCCGGAGCTGGCCGCCGCACTCCGGGAGCACACGGAGAACGAGGAGCTGTCCCCGTTCCACGACGCGCTACACCGCGCGATCGCCCGTGGCGAACTACCCGGGGACACCGATACCGAACTCATCCACGACGTGGCCGAGGCAATGATCATGCGCCAGTTGCAGATCGGCGCCCCTTTCGATGCCGCCTTCATCGACCGCCTCGTCGACGACGTCCTACTCGTCCTACTCCAGCATCGAGGAACCACGCAGTGACCGTTCTGATCGTCGGCGCCGGCCCGACCGGGCTCACCCTGGCCTGCGACCTGGCCCGCCATCACGTGCCGTTCCGCATCGTCGACAAGGCCGCCGGAGTCTTCCCGGGTTCCCGGGCCAAGGGTCTGCAACCGCGCACCCTCGAGGTGTTCGAGGACCTCGGCGTGCTCGACGCCATCCGGGCCGGCGGCGAGCCCTTCCCGAAATTCCGTCTGTACCACGGGCGGGAGGTGGTGTGGGAGCGCACGGTTTCCGAGATGCTCGGCGCCCCGGGCCTCACTGCCTCACGGGCGGTGCCCTATCCCGGCACCTGGCTCATTCCGCAATGGCGGACCGAGGAAATCCTGCACGCCCACCTGACCGAACTCGGCGGGCAGATCGAGTGGAACACCGAAATCATCGGTGTCACACAGGATTCCACCGGCGTCACAGCACAGACCGCTGACGGTGAGATGCGCGCCGACTATCTCGTCGCCGCCGACGGTGGACACAGCACCGTACGGAAGGCGCTCGGCGTCGGTTTCGCGGGCGATACCTTCGAGACCGAGCGCACCCTGATCGGCGACGTGCGCGCCGACGGCCTGGATGGCCGGTTCTGTCACATCCTGACCGGGAACGGTGCTGTGGGCGACCGCTTCTCGCTGTGGAACCTGCCGGACAGCGACCACTACCAGTTCGTCGCCTCGATGCCCGCCGACCAGGTGCCGGACCTGACCCTGGACGGGGTGCGCCGGCTGTGCGGGGACCGCTCCGGCCGCACCGACATCCGCCTGCACGATCTGCGATGGATCTCGCTGTACCGGGTGAGCGTCCGCATGGTCGACCGGTATCGGGTGGGCCGGGTGCTGCTGGCGGGCGACGCCGCCCACGTACATTCCTCGGCCGGGGGACAGGGCCTCAACACCGGGGTGCAGGACGCCTACAACCTCGGCTGGAAACTCGCGGCCGTGCAGGCCGGTGCGGACCCACAACTGCTGGACACCTATGCGGCCGAACGAATGCCGGTCGCGTCGGCCGTGCTGGGCCTGACCACCCAGCTGCACCGGCAGGACTTCCACGGCGGCGGGGCACCGGCCATCCACCAGCTCGACATCACCTACCGCAACGGTCCGCTGGCGCTCGACGACCGCAGCGAACCCGGCGAGCTCCGCGCCGGAGACCGCGCCCCCGACGGACTCTCCTCCTCCGGCACGAGGCTTTTCGATGTCTTCCGCGGACCGCATCACGCCCTGCTGGCCTTCGGCGCCCCCACCCCCGACCTCGGCGTCCCCGCGATCGCCGTGCCGATAGCAGAGGGCTACGACGTGGCCCCGGGCACCTACGTCCTGGTCCGCCCCGACGGCTATGTCGGCGCGATCAGCGAATCCGCCGAAGTCATCGGGAAATACCTGCGGCGCTGACTTCGGGGTGCGTTTCCGGGCCACTCGGCAACTCCGCTGCGAGTGTCTGGAACACGCAATTTGTCGCAACTGTCCAGTGCGGATTTCGGTAACAGTGATTCAAGTCACTCATGACCGCTACCCTGTTTTCACCCGGCTGCTCGTGCTGCGTCGCGAAGGGCTTTTCGGCTGCGCGAAACGCCGTGGAGAGAAAGGCGTCTCGAACATGATTAGCACACCGACCGCGGTACACCCGGCCGCGGACTTTCCCCCGCCGACGCTGGTCACCGGGCTGTGGCGGCGCAAGCTGCCGCACTATCCGGAAACGCCCGCCCGATCCTGGTATCTGTTCCTCGTTGTCGTCGTGTCGGTAGCGCTGTACTACCAGCTGTTCGTGTCCGGCGCGGTCGGCAATCAGCTGATCGCCTACTTCAATCTGAGCTTCCGGTACTTCGTCGGCATCTTCATCATCGGCGCGGCCTTCGGGGCCGTGGCCTCGGTGGTGACCGGGGTGCTCGACCGGTGGGGGCGGGCCAATATCGTCGCCTACGGCACGGTGATCACCTCGCTGCTCACGCTGTTCGCGCAACCGCAGTGCACGACCAAAGAGGCGTACCTGGCCGTCTACTGCATGATCAGCATCGTCGAGGGCGCGGTGCTGGTGGCCACGCCCGCGCTGGTGCGCGACTTCTCGCCGCAGCTGGATCGCGCCTCCGCCATGGGGTTCTGGACCCTCGGCCCGGTGCTGGGCGCGCTGGTCACCACCGAGATCTCCACGCACACCCTCGACGCCCACCCGGACTGGCAGTTCCACTACCGGCTGGCCGGCATCATCTGCACGGTGATCTCCGTGTTCGGCCTGATCGGGTTGCGTGAGCTCAGTCCGAGACTGCGCGACCAGATCATGGTGTCGCTGCGCGACAAGGCGCTGATCGAGGCACGGGCGCGCGGACTGGATGTCGAGGCGCTGGAACGCAATCAGTGGAAGCAGATGATGCATCTCGACATCGTCGGCTCGGCGCTGGCCATCTCGATCTTCCTGGCGTTCTTCTACACCATCGTCTCGTTCCTGCCGGTCTACATGGCGACCAACTTCGGCTTCACCGCCGCACAGGCCAATTCGCTGGGCAACTGGTACTGGATCGCCTCCGCCATCTCACTGGTGCTGACCGGCATCGTGTCCGACGCGATGAAGGTGCGCAAACCGTTCATGGTCTTCGGCGCGATCATCAGCATCATCGGCTGCTACCTGTTCCTCAGCTACACCGACAAACCCGGCACCGACTACTACACCTTCGCGGCGGTCATGAGCTTCACCGCCGTCGGCACCGGCATCGCCTACTCCACCTGGATGGCGAGCTTCACCGAGACGGTGGAGAAGCGGAATCCGGCGGCCACGGCGGTCGGGCTCGCGGTGTGGGGCGGCGTGCTGCGGACCGTGGTGACGTTCGTGCTGCTGGGTCTGCTCTTCGTGGTCACCGCCGCGGGCACGCTGGTGAACTACGGTCCGCGGCTGCAGACCATCAATGCCAAGTACCACGACGAGATCGCCACCATCCAGACCGTCGGCGCGGATACGCTCACGGCCCTGGGCAAGAATCCGAATGACGAAGCGGCACAGGTCGCCGCGCTGGTGAAGCTGACCGGCGATTCCGCCTCGGACGTGAAGACCACCGTCGAACTCAATGCCAAGTACCCGGACGAGCTGGCCACGCTCCAGGCGATCGACACGCAGGTCCTGGTGAAGCTAATGACGAACCCGAACGATCAGGCGAGCGCGGCGACCGCGGTCGGCCAGGTCGCGAAGAAGTTCAACATCCCGCCGGATCAGGCCATCGCCCGGATCACGGCCGCGCAGAAGGTGCCGGTCGATCAGCTCGCGGTGGCCTCCCAGACCGGACCGGCCCTGACGGCGGCGAGCGCCAAGCTCAAGGCCGTGAGCGCCATACCCGCCGACGATCTCGCCTATCTGTCCGCGCACGGGCAGGACGTGAAGCAGGCCCAGATCGACTCGCCCGAGCAGTGGAAGCGCTGGTGGTGGATCTGCCTGGTCGCGCAGATCTGCTTCATCCCGTTCGTGTTCATCATGGCCGGACACTGGAGCCCGAAGAAGGCGGCCGAGGAGGCGGCCGAGCACGACGCGGCCGTGGAGCGTGAGCTGGCGACCATGACCGAGTAGGCGGAAACCGTGCAGGTCCCCACCCATAAAGTACAGTTATTGAAGTGACGAATCCGGTAGCCGCGACCTTCGATCTGCTCGGCGATCGCCTGACGCTGACGATCCTGCGGCACGCCTTCGTCGACCACGCGCGCCGGTTCACCCAGTGGGCCGATCGCGCCGCAGCGCCGCCCGCCGTGCTCACCGCGCGGCTGGCGGCGCTCGTCGATGCCGGGGTGCTGGTACGCACGCCCCGGCCGGGCGCGGTCGATCGCTACGAATACCGGCTCACCGACCTGGGTTTGGCGACCTGGGAGATCCTGGTGTGCGTCTGGTCCTGGCAGCGGGAGTGGACGGCCGAGTGGGCGCTGCTGCCGGAGTTCACGCACACCCGGTGCGGGCATCGCGGCCCGCCGGTCGTCATGTGCCGGGGCTGCGGCCGCGACGTCACCGCCCACGACACCGAGGTGGAACTGGATCGGGATGCGCTGTGGCGCCTCACCTCCGGCCGCCGGCGCTCGGTGCGGGCGGCCCCGCTCGCCCGCGGCGACGCGCGTTTCGACGAGATCATGGAGGCCATCGGCGACCGGTGGAGCGCGGCCGTCACCGGGCTGGCCCTGGCCGGGGCGCGGCGGTTCTCGGATTTCCGTGCGGCACTGGGCATCTCACCGACCACGCTCACCGAACGGCTGGCGCGCCTGGTGGACGCGGGCATCCTGCAGCGGCCCGAGCCGGACGGGCGCGACTATCGGCTGACCCCGCGCGGGCGAGCGCTGTTCGGGGTCTTCGCCTTCCTGCTGGCCTGGTCCCAGCGCGCACATCCGGAGACGCCGGAACCGGGTCTGAGCCTCCGGCACAAGGAATGCGGCGCGGTGCTGGTCCCCGCGCTGCGCTGCCGGGGCTGCGCGGCCGTGCTCGGCCGGCGGGACGTGCGCTTCGAGCCGCCGCCCGAGCGCCCGGCTCTTGACAGCCCTGAGTGAGACGCGTATCACTTCATTAACTGTAGTGAATCTCGCCGGGTGTCGACTCCCGGTCGCTGGAGGCTTCGCATGCCGCTCAACGAAGAACTCATCGCTCCCGCCGCCGAGGCGCTCACCAACCCGTATCTGGAAGGCCCGTACGCGCCCTGCGCGCAGGAGACCACGGCCACGAATCTCACTGTGCTGCACGGGGAGCTGCCGGCCGACCTCGACGGCGTCTACGTCCGCAACGGCCCCAATCCGCAGTTCGCCCCCATCGGCCGCTACCACTGGTTCGACGGCGACGGCATGCTGCACGCGGTCCACTTCGAGAACGGCCGGGCCACGTACCGCAACCGCTTCATCCGGACGGGCGAGTTCGATGCCGAGCACGCGGCGGGAACCGCGTTGTGGCGCGGCGTGATCGAACCCTGGGAGCACAATCCGCCCGGTGACCGCCGCGAGCGCAATGCGGCCAATACCGATGTCGTCTACCACCACGGCAATCTGCTGGCCCTGTGGTACCGGGCGGGCAAGCCCTACGCGCTCGACCCGGTCAGCCTCGAGACCCGCGGCGTGGACACCTTCCAGGGCACCCTGCGCGGCGAGGTGTCGGCGCACGCCAAGGTGGACGAGCGCACCGAGGAACTGCTGTTCTTCGACTACGGCATCCATTCGCCGTATCTGCGCTACGGGGTGGCCGACCCGGGCGGCACCGTCACGCATTTCACCGGGCTGGAACTACCCGGCCCGCGTCTGCCGCACGACATGGCGATCACCGAGAATCATTCGATCCTCATGGATCTGCCGCTCTACAACGATCCGCGCGCGGCCGCGGCCGGCCGCTTCAAGATCTTCTTCGACCGCACGCTGCCCAGCCGGTTCGCGGTGCTGCCGCGGTATGGCGAAGGGGCGCAGTCGAAGTGGTTCGAGGCCGAATCCGGCTACATCTACCACACCGTCAATTCCTGGGAGGAGGGCGAGGAGATCGTCCTGGTGGTCTGCCGGGTCTCCGAACCCAGCCCGGTGTCCGACCGCGCTCACCCCCTGGCCCAGCTGCTGGCCTATCTGCGCCCGGAAGCGAAGCTGCACAGGTACCGCTTCAACCTCCGCACGGGCGTCACCCGCGAGGAGGTCATGGACGACGTCAACACCGAGTTCCCCGTCATCGATCAGGGCCGCACCGGCCGCGCGGGCCGCTACTCGTATCAGATGCGGCTGTCGGTCGACCGCACCATGATCTTCGACGCCGTCATCAAATACGACATCCGCACGGGCGCAAAGCAGACCGCGCCCTTCGGCGACGGCATCTTCGGCAGTGAGCTCACCGTGGTCCCGCGCCCCGGCGGCACCGCCGAGGACGACGCCTGGCTCACCATGTTCGCCCACAACAACCACACCGGTCTCGGCGAGGTGTGGATCTACGACGCCGCCGACCTCACCGCGGGCCCCGTGTGCCGCCTCGGCCTGCCGGTCCGGGTCCCGCTCGGCTTCCACGCCACCTGGGTCAGCGGGGACCGCATGCGCGCCGCCGCCCGCCCGCTCTCCTGAAAAAGGTTGTCCGCGTGCCCCTTCCGCATCTGAGTGTCAGCCTCCCGTACTGGCAGAACCGTGACCCCCTGGATGCCCTGCTGGTGGCCGAGGCCGCCGACAAGCTCGGCTTCCACCGCCTCTGGATCGGCGAGATGGCGACCTTCGACGCCTTCGCCCTGGCCACCGCCCTGGGCCGGGCCCCGGGCCGGATCCCGCTGTGCCTCGGCCCGCTCGCCGTCGGCGTCCGCAGCCCCGCGACCATCGCCATGGGGACGGCCACCGTGGCCGCCCTCACCGGCCGCCCGGTCGACATCGCCCTGGGCAGCTCCAGCACGGTGGTGGTCCGTGACTGGCACGGCCGCCGAAGGCACCGCACCGCACGGCATCTGGAGGAGACGACCCGGATCGTGCGCGCCCTGCTGGCCGGGGAGAAGGTCGAATACGACGGCCTGATCGAACGCATGCGAGGATTCCGTCTCCGCCTGCCCGCCCTGCGCCCGACCCTGGCCCGCAGCGGATACGGACCGGATGGGCCGGCCGAGATCGGCTGGCCCAGTGTGGGATCCGAGCACGGCCGGGCATCCTCGAACGGCCATGGCCGAGAACATCGGTCGCGGCACCCCACTGGCGGCCCGTCCGGCGGCGAGATCATTGTCGCGGCCTTCGGCGAGCGGGCGCTGGAGGCCGCCGCGCGCTGCGCCGACCGGGTGGTACTGAATCTGGTGACCCCGGCCCAGGTTGCCCGATGTGTCACCGCGCTGGGCGAATTCGCCGCGCGGGCCGGGCGCGCGGCGCCGCCGGTCTCCGTGTGGGTGATCGCGGCCGCGGATCCTGACCCCGACATGTACACGACCGTCCGGCAGGGTGTCGTCGGATACCTGCGCGCCCCCGGGTATGACGCCATGTTCACCGAGGCCGGATTCGGAGACGTGGTCCGGCTGGCGCACGGCGGAGCCCATCCGCGTGCGGTGCTGGCGGCCATTCCGGATGAATTGCCCGCAGCCGTAGGCATGTTCGGCGATACCCGAACAGTGGCGGCCCGCCTCGGCGAGTACGGGGACGCGGGCGCCGACGAGGTGGTCATCGTGCCGGTGACGACGGCCGACGACCCGGCCGGATATCGGACCCTCGACGCGCTCACCGGGATCGTTACGGGATCGGGCCCCGGAGTGCCGGAGACTGGCGGAGAAGAGTCCGACCCGGAGTCGGCAGAACAGCGGAGGCATATCGATGAGTGAGGCGTTCGTCTATGACGCGGTGCGGTTGCCGCGGGGGCGGGTGCGCAAGGGTGGGGGCACCTTGGCGGAGGTTCCGCCGTACGAGTTGTTCGGGCAGTTGCTGGCGGCGCTGGAGGAGCGGGGCTGTCCGCCGGCGGCGGTCGACGACGTGCTGGTCGGGGTGAGTACCGCGGTGGGGGAGCAGGGTGCGAATGTGGCCCGGGCCGCGGTGTTGTGGGCGGGATGGCCGGATTCGGTGCCGGGGGCGGTGGTTTCGCGACTCTGCTGTTCCGGTCTGGACGCGGTGGAGGGCGCGGCGGCGCGGGTGGCGGCCGGGTTCGCGGATGTGATCGTCGCGGGCGGGGTGGAGTCGATGTCGCGGGTGCCGATGCTGGCGGATCGGCCGGCCATCGCCGGGGACGCCGATCTGGGGGAGCGGACCGGGTTCGTCACCATCGGGGTGTCGGCGGATCTCACGGCGGCCGAGTACGGCATCACCCGGCCGGAGCTGGACGCCTTCGCGGTGCGGTCGCATCGAAAGGCCAGCAGCGCAGCCACATCGGCGTCGGTGATCCCGGCCCGCAAGGGCGGCACCGTGCTGCTCGCCGCCGACGAGGGCGCGCGGCCGGACGCGTGCGCGTCGGCCTTCGCGGCGCTGCCCACCCTGTTCGGAGCCGATCCGTCCTGGGAGCGGGTGGCCCGCCGGACGCCGCAGGCGCGGCGTCCCGTCGCCGGGCTGCACACCATTGCCACCGCGCCGCAACTGGCCGACGGGGCTTCGGCACTGCTGCTGGGCAATCGGCGCGCCGAGCACATGCTCGGGCGGCCGCCGGTGGCGCAGATCGTGGGCACGGCCCAGACGGCCGTCCGCTCACCGCTGCTGACCGCGCCGACCAGTGCGGCCCGGGTGGCCCTGCAGCGGGCGGGCATCTCGCCCGCGCAGCTGGATGTGATCGAGGTGAACGAATCCTTCGCCGTCACACCGCTGGTGCTCATGCGTGAGCTCGGAGTGGACGCGGCGCGGGTGAATCCGTCCGGCGGTGCGGTGGCGGTCGGGCATCCGCTCGGCGCGACCGGCGGGATCCTCATCGCCCAGGCGCTGGACGAGCTGCGCCGCCGCGACGGCGAGCACGCGCTGGTCGCCATTCCCGCCGCGCTCGGGCTCGGCTCGGCCGTGGTGCTGCGTCGCATGACCTGACCCGCGGCCCGCACTGTCACCGGACCAGCTGCGCCGTCACCGGACCAACTCATCACCAGGGAACTCCGATGGTCGAAATCTCCTCCTCCGCAACGACGTCCCCCGCCCGCCCGGTGCACGCCTGCCATCCGGCGGACACCGTGCGCACCTACCTCGAGCGCGGCTGGTGGCAGCCCGAGACGATTCCCGACGTCTTCCGCCACCGCGTCACCGAGGCCCCCGACGCGCCCGCCATCACCGACCCGGCCAACCTGGCGGACCTGACCGGCGCGCACCCGCGCACCCTCACCTGGCGCGAACTCGACGACCACGTCAGCGATATCGCGGCGGTCCTGCTGGCCAACGGGATTCGGCAGGGCTCCACCGTCGCGATCCAACTGCCCAACTCGATCGCCCTGACCGCCGTATACCTCGCACTGTGGCGGCTGGGCGCGGTGGCCACGCCGATGCCCGCGTCGTTCCGGCGGCACGAGCTGTCGGGCATTGTCGCGGCGACCGTGGCCGAGGCCGTCATTACCGTTGGGGCGCTGGGAGATCGGGCACTCGCGGCGGAGGCGCTGACGGTTATCGGCGGGCAGGGCGCTGTCTTCGCCTTCGGGCCGGGCGTCCCGGAGCAGGCGATCGCCCTCGACGGCCCGGTCGGCGCAGCTGCCCGCAAGCGGGTACGTGACTACACCTGTGCGCTCCCCGTCACCGTCAACGATCGCATCACCATCTGCTGGACCAGCGGCACCGAGGCCGCGCCCAAGGGCATTCCGCGCTGCCACGGCGACTGGCTCGCCGTGGCGGGCGGCGTCCAGGACGGGCTCGGCATGACCCCGGATTCGGTGGTGCTCAACCCCTTTCCCATGGTGAACATGGCCGGATTCGCGGGCTCGTTCCTGCCGTGGCTGCTGGCGGGCGGGCATCTGGTCCAGCACCACCCATTGGATCTGCCCGTGTTCTTCCGGCAGCTCGCCGAGCACCGGGTCACCCACACGAGCATGCCGCCCGCCCTGCTCACCATGCTGCTGCAGAACGACGCCCTGCGCGCCCGCGCCGACCTGTCCTCGCTGCGTACGGTCGGCTCCGGCGGTGCGCCGCTGCCGCCGCCGGTGGTGCGGCGCTGGCAGGAGGAACTGGGCATTCAGGTGATCAACTTCTTCGGATCCAACGAGGGAGTGAGCCTGCTGGGCACACCGGCCGATCTACCGGATCCCACCCTGCGCGCCCAGCATCTGCCGTACTACGGTGCGGCCGGGGTGCGCTGGTCCACCAGACTGGCGGAACGGACAGCGGTGAAACTGGTCGACGTCACCACCGGGGCGACGGTCACCGAGATCGGCGGACGCGGCGAACTGCGCCTATGCGGCCCGGCCGTCTTCGGCGGCTATCTGCCCGGCACCGCCACCGCCGAGCCCTTCGACGACGAGGGATACCTGTGCAGCGGTGACGTTTTCGAACGATGCGGCGACGGCGGCCGGTACCTGCGCTTCGTCGACCGCGTGAAGGAGATCATCATCCGCGGCGGCATGAACATCGCGCCCGCCGAGATCGAGGGGCTGCTCATCGACCATCCCGCGATCGCGGATGTCGCCGTGGTCGGCTACCCCGACGCGGTGCTCGGCGAAAAATGCTGTGCCGTGGTCGTTCCCGCGCCCGGCGCCACCGTGACCCTCGCCGACCTGGTCGAGCATCTGCAGGCCCGCGAGGTCGCCTCGTTCAAACTACCCGAGCGCCTGGAGCTCACCGATACGCTGCCGCGCAATCCGGTCGGCAAACTGCTGCGCCGGGAACTACGCGCCCGGCTCTGACCACTCTTCGATCGCAGGAGGACCCCGTGTCCGTGCACATTCTGGGCGGCGGCCAAACCGATTTCGCCGTCAACTGGCACCGCGTCGGCCTCGGTTTCGACGCCCTGATCCGCGCCGTCCTGGACGAGACGCTCGCCGCCGTCCGCCTCGACGCCACCGCGATCGAGGTGATCCACATCGGCAATGCCTTCGGCCAATTGTTCACCGGCCAGGGCCAGCTCGGCGGCATGCCCGCCACCATCCATCCTGAGCTGTGGGGCATTCCGGCCGCCCGCCACGAGGCCGCCTGCGCCTCCGGCAGCATGGCCGCCCTCGCCGCCATGGCCGATCTCGAATCCGGCCGCTACGACTGCGCACTCGTGATCGGCGCGGAGCTGGAGAAGACCGTCCCCGGCGGGCAGGCGGCCGCCTACCTGGGCGCGGCGGCCTGGGCGGGCCACGAGACTCAGGACACCGACCTGGTGTGGCCGACCCAGTTCGCCGCCATCGCGGCGGAATACGACCGGCGCTACGACCTCGATTCCGCTCACCTGCGCGCCATCAGCGCGCTCAATATCGTGAATGCCCGCTCGAATCCCCGTGCCCAGACCAGGAATTGGTCCTACACCGACGCTAGCTTCACCGCCGACGACACCGCCAACCCACCGGTGGCCGGTGTCCTGCGCCGCCAGGACTGCAGCCAGATGACCGACGGCGCGGCGGCCGTGATTCTCGTCTCGGACCGGTTCCTGCAGCGGCACAGCACCATCCGCCCCGACACCACCGCGCTGATCTCGGGCTGGGGCCACCGCACGGTCGGCCTTTCGCTCGACGCGAAGATCCACGCCTCTGCCGCCGAACCCTATGTCTTCCCACACCTGCGCACCGCGGTCCTCGACGCGCTGTCCCGCGCCGGTCTGGCCGATATCCACCAGCTCGGCGGCCTCGAGGTTCACGACTGCTTCTCCATGTCGGAGTATGTGGCCATCGACCACCTCGGCCTCACCGCGCCCGGCGAGAGCTGGAAGGCCGTGGAATCGGGCGACATCACCCGCACCGGCAGCCTGCCGATCAACCCCGGCGGCGGGCTGATCGGCATCGGCCACCCGGTCGGCGCGACCGGTGTCCGCATGCTTCTCGACGCGTACAAGCAGGTCACCGGACAGGCGGGCGACTGCCAGCTGCCGGGCGTCACCCGCTACGGCACCGTGAACATCGGCGGCAGCACCACCACGGTCGCGAGTTTCATCGTCGAATCCGTGCCCGGCTGACCCCGGGACGGCCCGGGGTCGCCGCCACACCGGACGCGGGCCGTGCGCACCGTGGTCACCTCTCACCCGGCGAGTTCGGTTCTCACCCGGCCAGTTTGGCGGGGTCGCGCACCGCGCCCCGGTCGGCCGAGGTGGCCAGCAGGGCATAGGTTTTCAATGCCAGCGAGATCTCACGCTCACGATGGCGCGGCCGGTAGCCGCCGTTCGCCTCCAATTCCGAGCGGCGGGTGGCCAATTCGGCGTCGTCGACGTGGAGGGTCAGGGAGCGCGACGGGATGTCGATGGTGATGGTGTCGCCGTCCTCGACGAGCGCCAGCGGGCCACCCGCCGCTGCCTCTGGGGAGATGTGGCCGATGGAGCAGCCGGAGGAACCGCCCGAGAATCGGCCGTCGGTGATCAGCGCGCACTCCCGGGCCAGGCCCAGGCCCTTGAGATATGAAGTCGGATACAGCATTTCCTGCATGCCCGGCCCGCCGCGCGGACCCTCGTAGCGAATGACCAGCACGTCACCGGCCTTGATCCGGCGCGACAGGATCGCCTCGACCGCATCCTCCTGCGACTCCACCACCACGGCGGGACCGGTGAAGGTGTGCATGTGCGCGGCCACGCCCGCGGACTTCACCACAGCCCCATCGGGAGACAGGTTGCCGCGCAACACCGCGAGGCCGCCGTCGCGCGAATGGGCATGGGCGACATCGCGAATGCAGCCCGCTGCGGCATCCAGATCGAGGGCGTGCCAGCGCTCGGACTGGGAGAAGGCGCTGGCCGACCGCTTGCCGCCGGGAGCGGCGTGGAACAGCTCCCGCGCCGCCGCGGAGGGGCGCTCGGCGCGCACGTCCCACTCGGCCAGCCACGCGTCGAGTGAATCCGCGTGCACCGCATGCACATCGCGGTGCAGCAGTCCGGCCCGGTTCAGCTCGCCGAGCAGCGCCGGGATGCCGCCCGCGCGGTGCACGTCCTCGATCAGATAGTCGCCATTGGGCGCCACCTTGCACAGGCACGGCACCTGCAACGACATCTTCTCGATCTCGGTGAGCGTGTAGTCCAGCCCGGCCTCCTGCGCCGCCGCGAGCAGGTGCAGCACCGTGTTGGTGGATCCGCCCATGGCCAGGTCCAGGGCCATCGCATTGTCGAAGGCCTGGTGGGAGGCGATGTTCCGGGGCAGGACCGAGGCATCGTCCTCGTCGTAGTAGCGGCGCGCCAGGTCCATGACCGTGCGTCCCGCCGCCCGGTACAGCTCGGCCCGGGCGGTGTGGGTGGCCAGCGTGGTGCCGTTGCCCGGCAGCGCCAGGCCCAGCGCCTCGGTGAGGCAGTTCATGGAGTTGGCGGTGAACATGCCCGCGCACGAGCCGCAGGTCGGGCAGGCGTTCTCCTCGATGCGCTCCAGATCCGCGTCGGACACTTCGGGCGAGACCGCCTCGGCCATGGTGACGATGAGGTCGAGCCGGCTGCGCACCGTGCCGTCGACCAGCACCGCGGTGCCGCCCTCCATCGGTCCGCCGGAGACGAACACCGTCGGGATGTTCAGTCGCAGGGCCGCCATGAGCATGCCCGGAGTGATCTTGTCGCAGTTGGAGATGCACACCAGCGCGTCGGCGCAGTGCGTGTTCACCATGTACTCGATCGAATCCGCGATCAGGTCCCGGGACGGCAGCGAGTACAGCATGCCGCTGTGCCCCATGGCGATTCCGTCATCGACCGCGATGGTGTTGAACTCCCGCGCGATACCGCCCGCCGCCCGCACCGCCTCGGAGACCATGCGGCCGACCGGCTGGAGGTGGGTGTGGCCCGGCACGAACTCCGTGAAGCTGTTCGCGATCGCGATGACGGGCTTGCGGCCGATATCCGCCGAGGGCACGCCGCTGGCCCGCATCAGGGCGCGGGCCCCGGCCATGTTCCGTCCGTGCGTGACCGTACGGGAGCGCAACTCGGGCACGATGCCACCTCCTCCTCAATCTGCAACCAGATGGTTGCAACCGTGTGGTTGGAGTTTGCCACGCCCGCGGGCCCAAACGCAACCGTGTGGTTGGAGATGGTTGGATGGACGTCATGGCGTGGGATACCGAGAGGACCAGACGGCTGCTGCTCGAGGCGGCGGTACTCGAGTTCGCCGAACGCGGACCCGACGGCGCCCGGGTGAACGCCATCGCGGCCCGCGCCGGGATCAACAAGGAACGCATCTACCAGTACTTCGGCGACAAGCGCGGCCTGTTCGAGGCCGTGCTCACCGACCAGCTCGAGCAGCTCGCCGCCGCCAGTCCGCTGACCGCCGACAAGGCCGGCGACCTGGCCGAGTACGCCGGGCACGTCTTCGACTTCCACCGCACCCACCCGCAGTTCCTGCGCCTCATGTACTGGGAAGGACTGCAACCGCAGGACGGTCAGCTGCCGGGCGAGTCCGCCCGCGCCTCGCACTACGCGGACAAGGTCGCCGCGCTGGCGGCCGCCCAGCGGGCGGGCGCCCTGCCGGACGAGGTCGCCCCCGGCTACCTGCTGTACGCGGTGGCGGCCCTGGCCGCCTGGTGGTTCGCCGCCCCGCAGGTGGTGCGGATGATCCTGGGCGCGGACGCCGACGATCCGGAAACCCTGCGCGCGGCATTGGTCACGCTGGTGCGCCGGCTCGAGGTCCGGGACTAGCGGCGCGTCACTCCCCGGAAGCGATGTCCGCGACGAACAGCGGGAGCCGGCGGGCGGCGATCCGGGCGGGGAACGGGACTTCCGGGCCCGCCTCGCCGCGGCCGACTATACGGGGATTGACGAGTTTGTACTGGCGAAAAGCGTGAGAGGTAGCGGCTTCTCCGGCGGCGAGAACGTTTTTGATCCAATCGGTCCGGCCGTGGCCCATGACCACATAGAGCGAGCCGTCGAAGCGAAAAGCGTTGACCGGTGTGGAATACGCTCGGCCCGACTTGCGGCCGCGGTGTTCGATCACGGCGAACCCGGGCAGATACGGCGCGAGCGGGCGAACCACCGGGTTCATATACCTGACCTGTAAGCGGTCCAGCCACGCCGGGAACATGTTGGGTTCGGTTGTCGGCATTTCGGTGCCCCCCTTGTCCGCGCCTGATGTCTCAGACAGACTACAACCTCGCTCCCGGCCAGCGAGGATTCGGCGCGTCGACCGCGAGTGCTGCGTGAAGGAGGACTGATGGTGTCACCGGCTCCAGCCCCCGACGACATGCCGCTCGACGGAGTCACCGCTGTAACCCCGGGAAGGCCGCCGTCGGAGGTCGGCTGCTGTGTGCGGTATTCGCTCAGCTCTTGGCCGCGGGCTCGGCGGTCTGCCCGGCGTGCTCGGTGGTGTCGGCCGTACGCTCCGCTCTGATGTCGGCCTGCCACTTCTCGAAATCGGTTCGCATCACCTCGATCTGATGTTCGAGGGCTTCTCTGGTGTCCGACCACCACTTCTGGGCGACGTCCCGCAGTTCGGCCGTGGTCTTCTCGAACTCGCTGCCTTCGCGCTCGAAGGTCGCCTCCAGCTCCTCCCGACGTGCCTGGAGCGCGGCGCGGTTCTGCTCGCGCGCCGCGGCGGACGACTCCTCGAACCGCTTCACCTGTGCGGCGAGGTCCATCAGCGATTCCGACAATGGTTTCATAGTCTTGTCCTCTCGAATCTCTGGATCCGCGTTGGGGATCCGGCATCGGCCACCACCAAGCCTGGCTTCCGCGACCGGCGGGTCCAAGGGCAGAACGTCCTCTGAAATACCTGCCACTCGGCATCGATTGCCCCGTCCGCCGCGTTGTGTCGGTCGAAATCAGCTGGGGATGAGGGCGTCTGACAATGCGGTGAGTACAGGGGCGCAGCCGGTGTCGAGAATGAGGGTGGCCAGGGCATCGGCACGGGTGCCGCCGCGGTTCAGGATGATGAGCGGGCGGCCGGATTTGGCGGTGCGCCGGGCGAAGCGGAGACCGGACATGACCGTCAGGGACGAGCCGACGACCAGGAGGGCGTCGGCGGAGTCCACCAGGTCGAGGGCCGCCGCGACGCGGGGTTTGGGGACCGATTCACCGAAGTAGACGATGTCGGGTTTGAGGAGGCCGCCGCAGTGCAGGCAGTCGACCATGCGGAAAGAGTCGGTGTCGGTCACGACGGCGTCGGCGTCCGGCGCGACTTCGAGGCCGTCGAGCAGGATCGAATCGGCGAAGCCGGGATTGGCTGCTTCGAGGCGATCGGCCAGAGCCATGCGCGACGTGAGGGCGTCGCAGTCGAGGCAGCGAACGCGGGCGTAGACACCGTGCAGATCGATGACCCTGTGATGACCGGCCTTGGTGTGCAGCAGGTCCACGTTCTGGGTGATGAGGCCGCTGACGAGGCCCGCATGTTCCAGCTGGGCCAGCGCCCGATGCGACGGATTCGGCCGGGCCGCATCCATACGCCGCCATCCGACGTGATTGCGCGCCCAATAGCGTTGGCGGAACAACGGATCGCCGATGAACTGCTGATAGGTCATCGGGGTCCGGGGCGGGGCGTCGGCGCTGCGGTAATCCGGAATGCCGCTGTCGGTGGAGATGCCCGCGCCCGTGAGCACGGCCATGCGGCGGCCGGAGACCAGGTCCAGCAGGCGATCGAGCTGCTGCGCGGAACCGGAATCGGGCATGCGGTCAGCCTACGACGCGTCCGTCGGGTGCCGCCGGTCACGTCGTGTCACATCCGCCGGCCCTGCGTCGTCTCTTTGGCAGGACGCCACCACGGCGGCGGCGCGAGACGAAGGAGATGGTCATCATGGCGAAGACGGTTCTGGTCACCGGCGGCACCGGCACCCTGGGCAGCCTGGTCACCCCGCTGCTGCGGGAGGCCGGCGTGCACCTGCGCGTGCTGAGCCGCACCGCGCGGATGGCGCAGGACGGCATCGAGTACGTGGCCGGCGACCTGCAGACGGGCGCGGGTATCGCCGAGGCGGTCGCCGGCGTCGACACCGTCCTGCATCTGGCGGGCACCACCAAGGGCGACGGTGAGAAGGCGCGCACCCTGGTCGAGGCCATCCAGGCCGCGGGCGTGTTCCCGCACCTGATCTACATCTCGGTGGTCGGCGCGGACCGGATCCCGGTGGAGAGCGCCATCGACCGCCAGACCATGGCCTACATGGCATCGAAGCGGGAAGCCGAACTGGTGGTGGAGAATTCGGGCCTGCCGTGGACCACCCTGCGCGCCACCCAGTTCCACGACCTGCTCTTCACCATGGTCTCGGCGTTGGGCAGGATGCCGCTGGTGCCGGTCTTCGACTTCCGCTTCCAGCCCATCGAAACCGCCGAGGTGGCAGCACGATTGGTGGAATTGACCCTGGGTGAGCCCGCGGGCCTGGTCGACGAGATCGGCGGCCCGCGCATCTACAGCATGAAGGAACTCGAGCGCAGCTACCTGGAGGCCACCGGCCGCCACCGTCCGGTCTTCACCATGAAGGTCCCGGGCAAGGCGGCCCGCGCGTACGCCGCGGGCGGCAACCTCACCCCGGAGCACGCCGCCGGCGGCCGCACCTGGGAGGAATTCCTGGCCGCCAAGCTCGCGGTCGCGTGAGCGGACGACCTGCGGAAACCGGTGTCAGCGCGGTCCGTTGGTGTTGAGGTACACCACCGGACCGTCGAACCGGCCGTGCGCGTTCATGTCCAGCAGCGCGGCCATGGCTTTCGCGGTGTAGACCGGCTCCAGCCGCATGTGCTCCCGATCCTCCGAAAGTGCCAGTGCCGTAGCTGCTTCCGGCATCGGATAGCCGTATCCCGGACCGAGGTAGTCGGTGACGATATCTAGATTGGCGGTGGGGGAGAGGTGCTCGGGTAACCGCGCGCCGCGGGACCGCAGCAGCCGCTCGGTACGGCCCGCCAGCTTGGCGAGCGCCGGTTCGTCGAGGCGCAGCGTGTCGTTCACGACCACACCCACCACCCGCGTGCGCAATCCGGCCAGCCGCAAGCCGAGTGACAGCCCCGCCGCCGTCCCGCCCGACCCGACCGGAATCACGATATGGCCCGGCTCCGGAATCTCCCCGGTGCTCACCTGATCCGCCAATTCCAGTGCGGCCTCGACATATCCGAGCGCACCCACCGGCGACGACCCGCCCGCGGGCAGGAAGTAGGGCGGTCGCAGGCCGGTGAAATGCCGGGCCAGCAGATACGGAGCACTCAGGATCGTGCGCGCCTTGGTGTGGGTGAAGTGCAGTTCGGCGCCCGAGGCCCGCAATCGCTCGAGTTGTGCCCGCACATGCTCGTCGACCGGCTGATCCACCAGCGCCAGCACGGTTTTCAGCCCGTGTTCGCGCCCGTACAGCGCGGTCGCCAGCCCCCAGTTGGTGCCCAGCCCGCCCACCGTCACGATGGTGGTCCGCTGCCGGCGCAGTGCGTCGGGCAGCAGCCATTCCAGCTTGCGGACCTTGTTGCCGCCCCAGCCGCCGTCACCGAAAGCGCTGTCGTCCTTGAGCCAGATGTCGGCGCCCGCCGTGTCGAGGGCCTCCAGTCTCCGCACCGGCGTCGGGCCGGTCCCCAGCCTCACGTGGGGCAGGGTCCGCTGGAGCTCGGGGTAGCGGCGGTGCAGGTGCGGGGTCATCACGCCAACCCTATCGACTGTCCAGTTTTTCGACGAGTGTGGCGGGCAGCACACGGGCGCCGGATTCGCTCCTGCTACGTTCCGAACTGTCATTAACTTCGGCAAGGAGATTTCATGCCTGGTGTAACCGATCGCGTCGTCATTGTCACCGGAGCCGGTGGCGGACTGGGCCGGGAGTACGCATTGCTGCTCGCCCGCGAGGGCGCGCTGGTCGTCGTCAACGACCTCGGCGGTGCGCGCGACGGCTCCGGATCCGGGCACAATATGGCCGACGCCGTGGTCGAGGAGATCCGCGCGGCCGGCGGCACCGCCGTCGCCAACTACGACAGCGTCGCCACCGAGGAGGGGGCGAAGGCGCTGGTCCAGACCGCGATCGACAGCTTCGGCGCGGTGCACGGCGTGGTCAACAACGCGGGCATCCTGCGCGACATGAGCTTCGTGAAGATGACCCCCGAGGCCTTCGAGGCCGTGCAGCGCGTGCACCTGTTCGGCTCGTTCTTCGTCACCCACGCCGCCTGGCCGCACTTCCGCGAGCAGGGTTTCGGCCGCGTCGTCATGGCCACCTCCACCTCCGGCCTGTACGGCAACTTCGGCCAGGCCAATTACGGCGCAGCCAAACTCGGCATGGTCGGCATGATGAACACCCTCGCCATCGAGGGCCGCAAGTACGACATCGGCGTCAATGCCGTCGCGCCCATCGCCGCCACGCGGATGACCGCCGACATCGCCTCGGCCGAGATGCTCGAGAAGCTGCCGCCCGCCCAGGTCGCGCCCATCGTCGGCCACCTGATGAGCGAGGACTGCACCGACTCCGGCATGGTGCTGGTGGTCGGCGGCGGGTCGGTGCACCGGACCCAGCTGTTCGCCAACCAGCCCGTGTTCTTCAGTGAGGTCCCGACGATGGACCAGGTGCGGGAGAATTGGAGTCGTATTACCGATATGTCCGACGCTCGGCCCGGGGTGAACCCAGCGGGCTGAGCCTGCTCGAGGGGGCTCGCCATGAGCGAGAACACGTGGGACGCACTGGTTGTCGGAGCCGGGGCGGGCGGGCTGTGCGCGGCCGCCCGGCTCTCGCACCACGGCTACCGGACCCTGGTGGTCGAACGCCTGGACCGGATCGGCGGACGAGCCTCCACCACCGAACTCGACGGTTTCATCGTCAACACCGGCGCGGTGGTCGTCGAACTCGGCGGCATCACCGAACGGACCTTCGAGGAGGTGGGCGCGAAATTCGAAGTGCGCCCGGCGGATCCGCCGATTCTGTTCCGCATCAACGGCCGTGACGTGGATGTCACCAGCGGCGGCTGGGGGCTGCTCATCTCCCAGCTGACCCGCCAGGGGGCCAAGCTGCTCACCGGAATCGGCGCGGCCCGCGCCGACGGCGGGCTGCCCGACCGGGAACTGTCCACCGCCGACTGGGTGCGGCGATACACCAAAAACGATGCGGTGCAAGGCATCTTCCGCAATATGTGCGGCTCGATCTTCGCCGTCGGCTCGGAGGAGCTCCCCGCGCGCGTGTTCCTCACCTACTTCACCCGCGCGTCGGCGTTCAAGAAGCTCGGCTTCTGCCCGGACGGCACCATCGGTATCTGGAAGGCCCTGGCGGAGGTGGTGGAACGCAATGGGGGACAGGTGCGTCTGGGCAGCGAGGTGCAGCAGCTGCTCGTCGAGGACGATCGCGTCGTCGGGGCCCGCATCCGGCACGAGGGTGAAACCTCCTATGTCTCCTGCGCTTTCGCGGTCAGCGACATCGGGCCGTCGGCCACATTGGATCTCGTTGGCCCCGAACATTTTCCGTCCGACTATGTCGGCTCGGTGCTGCAACGCGACCTGCCGTGCGCCATGATCTCGGTCAACTTCGCCAGCCGGGAACCGCTCATCGACGCGCCCGGCCTGCTCAGCTTCGCCCGTACCAGGCGGCTGTGCTACGTCGCCAACTTCACCGCCACCTGCCCGGAGATGGCCCCCGAGGGCTGGCACCTCTACGTCGGCACCGGGGTGCCCAAGCCGTCGGTGGGCGACTTCGACTCCGAGGCCGAAACCGCGCTCGTGCTCCAGGATCTGCGCGAGGAGATCCCGGGCTTCGACACGGCCCGCATCCTGTCCATCGCCGTCACCCGCGACGACTGGCCACCCCAGCGCACGGTCGCCGGCTACGACCTGCCCCACGACACCCCCATCGCGAATCTCTGGAACGTCGGCGACGCGGTCAAGGAGTACGCCAACGGCGGCATCACCGCCTGCACCGAGACCGCGAAGATCGTCGTCGACGAGATCATCGCCAGCGGCGTGGGTCGATCCGCAACGTGACAACTGATTTCGTGGCGATGAGGGTAACTCGGGGGGCACCCCCAGGATCGATTCGGCGCCTGACCGGCAGCACGCGTGCGCGGCCGGCAACGGCTCGTCAGCCGGGCGCTGAAGTCCCGGGGAGGCGGATCAGCTCGGTGATTCCGGGGAGCCGGTCCACCATGGCCACAACGTAATCCGCGACGATCCCGATCAGCACGGGCCGCTCCACCTTCAGGCCGCCGTCGAGCCAGACCAGGATCAGCTCGGCCGCGCCGCCGGTGATCAGCTGGGCCAGTGCGGTCAGGGCGGTGTCCTCGCCCTCGGGAAGGTCGAGCAGCACCCGCGTCTGCTCGATGAGCAGCTGCGCCACCCGGCGCATGCCCTCGAAGCGGCGGCGCATGAGCATCTCGCTGCCGTAGGCCTGCGCGAAGGCGATGTTCGCCCGGCGCGGATCGTCGGTCACCGTGATGATGAGCGCCGCCACCCCGGCCCGCAGCTTCTCCTCGGGCCCGCCGGGGGTCTCGGTCATGGCCGTGCGAGCCTGCTCGAGGGCCGCGCCCTGCACCTCGTCCAGCAGCGCGGAGGCCAGCGCGTCCAGACCGGTGAAGGATTCGTAGAAGAAGCGCGGCCCCACCTTCGCCTGCTCGCACACCCCGCGCACGGTGAGCGCGGCCAGCCCCTGCGTGCCGACGATCTCGAGGGCCGCGTCCAGCAGCCGTCGTCGGCGCTGCTCCCGGCGCTCGTCGGTCGTGGTGCCGCGATAGGTCCCGTTGAAAGCTCGCGTCACCCTGACAGCTTGGCACAGAAATCGGGAAACGACCGTTTACGGAAACTTTCGTTTCCGCTACCGTTGAGGCATGGCTGTGCGAAAAGCCGTGGTGAACCATCGAATTCAGTGCCGCGCCGCCGGGGTACTGGAGCGCTATCCCAGCGTGCCGCGGGCACTCGCGACACCGCCGCCGGGCAGCGGGCTCAAACCGGTGATGGGTGACTACGGCCCGCCGGGCATCGGCCACGTGGTGAGCACCCTCGCCGACCCCCTCACCTTCGGCCGCGACCGGATGCGCCGCTACGGTCCCGTGCAGTGGATGGGCGTCTTCGGGCGGCAGGTGGTGGGCATCGGCAGCCCGGCCGCCGTGGAGGAGGTGCTGCTGGACCGCAAGCACGTGCTCTCCGCGCAACAGGGCTGGGAATTCCTCATCGGCCCGTTCTTCCGCGGCGGAATCCTGCTGCGCGACTTCGACGATCACGCCTATCACCGCCGGATCCTGCAGCAGGCCTTCACCCGCCCGCGGCTCATCGGCTACCTCAACCTCACCACCCCGCGTATCGTGCGCGGCGTCGACTCCTGGCGACCCGCCCCCGATTTCCCGCTCTACGACCACGTCAAGCGCATGCTGCTGGAACAGGCCACCGTGGTCTTCGCGGGCGCGGAACTCGGTCCCGAGGGCACCCGCCTGTCCCAGGCCTTCGAGGACGCCGTGCACGGCGGCAAGGCCATCATCCGCACCAATATGCCCGGCGGCGTGTGGAATCGGGGCCTGCGCGGCCGCCGGCTGCTCGAGGACTACTTCCGCCGGGAGCTGCCCGCCAAGCGCGCCGGCGACGGCGAGGACCTGTTCAGCGTCCTCTGCCACGCCGAGACCGAGGACGGCGAATCCTTCACCGACGCCGACATCGTCGACCACATGATCTTCGTCATGATGGCCGCCCACGACACCAGCACCCTGGCCATCTCCATGCTGGCCTACGAACTGGCCCGGCACCCGGAATGGCAGCAGCGGCTGCGCGAGGAATCACAGGCGCTGGGCAAACCCACCCTCGACTACGCCGACCTGGACCGGCTGCCCGCCCTGGAGATGGCCTTCCGCGAGACCCTGCGCATGTACGCCCCGGTCGGCCAGATGGTGCGAGAAGCGCTGGAGGACACCGAGATCGCCGGGTACTTCATCCCCAAGGGCGCGCTGGTCATGGTCGGCTCGTACTCGATGATGCGCAGCGAGGAGTACTGGCACGACCCGGACGTGTTCGATCCGGAACGCTTCGATCCCGCACGCGCCGAGGACAAGTCGCACCGCTTCGCCTGGCCGCCCTTCGGCGGCGGCGCGCACAAGTGCATCGGCCGGTACTTCGGCGGCATGACCGTCAAGGCCACCATGCACCGCATGCTGCTGAACTACCGCTGGAGTGTGCCGGACGGCTACCAGGTGCCCCTGGTCGCCGGTACCGGCCCGACGCCGGCGGACGGCCTGCCGATCCGCCTGCGCCGGCTCTGAGTCTCACCCGCCCCCGGCGACCGCCGAATGGCGGGTCACCGGACGTCGCGCGGAATCCCGAGTTCGATATCCAGATAGCGCAATTCCGGATCGCGGCGGCGGCCGTTGCGGAACGCCCGGAACACCAGATCCTGCGGATGCCCGACGGTGAACACCTCGGTGAAGGTGGCCACCGTCCGCCGCGGCGCGCCCTCCAGGCTGGGATTGAACCCGGTCTTGGCCAGCGGCCCCTCCCAGATGAGCGCCGCCCCGCCGGGCACGCTGTGCGGGGCGAAACTCCAGCCCAGCTCGCGCATGCGCCGGTCGAACTCGCCCGCGCCCAGTCCGGCCACATCCCAGCCGCTGGCCTCGTTGAAAAGCTGCCTGCCGTGCAGGAATTGGACGAAGCACGGGTCCGGTCCGGGGTGCGGAGTGCTGAGGTTGATCACCCCGTCCCAGGGCAGCGTGGTCAGCGCCCAGCTCAGCCTGTCCTCGAAGTCGGCCCAGTTCGAACACGCCACCGGCGCTTCGCGCTCGCTGGGGCGGTCGGCGGGCAGGCCGTAGCTGCCGCTGCCGGGCGCGTCCATGCTCCAGGTGGCGAAACGCAGCCGGTCCCCGTCCATGTCGAGCCCGTCGCGCAACACCGCCACCACGGATTCGGCCACGCCGCGCCGATGATCGATCGACTCCCCGCGCTGCCATCCGGTGCTCCATTCGCGCGCCAGCCGCGGCTGCTGGTGCACCCGCTGCATGGCCCGCCACTGCGGATCCGGTGCGGTGGCATCGGATTCCGAGGGCAGCGGCACCGGATCCCAGGTGCCGTCGGGTTGCGCGCGCAGCACGGTGAGCAGCGCTTCGGCCTCGGCGGTGTCGTCGGGGACGGCGATCAGCACCTCGATCTCGGTGCCCTGCTGCGCGAAATGCACACGGCGGCCGGTGAGTTCGTCACGAACCTGAACGAAGCGCGGGTTCCATCCGAGTCCGGACTCGTCGGCGTCCTCGTCCTCCTCGAGAAAAAAAGGCATACATTCGATCAGCACATCCCATCCCTGCGAACCCACCTTGCCTCCCTCCGGGTTCTCGCCAAACTACCCCCCGGCCACCTTTCGCGCCCCCCGGTGGGTACCGGCCAGGCTGTGCACTGTGGTAGAACCTGTTCTAGTTTTTCCACCTGAAGGACCGCGAATGAACTGGTACACCGGCAATACCGTCTACGACACCGTGCTCACGATCGCTTTCGCGTTCGCAGCTTTCGTGCTGATCGGCGGCCTCTTCGGGCAGAGTCCCTACGGCCGCTTCGCCACCGCCAAACTCGGACTCAATCTCAATCCGAAGCTCGGCTGGTGGTTGATGGAGATTCCGGCCACCGTGGTCTTCGCTGTCGCGTACCTCAGCGGTCCGCGCCGCTTCGAGCCGACTTCCCTGGTGCTGGCGGCCATCTGGATTCTGCACTACGGCAACCGCGGCTGGTTCTTCCCCCTCTCCATTCGCCAAGTGCCCGGCAAGACCAGCAGTTTCAATGTTTCCGTGCTCGGCATGGGCATGTTCGTGACCGCGCTGCACGGCTATCTCAATGGTGCGCTCTTCAGCCACGATTATCTCGGGCAGTACGGTACGGATTGGCTGACCGACCCGCGCTTCATCATCGGGCTGATCGTCTACCTCTGCGGTTTCGCGCTGCTGGTGAGCTCGGAGGGGATCGTCCGGAATCTTCGCGACAAGAACAACCCGGGGGCAACGGAATACAAGATCCCGTACGGTCTGGGATTCCGATTCGTCACCAGCCCCACCTATCTCGGCGAACTGGTCGCCTGGGCCGGATTCGCCATTCTCACCTGGGCGCTGCCCGGCGTGGTCATCTTCCTGATCACCTTCGGCAATCTGGTGCCGCGCGCCTTCGCCACCCACACCTGGTACCGGGAGAAGTTCGAGGACTACCCGGCGGAGCGAAAAGCGCTGGTGCCGTTCGTCATCTAGGGTCGCCGAGCGCGCCGTGGCGCAGCGCCTTGTCGCGGTACATGGCGACGTCCACGGCGTGCATGAGCTCGTCGATGGCGGTGGAATCGGTGTCCACCAGCGCGGTGCCGATGCTCGCGCCCACCTGCACCAGCAGCCCCGCCACGTCGAACGGATCGCGCAGCGCGGCCAGCAGGCCGTCCGCGACGGTGTCCAATTCGTCCTGACCTGAGCAGTTCTCGACCAGGACGATGAACTCGTCACCGCCCAGCCGCGCCGCCACCCCGTTCGGCGGCAGGGCCCGGCGCAGCCGCTGGCCCACCTCGCACAGCACCCGGTCGCCGGCGGTGTGGCCGCGGCGGTCGTTGATCTCCTTGAAGCCGTCCAGATCCAGGTAGCAGACCCCGACCTGGCCCGTGGCCGCGGCGAGACGGTCGAAGAACAGCAGTCGGTTGGGCAGGCCGGTGAGCGAATCGTGGTGGGCGTCGTACCAGAGCTGATCGGCCAGCTGCTTGCGGTCGGTGACATCGACGGTGACGCCGATCAGGAAGCGCGGCTTACCCTCACTGTCGCGGACCACCGTCATGGACAGGTCGATGATGGTGTGCGTGCCGTCCGGCTTGGTGTGCCGGGTCTCGAAGCGGAAGCGGTCGATCTCACCGGAGAGCAGGCGCTGGAACAGGGAGAACGCTTCACCGATGTTCTCGGGGCCGAGAATGTCGGCCACGGTACGGCCGGGCATGGACTCGGCGGCGACGCCCAGGGTCTCGGCGAAGGCGTTGTTGACGTCGACCACCTTGCCGGTGGCGGCGTCGACGGTGCCGATGCCCACCGACGCCCCTTCGAAGATGGCCTGGAACCGCGCCTCCGACAGCTGGCGGCGCGCCTCGGCCTCCTGGACCGCGGTGAGGGCGGCGCCGAGCGTCGTCTCCTGTTCGGCCAGCGCCACATTGCGCAGCCCGGCGGTGAACTCGGCGGCGAATTCCGCGGCCAGTTCGATGGCGCGATCGCGGACCGGCCCGTAGTCCGCGCAGCCGGGGTCGGGGCAGGCGTCGGTCACCAGGTCCTTGCACAGCACCAGCACCGAGCGGTGCACGGCCAGCGGGTCACGGTAGTTGGCGGCCACCAGGGCGACCGCGGCCTCCCGCGCCACCGACATGTCCCCGGTGCCGCGCACGGCCGCGATCAGGCGGTCACCGAAACCGTCGAGCAGATCCTCCACCTGGGCCCGGGTGAGCGTCGGCGCGACCGCGCCATCGAGAGCGTCGGCCCATCGGACCGCCAACTCGTGTGCTGCCACCGGTGACCCCCTGCCCCTGACTCGTCCGAACCACTCAGGCCTTGCGGCCCACACCCGCCAGTCCCAGCGAACGGCCCGGCGCCTCATGCTGGTCACGGTCGGATTCCGGCCGCCACAGCGGCAATTCCACCACACCGGGCTCGATCGGCTCCCACTTGCCGAACAGCGCGGCGATCTCGTCGCGGCTGCGGAACTGCAGTCCTATCTTGCTGACATTGTGCGAGTTCTCCACCAGCTTCGCCGCGTCGTCGGGGCGCGTGGCCGAGGTGAGATGCGAAATCGCGACGTAGCTGCCGACGGGCACTGCGTCGTGGAGTGCGTTGACCTTGTCGATGGGGGCGTAGTCGTCGCTCATCAGGTGCAGGACCGCAATGAGAAGGATGCCGACAGGTTGGTCGAAGTCGATGATGCCGGTGCCCCGCGCCTGCTCCAGCAGCGCCGCGGGCTCGCGTAGGTCGGCCTCGATGGCGGCCGCCCGGTCATTGCCCCGCAGGATGGCGCGGGAGTGGGCCACGGCCACCGGATCGATATCGACGTAGAGCACCCGGCACTCCGGATCGATGGCATGCGCCACCTCGTGCACATTGCCCGCGGTCGGAATGCCGGAACCGATGTCGAGGAACTGCCGCACACCCGAATCCACCAGGAAGCGCACCGCGCGCCGCAGGAAGGCCCGATTGCTCAGCGCCAGCCGCGGCAGGTCGGGGACCAGCGACTTGCCCGCCGCGGCGGCCTGCCGGTCGACCTCGAAGTTGTGCGAGCCGCCCAGTAGCGCGTCGTACATGCGCGCGGGGCTGGGCCGGGTCATGTCCACGCCCTCCGGGGCCCATGCCGGTCGTTCCATCCCGAATCCCTCCTTGCCGCAACGATGGAGTGCCCGCCTGCGGTGCGGGCGGGCCAAAGATCCGGGCAAATCCGGTGTTCGGGATCACCCGGACGGTGTAGGGCGAATGTTAGTCCCCGTTCACCAGAAACCTTGCAGCGATACCACTCTCGCCCTGAGGTGGGAGAATGCTCACCCGGCGGTTGACGCCGCGCAGGTGCTGTGCGTGAGCGGGGGCACGCAGACCCCGGTCACATCCGCGAGCAGCAGCCGCGCGCCGAAGGCCAGTGAGCACAGCGCAATCGCGCCGAAGGCCAGCACCCACAGCAGGCCCGGGATCCGGGTCAGGTGGGCCAGCTGGTCGGCGTCGGAGTTCGGCTCGTGTGCGCGATTGCGCTGCAGCTCGATCACCGGCCGCACCGCCGCCAGCAGCAGGAACCAGGCCGCCAGATACGCCAGCGCCGCCTGGGTGGTGTCGCTGCCGAACCAGGACACCGCGAACACCACGCCGCCGGTCACCAGGATCGACAGCAGGCCGTACCAGTTGCGCACCTTCACCAGCAGCACCAGCAGCAGCGCGATGGTCAGCCACAGCATGAGCGTGAGGCGATGCGCGCCCAGCAGCGCCGCGTAGGCCAGTCCCAGCAGCGCGGGCGCGGGGTAGCCGGCCGCGGTGGTCAGGATCATGCCGAGTCCATAGGGTTTCCCGCTCGACACCGTGAGTCCGGAAGTGTCCGAATGCAATCGGATGCCGTTGAGCCGCCGCCCGGTGAGCAGCGCCGTGAACGCGTGCCCGCCCTCGTGGGCGATGGTCACCGCATTGCGCAGAATCCGCCACGTCGGCCGGAACGCCACCAGCAGCAGCGCCACCACACCGGTCCCGACCACCAGTTGCCACGGCGGCGGTGACTGTGTGGTGGACAGCCGATCCACGACCGTGCTACCCCGCTGAACGAATTCCGCTGTATTCACCGCCGCACCCTATCGACTCCGGCCGAGAGCGACCACAGCTCGCGGCCCGGCGGCCGGCCGGCCCGGCGGCGCACCGGTGCGGATCCGCCGGGTCGCGGCGGAGCGGAGCGGAAGGGGCACAGGCGGATTCAGTTCACGAAGATGTCAGGTCCCGGACGGCGGATATCAACGCGCACAGCCGTTTTGGGGACTACTCTGCAGATCGGCAGTGACACCGGGTGCCCGTCCGGTACTGCCCGGGTGGGTCTCGTCGGTATCCCGAGGCATGGTCCCCGAATAGTTGATGCCGCCGGAATCCCATCCCCTGCTCCGGCGGCATCGCCGGGCAGGGGTCTGTCGGTTTCGGCGGCCGCGGTTCAGGCCGCGGCGTAGGGCCTCGGATCCGGCGTGGTTTCGTGCTTGGCGTCGGCGCTCGCGCCCGGCGCCCGGTGGGCGCGCAGCCGGAAGGCGATGCATTCCAGCAGTTCGCGGGTGTGCACCGGCAGGAGCAGGCATTCCGAAGCACCCGCGGTCAGGATCGTTTCCAGGGATTCGGGATTGTGGTCGGTGCTGAGCGCGATGATGGGCGCGGTGGTCCGCGCGCGCAGCTCGCGGCACAGCTCGGCCGCCGCGACATCGGGCACCGCCCGGTCCAGCAGGATGACATCGGGTTTCAGGCGGTCCTGGGTGCGCAGGGCCTGCCGTCCGCTGGCGGTCTGGAAGGTGTGGTAGCCCGCCGCGGCGAGCACCAGCACCGTGATCTCGGCGACGGCCGGATTGCTCTCGACCACCAGGATCTTCGCCGGCGCGGTGGCCCGCTCACCCTGTGGTGAACGTGCGTATGCCGTTGTTGTCGATTTCTGGACTCTGTTCATGATTGCGGTCCTCCGCTCGGCGGGATCCCCCGACCCATGCCGTCAACCGTCGAGCGAAACATCACCCACGTGGGCAATTCGTTCCGACTTTGCCCTTGGTGCAATCGACGGAACCCGACGCTATCTCGTTGCCCGTCCGTTATGCCAGGAAAATGCAGGAATTTGCCGAATGATCGCTGAAGTCTTCTCGGCTCGGCCACTGGTCGTTCACCTACCGTACACTTCGAATTCACTGCCTGGTTGGCTTTGGACCAGGTGCAATGGTGAAGGCCCGAAGCGGATCGCCCGCTCGGGACCGCTATCGGCGGGATTATCCGCTCTCGCCGGGCGACCACGGCACGACGCTGCCATAGCGGATCAATTGCCCGTAGTGCTGCGGCCCGGCCGGATTCAACACGAGCTCGAGTAGCTGCGCGGCGGCCTGCGCCGGAGTGGGTGCGCGGGTGACGTCCCACCACGGTGCCGAAGTTGTTGACCTCCGCGTAGTCGGCGACGATCCGGCGCGGGTCGTCGTCGGGTCCGACCCGCATGACGGCATTGCCGAACACGATGTCGATGCCGCCGTGGCGGTTTCGCAGTTCGGCGGCGAGGCGGTCGGCCGCGTGCGGGTCGGCCACGTCGAGGAGTTCGCCCCGGACCTGGGCGCCGCCGGCGGGCAGGCTCTCCACGGCGTGCATCACCCGGTCCGGGTTCCGGCCCGTGAGATAGACGGTGTCCGCCGGGCTGAGCCGCTCAGCGAGCCCTTCGGTCAGCGCCAGCCCGAGGCCCTGGGTGGCGCCCGTGACGAGAGCGATTGCGGGGCTTGTCATTCGGATCCTCCGATCGTGCGTATCCGGCTCATGCCAACCAACGCTGGAAAGGGCCAGGGCATGTGGCCAACGAGAATCTCTCAGAAGTGGTATGCGTGAATGTCATGGTCTTCGGTGATGCGTCCCTGACCGCGCTGCGTGTCTTCCGGGAGGTGGCCGAACGTGGAACGCTCACCGCCGCGGCGACCGCGCTCGGGTACACCCAGTCGGCGGTGTCGCGGCAGATCGCCGCGCTGGAGCGGGCGGCGGGCACCGCGCTGCTGCAGCGGCGCCACGACGGGGTGCGGCTGACGGCCGCCGGGCAGGTGGTGGCGCGGCGCGCGGCCGCGGTGATCGACCAGATGGATGCCACCGCAAGGGAATTGGCCGGACTGCCGGAGGATCGGGCCAGCGTGCGGTTGGGCTGGTTCCCGACGGCCGGGGCCTGGCTGGTGCCGCACGCGCTGGCCGAGTTGCGGCGTACTCATCCGGGGATCACCGTGATCACCCGCGAGGGCCGCACGCCCGCGCTGGTCCGGGCGCTGCGCGCGGGCACGACCGATCTCGCGCTGGTGTCCTCGGCGCCGCCGTTCCGCCCGCTGGACGGCGAGACTCCCGCCCTGCTGACGCAGGTCCTCGCGGAACGCCCACTGCTGGTGGCGGTTCCGGCGGACCACCCGCTCGCGCGGGGCGACTACATCGACGTGCGCGACCTGCACGGCCGGCACTGGATCGCGGGCTCGCACGGTGAGCACGCCATGGGCGTCTGGCCCGGGCTCGGCGAACGCCCCGAGATCGTCCACACCGCCCACGACTGGCTCGCCAAACTCCAGCTCGTCGCCTCCGGCGCCGGGATCACCACCATCCCCGCCTCCGCACGCCCGGCCCTGCCCGCCGGCGTCCGGGCCCTCCCGGTCCGGGGCGGCCCCACCGAAACCCGCCGACTCCTGCTGGCCCGCCTGCCCACACCCATGCCCGACCCCGCTGCCCGCCTTGCAAGCGCACTCCGCACTGCCGCTCTGGGCTGACTGTGATGCCCGGAGCTGTGATGCCCGGAGCACGGGCACTGGTGCGGGGGCTTCATTTCCGTGTCGGCTCGCGGGGAGTGCCGGAGTCAGGACGGTTTGTTGTGTCCGATCCCCGGGGCGAAGTCTCGCCATTCGCGCGCCCAGGCGGCGTGGTGGCGGTGCAGGAGGATGCGGTCGGCACAGCAGACCAGAACGGTTGCGCCGCAGCAGGTTGCGATCACTGTCAGGATGGCGGTGTCGATGCCCTGGACCACCGCGTCGGACGTGGGCCGCGGCGCGGTGGTGGCCCGCCCCGAGGAGTCCAGCCACTGGGTCACGGTGCTGCCCCGCTTCGCCGAGTTCGGGACGACGACCACGGCGATATCGTTGCGGCCGTGGACATTCCACGCCACGGTGGCCTGCGGCGGTCCGGACGCCACCACCCCCTGGCCGACCGGAACCGCGATGCCGAGGGGATCGGAGACGACCGTGGCCGTCACAGCGGTCTTGGCGGCGTTCTCGGCGCGGATGTGCGCGCCGGTGGTGGTGGCGGCCGAGATTGCCATGACGACCGCCAGCGGAACGGATGCCACGGCCACGAGCACCGCGACCATCCGCCAGGCCGCCTGCAGACGGTCCGAGGAACGCATCAGCCGATTGCGGCTCCACGGAGCGGTCCGGTGGATCCGAATGGGTAGCGCCGCCGAGCGCGGCATCGGCGTTCGCCTCCTGCCTCGATGGATCAGTCGCGGCCGAGAGCATGCGCGAGCTGAGCCTTGGACATGCTGGAGCGGCCCTTGATATTACGCTGCTCGGCCTCGTTGTAGAGCTGGTCCCGGGTGAGGCCCCGGGGACCCCGGTGTCCATTCGATGCCGCGATACCCGGACAGGGCATGGTGAAACGGGCCGGGAGTAGCCACCCCGGTGGTCCGGTGGCAGACTGAATCCAGGTTGAGACTCCAGCCGATCCCGATCCCGCATGCCTTCTCACCGTTCGAGCGTGTCGTCGATACGACCCGCGCCCGAACGCTCTGTCGTCGAGCGGATCGGCCACTCCCTGCTGGGAGGTATGTCATGTCAACGGTGTCCCTCGCACATAGCCTTGTTGCGAATGAGATAACCGGCCGCCGCTCGCGCCGCACGCCCAATGGGAACGGACGGCCGACCGCTGGGACCGGAATCACCGATTGCCTCATCATCGCGGTCACGGGCGAGCTCGACATGAACGGGTTGCCCGCGTTCCGGACCGCGCTGTCCGTCGCCGTCGATGCCGCGCCGCCCGTGGTGATCGTGGATCTGCGTCGTACGCGATTCCTGAGCGTGCGCAATGCGGTCGTGCTGCTCGATGCCGTTCAGCGTGCCACCCGGTGTGGTGTCGGCATTCTCGTACCGAACGCGCCGCGCGCGGTCGAACGAGTACTCGACGTGACCGGGGTCAGGACCCTGGTCCATCGCGAGCAGGACCTGTCGAGCAACTGATCGGCAGATCCGGCCCGGGCCCGCTGTCGACCGTGCACGAGCAATAACCGATCGATGAGTTCCGCCGGTTTCCCGACCGCTTCGCGGGGTACGCGATGAACGAAAACGGGGACCGATCGCAAAACGGGATTGATTCGATGGGGTGGTGACCGATGAGTGAATCGCCACAGGGTGACAGGATCGGCGACGGCCGAGCGCCGAGCCCGCTATTCACCGACCGGCAGAACAACGGTAAGGCGCACCGGTTCACCGACTCCGCAGCGCTGGAGTCGCCCGCTCTGACCGGTCGGGTGGCACTGCGCATCCCGGCGGTCGCCGGGCAACTGGCGATGCTGCGCGCGCTCGCCGAAACCATCATGCTCACAGCCGATTTCACGATCGACGTGGTGACCGATGTGCGGGTCGCACTGGACGAGGTGGCGACGACATTGATCGCGGCTGCTGTGCCGAACGCCTCGATCGAGTGTGATTTCCGGTTCGACGAACAGCGGGTCCGGGTGCGCGTGGGCGCGGTGACCGGGAGCGATGCCGGATTGATCGAGCACAGTTTCGGCTGGCATTTCGTGGAAACGCTGACCGATTCGATCGCGGTGAGCAGTGCGGAATTCGACGTGGTGCAGTGCGGGTACCCGGTCGTCGTGGAGCTCACCCGGCTGCGTGGGGAAACTCGCCCGGGATGACAAGGGCAGGAATCGTCCGTCCGGCGCCCGGTGGCCGTCCTGGCGGCGCTCGGAATCCTCGGCGCGGCACTGTTCTTCGGCGACAGCATGATCGACCCCTATGTCTCGGCCGACGTCGCCGACTACTTCCGGCTGCCCCGCCACCGCACGGTGGTTCTGGGCGAGCGGATCGAGGTGTGACGCCGCGGGTCAGCTGGACGCGCGGGAACGGGTGGCGGGCACGGGCGGGGCCGGGTGGAGCTCGTAGACCGCGTATGCGGTGCCGAGCACGGGCTGGGCCACATTGCGGACCGGTATCCCACCGGGCGTCTCGCCGTGCTCGGTGCCCGCATGGGCGTGGCCGTGCAGGGCGAGGTCGGCGCCGGCCGTGTCCATGGCCTCACCGAGCAGGTAGGAACCGAGGAAGGGATAGATCTCGCGGGGCTCGCCGGCGAGGGTGGCCTCGATGGGCGAGTAGTGGGTCAGGGCGATACGGATATCGGTGTCGAGCGCACTCAGCGCCGTGTGCAGTGCGTTGGCGAGATCAACGGTGTGCGAGGCGAATTCCCGCATCAGGGGTTCGCCGAAGACGCTCGCGCACCGGCCCGCGAAGCCGCCGCCGAAGCCTTTCGTGCCGGCGATGCCGAGCATCGTCCCGTCGATGCTGAAAGCGACGCCCGTGCCCTCGAGCACCACGATTCCAGCATCCGCGAGGACGGCGGCGACCTCCTCCGCCGCATCCCCGTGATAGTCGTGGTTGCCGAGTACCGCCGCAACCGGGATGCCGAGCCCGGAGAACTCACGCGCGGCGACCTGGGCCTCGGCCACGGTGCCGCACTTCGTCAGATCCCCGGCGAGGAGCAGGACGTCCGCGTGCCGGTGCAGGTCCTCGAGCGCGGGACGGTACAGGCCCTGGGAATCGGTGCCCACGTGTACATCGCCAACGGCCGCTATCCGCATGTGCCACTGTCCTTTCCCGGGTCACGTCCCGAGCGTTTCGATGGTCCCGGGTGTCCTCGGCGGGGTCACGCGGACCTCGTTGCGGATTCTGGATTCGGGAAGTTGTTCGCGTACAACGAGTTCCACCTGCCGCCGGCGCTCCTCGGTGGTCACCGCGCCGGTCAGCACCACGACGCCGGCCCGCAGCCGCACCTGGACGCCGAGTTCGGAGGTCCGGGGATCCTCGGCCAGCGCTCGATGGACGTGCGCCGTGTCGTATTGCGGGAATTCGCTCATGACGGCACTCCGATCACCTCGAGGTCGGCCAGCAGGCCGAGGAACGCGCGGGCGTAGGGCGAGTGCCGGGTCTGTGCGCGCACCTCGGTCCAGTCGACCTGCTCACGCAGGTCCCGGGCGATTCGGAGCAGCGGCGCCAGGTCCAGTCGGTGCGCGTCGAACACCAGCATCTTGTCGATCATCAGATCGGTTCCGCTGATGACCGGCGCCACCGCGGACCCGATGCGCATGACCTCGGCGCGATCCAGCATCTCGTCGGTGACCTCGCGATCGCTGGGGCGGTAGATCAGGTCGATCAGGACGTCCCCGTCGTATGCCTTGGTGAGCCAGTCCTCCGGGGCGTCGGCGATGCGCAAACCGCCCGCGACCAGGGCGCTGCGGGCCCGGGAGACATCGGCGGGCTTGATGAACAGGTCCACATCGTGTTCGGATGCCGGACCGCCGCGGGCGTACACCGCGCACCCACCGGCCACCGCGAATCGGATATCGGTCTGCGCGAGCGTGTTCACCGCCCTGGTCAGCGCGTGCAGCAGTTTGTCGACGGAGGTCGCCATAGTGGCGCGATACCCACTTCGGCCTCGATGAATCACTCGGGCGTGGCCGCATCCCGCGCGGTCGGTCGGACCGAAGCCGTTGCACCGTTCGCCGTAGAGGCCTTCGGTGATCAGGTGCGGCTACCGGCCGCGCACGAGTGCGCCGAGAAACAGGCCGTGCATCCGGGCGCGTCGGCAGAGCAGCAACGCCCAGCCCGCCGCGTCTCGCGGAATCCGGACCGAAATCCCCTGGCCTGCAACCGAACAGGCCGGGGACTTCGTGGTGACAGCGACCTCCGGCGATGTGATCGTTCTCAGGTAGGCAGGTTGACGGGGTGCCGGTGGCAGCCCTCCAGGGTGGCATGCGCCAGCTCGGTGATGACATCGCCGACGTCTCGACGTATCCGGAAGGCCCCGAGTTGGCGACGCGCGCCATTGCCGCGGGCGAGTACGGTCCGGAGGGTGCTGGTGACGAAGTCGCGGTCACCCAACTCCTCGAGTGCCGGCCCGACGTGATCGACGAGTTCGGCGAGTAGCGCGCGAACCGGCATGACACTGCCGTTCATGGGGTAGACACCGTTGCCGTCGATGCCCGTACGAGCAGCCTTCCAATACGCCGCGCGCAGCAATTCATGCTGGACCGCAGGTGCGATGATCCCTTGCTCCAATGAATTTCGCGCGGTCATTACCGTGGCTCGCACCAGGGTGGCGAGCAGGGCGGTCTCCTCGACCGTGGCGGGGATGTCGCTGACCCGGATCTCGACGGTCGGATAGTTCAAGGACGGTCGGACGTCCCAATACACCATCGTCTCGTCGAGAATGGAACCGCTCGAAATCATCATGGCGACCAGGGCGTCGTAATCCTCGGTCGACGTGAAATAGGGTGGAGGTCCGGCGCTGGGCCAGCGTTGCCACAGAATGTTTCGCCAACTGGCGAACCCGCTGTCGACGCTGCGGTAGATCGCGGAATTCGCCGTCAGTGCCAGGAACAGCGGCAACCAGGGGCGCACGAAATTGCTGACCTGGAGGGCTGTTTCTCGATCCGGAACCGCGACGTGGACATGGCAACCGCAGAGCCCCTGCTCATGGGCGAGCAGGCCGAAATGTTGCTCGATGCGCCGGTAGCGCGGTGTGTCGGTGAACGGGAACTGGTGCGGAACGGTCGGCGGAATGGCCACCGCGAGCAGACGAGCGCCGTTCTGCTCGGCGCAGGATGTCACACCGAGGCGTAACTTGCGCAATTCCTGAATCAACTCGGCAGTGCTGGAGTGCACGCGGGTATTGGTCTCCACCTGGCATCGGGTGAGTTCCAGCTTCAGGTCGATCCCGCTCTCGGCGGCGGTCCGGGCCACCGCTGCGTTGTTCGCGGCGGGCGCACCCGTCACAGGGTCCGCAAGCAGGAATTCTTCCTCAACGCCGACGGTCGACTGTGCCGGGTCCATTGCCATGAGGTTACTCGCGAGTCCCGTCTCGCTCGTCCGGAACACCATGGAAAGGCCCTGTTGGGCCTGTTTCCCGGGAATGACCGGGTGGGCGGATAATCGCGGTGTGACAGAGGGTGGCGATATCTCACCCGAGGGCACCCGGGCGTTCGAATCGGTGATGGGTGTGGAAGGCCCGTGCCTCGTCGGTGGCTTCCGCTTCTGGTTCGATGATCAGCGGTGGGAGTGGTCCGCCGAGGTGGCGAAGATGCACGGCTATGCACCCGGAAGCGTGCAGCCGACCACGGAACTGCTTCTCGCGCACAAGCATTCGGAAGACCGTGAACAGGTCGCCGGCACCATCGCCCGTTCGGTCGAGAACGCGGAGCCGTTCTGCAGTCGTCACCGCATCGTCGACACTGCCGGAGAAGTGCACGACGTACTGGTCGTGGGTGATCAAATGCTCGACGAAGCAGGCCAGGTGGTCGGAACTGCCGGGTGCTACATGGACATGACCGAGACGCTCGCCGAGCACAGCCGGGAGACTCTCGACGACCGGCTGCCGGAGTTGTACGCCGCGCGAGCGGTGGTCGAGCAGGCCAAGGGCGCGCTCATGCTCGTCTACGGCGTCAGCCCGGATCAGGCGTTTCGCATTCTGATCTGGCGGTCTCAGGAAACCAATATGAAATTGCGCCTGCTCGCGACCCAGCTGGTCGCGGACCTGCCTTCGATCGCCGATTCGAGTGCCGGACTGCGGACGAGGTTCGACCATCTGCTGCTGACGCTCCACGAACGTGCTCGATCCACGCCATGCGTCGAAGGCTGTTGATTCCACGGTGTTTGGTGTCTTCTGCCTCGCAGAACGGGTGTGCGGGGTAGCAGTATCCCCTGGCCTGCAATCGAAATCGATGAGGTCAGGGGATGTCGGGTGTTGCGCTGATGTGTGCGATCGCCGGCTGCATGTGTTCGTCCGGTTTACGAAATGTTCTGCGGCGAACGGTGCGTCACCAATAATGGGAGCGACCGCCGATCGGGCGGCCGGCCATACCGAGCAGCCAGGCGGCTGCGCCGACGAGCATCAGGATAACGCCGACGGTCGTCAGGATCGAGAGGCCGAAAACAATTCCCACGATCAGCAGAATTAGGCCCAGGATGATCATGATTATTCCTTTCTACGCGATTGAGGCATCCTGGCTGTTCCCGGTGTACGAGGGCTCAAACTTGGATTACCAACATTTTGCTGAACAGCGAAATACCTGCTGTCGCAGCGCTTTGATCAACTGATGCGGGAGTTGCGCGTGATGCCGACGGGTATACGCCTGACCTGGTAATTTGCAGCCAATTGCAAAGAAGGCGTTCAATGGTGCGAGAACTGGGTACCCCATCTTCATGCAGTTCAGCCGAATACGGGGTGATTCCGATGACGGGTGACAGCTACGACGATATCGAGCCGCTGCTCAAACAACTGGCTGTAGCCGTCGAAACCGATGCTCCCGAGCGAAGCGCCTTGCGAGAGGAAGCGATAGATCGCTGCCTGCCGCTGGCCGATCACATCGCACGCAAGTTTTCCGGTCGCGGCGAAGCATTCGAAGACCTGCTCCAGGTCGCACGGCTCGGGCTGATCCAATCCATCGACCGTTTCGATGTGTATCACGGCTCCCGCTTCCTGTCCTTCGCGGTCCCGACCATCATGGGTGAGGTCCGCCGCTACTTCCGGGACAGCACCTGGGCCGTGCGGGTGCCGCGGCGAATCAAGGAGACCCAGGTCCGGCTGGGCACCGCCATCGAGACCTTGGCCCAGCGCCTGGGCCGGATGCCGAAGGCCCGCGAACTGGCCGCCGAGCTGGAGGTCGATCCGGAAGAGCTGACCCAGGCGATGCTGGCGTCCAACGCCTACCAGAGCGCCTCATTGGAAGCGGCCTGCCCGGATGACGGGGAGAACACTCCGCTGGCGATGCTGGACGCGCTGGGGGACGAAGAGGCCGGCTACGAACACGTGGACCAGCTGCTCGCGGTCCGGCCGCTCATCGCCCAGCTGCCGGATCGGGAGCGCCGGGTCCTGGTGATGCGATTCTTCGAGTCGATGACCCAGAATCAGATAGCCGCACGCCTCGGCGTCTCGCAGATGCAGGTATCGCGCATTCTGGCCAAGACCCTCGGGCAGCTCCGCGCCGAATCCCTCGCGAATTGAGCGGGTGACCGATCTCGCCGGGGCGGTGACCAATCTCGCCGGGGCGGCACGGCTCGCCCCGGCGGATGTCAGAAGCCGACCAATCCCGAAGCCAGGTCCGGGAATTGGATCGCCTGCACGGCCGCGTCGCGGACGTCCGGGCAGGTGGCCGTGGTGGTCTGGTCGATGACCGAGCGATTGCGCATCACCGCGAAATTCACGCCGTTGTTGCGCAACGCCCAATCCTGAACGGTGGCATTGAATTTCAGTCGTGCCTCAGTGGGGCCGTCGGCGCGCCACTTGTCGACCTCGGACCGGATCATGTCGCAAAGCTGCTGCGCGGCATCCGCGGTGATGGTGGGCCCGCCGGACGACTGCCCGGAGGGCTGCGGCGCACCGGTTCCCGGAACGCCCGGCGCGGTGCTGTTCGCGCAGCCGGCGGCGACGGCGACCGCCGTCGCCGCCGCGCACAACCACAAACCCGTTCGGGCCGTTCGGGATACGACGTGCTGAGACGTCATGGTGTCGGCTCCCGTCATCGTGTCCGGCCGGCGGCGTCGCGAGCCGCGTCCGCCGCCCGCTCACCGCGTTCCCGCGCGGCCCGTGCGAGCCGGCCGCCGCGCTCGCGCGCGGTGGTGGCCAGCTGTGCGCCCTGCTCCCGCGCGGTTCCGGCGAGCTGTGCCCCGTGCTCCCGTACGGTGTCCGCGAGCGGCCCGCCGTGTTCCCGTGCGCTCTCGGCGAGGTGGCCGCCGTGCTCGCGCGCCGCATCGAGGAGATGGCCGCCGCGTTCGGAGGCGGTCCTGCCCCACTGGGCGCCGACATCACGGGTGGTCTCCGCGAGCTGTTCGCCGCGGAGCTGTGCGGCCTCGGCGAGGCGTTCACCCCGATCACGCACTGCCGCAACGAGTTCGGGACCATGCTCGCGGGCGGACTCGGCGAGGCGTTCGCCCTGCTCCCGTATCGTCGCGGCCAGTTCCGGTCCGTGTTCCTTCGCGGCATCGGCGAGCTGGGCGACGCGATCGTGAGCCGGGCCGGTTTCCGAGTGGAGCTTGTCGAGGGCGCGACGGCCGCGCCAGCCGAGCGAGGGCTTGCCCTGCCGATCGGTGGAGGCGATCAGCAGGCCGCCCAGCAGGCTCATATCCTTCAGCAGCGCAGTGCGTTTCGCCGCGCGCCGCTCCGGGTCCCCCTCGGTCCAGTATCCCGGTTCGGACAGCGCCGCGGGGACCACGGTCGCGGCGAGCACCGCGGTGGACAGCCGCGGCAGCTTTCCGAGCGCCAGCAGCACACCGCCGCCGATGCGGACCGCCGCATTGATCCGGACCACGCGCCCCGGATCGTCGGGCAGGTACTTCGCCAGCTGCGGTGGGAGCTTCTGCTCGCCCTTCTGCACTGCGGAGGTCGCGGTCTTGACCCGGGGATCCGGATTGGTGAGAGTGTCGATTCCGTCGACGACGAAGACGGTCGCGAGCATGGGGTGGGCAATTCGCCGCAGCATGGTGGGCTCCTTTCCGGAAGACTTGCCTTACGTGGGCTCGACGTTGTCGCTGTTCCCGGCACACCTCTCTTCCATGTTGGTTACGCGCGTTGCGCCAGGCGGGGTATCAGGCCGCCGGCCAGGACGTCCTGTACCTGTCGTGGCGAAAGACGATGCCGGACGGTGAAAGTCGTTTCCTTGCTCATGTTGAGCACCTGCAATGTCGTCCGGTGCGCGATCTCGCCCGGATCGTCGATGCGCAGGAAGTCGTCACGGTCGATGCCGTCGTAGTCGGCGGGATCGGCGAATTCGAGTGCCAGGACACCGAAGTTGGCCAGGTTCTGCCAGTGGATGCGGGCGAAGGATTTGGCGATGACCGCTCGCAGCCCGAGGTAGCGGGGGGTGATCGCGGCGTGCTCGCGGGAGGAGCCCTGACCGTAGTTCTCGCCGCCGACGATCAGATGGCCGGATTCGGAAACCCGTTGTGCCCGTTCCGGATAGGTCTCGTCGATCTGGGTGAAGGTGAACATTGCCAGCTTGGGGATGTTGGACCGGAAGGGCAGGGCCCGTGCTCCGGCGGGAGAGATCTCGTCCGTCGAGATATTGTCGCCGACCTTCAGCAGCACCGGCCCCTCGATCCGTTCGGGCAGCGGGGCCAGGGGCGGCAGGCTGGAGATATTGGGCCCTTTCACCGGCCGCACCTGCCGGGCCTGTTCCGGATCCAGGGGGGCGACCAGCATCATGGTGTTGATCGCGGCGCGTGCGGGCAGATCGAGCTTCGGGTAGTCCATGCGCACGGTGCGCGCCCACTCCCGCGGATCGGTGATCACGCCGGTGAGCGCCGACGCCGCGGCGGTTTCCGGCGAGCACAGCCAGACCGAGTCCTCCTTCGTGCCCGAGCGGCCGGGGAAGTTGCGCGGCATGGTGCGCAGTGAGTTGCGACCCACGGCCGGCGCCTGGCCCATGCCGATGCAGCCCAGGCATCCGGCCTGATGGATGCGAGCCCCGGCGGCCACCAGGTCGGTGACGGCCCCCATCGCGGTCAGATCGGTGAGGATCTCCCGCGAGGTGGGGTTCACGTCGAAACTGACCTGTGGCACGGTCTGACGCCCGGCCACCATGGCCGCCGCGATCGCGAAATCGCGCAGGCCGGGATTGGCGCTGGAGCCGATCACCGCCTGCGCGATATCGATGCCCGCGACCTCGCGTACCGGCACCACGTTGCCGGGTGAGGACGGCTTCGCGATGAGTGGCTCGACGGTGGACAGGTCGATCGAGTCCTCGAGGTCGTAACCGGCGTCGGCATCCGCGGCCAGCTCGACCCAATCGTTCTCGCGTCCCTCCTCACGGAGGAAGGCCTGTACGGCCGCGTCGCTCGGGAATACCGTTGTGGTGGCCCCGAGTTCGGCGCCCATGTTCGCGATCACATGGCGATCCATCGCCGACAGACTCGACAGGCCCGGGCCGTGATACTCGATGATGCGGTTGATCCCGCCGCTCACGCCGTGGCGGCGCAGCATCTCGAGAATGACATCCTTGGCCGAACACCACTGCGGCAGTTCGCCTTCCAGCCGGACACCCCACACCTCGGGCATCCTCAGGTGCAGCGGCCGACCCGAAATCGCCAGCGCCACTTCCAATCCGCCCACTCCGATGGCCAGCATGCCCAGCGCACCGGCCGCCGGAGTGTGCGAATCCGAACCCGCGAGAGTCTTGCCCGGTATCCCGAACCGCTGCATGTGCGTCGGGTGCGATACACCGTTGCCCGCCTTGGAGAACCACAGGCCGAAGTGCTGGGCGGCCGTGCGGAGATATTCGTGGTCCTCGGCGTTCTTCTCATCGGTCTGCAGCAGATTGTGGTCGACGTACTGAACGCTGACCTCGGTGCGCGCCCGCTCGAGGTTCAAGGCCTCGAGTTCCTGCATCACCAAGGTGCCGGTGGCGTCCTGGGTCAGTGTCTGGTCGATCCTGATCGCGATCTCCGCACCCGGCGTCATCGCACCGGACACCAGGTGCGACTCGATCAGTTTCCGAGCCAGATTCGCCGACATGGTCGCGGGCGGGTCTAGGAGGTGGCGGCCTGCGGTCCGACCACGAAGGTGGCATTACCCTTCGCGTCGAGGCCGGCGTCGAGAATCTTGTCGTCGAAGAATTCGGCGGCCTTGCGGTCCATGAAGACGCGGGCTCCCTCGGCGGTCAGCACCTCGTCGTCCTGCGACGGCTCGGCGGCGACGGCCAGGTGGAAGCTCTGGGCGTCATCGGGGGTGGAGATCCGCAGTCCGGCGTCCTGCGGCGCGCCTTCTCCGGAGGTGATATCGCGAACTGCCTCGACGGCAGTGGGGGTGAGCATCAGCATGTTTTTCGCCTTTCCGCTGTCGTGAGCGCCGGCCGGACTGCCGGCAGTCGGTCGAGTAACCGGGAGAATCACCGCGAAACATCTCGCGCCAGGGGAATCGTGTTTGTTCGAGGTTGCCGCGGGTACGGCACCGGTATGGACCACGACGACCGGGACACCGGGACCCGCCTGGGGCTGCCGGGTGCGATCAGCGCGGTGTTGTTCGACATGGACGGCGTGCTGACCGACTCCGCCGGGGTGCACGAGCAGGCGTGGAAGAGCGCTTTCGACGACTTTCTGCACCAGCGCTGCGGCGCTGGATTCCAGCCCTTCTCGGAGCGGGACTACGAACTGTACGTGGATGGGAGACCTCGGTTGGACGGAGTGCGCGAATTCCTGAAGTCTCGGGACATCGAGCTGCCCGAGGGCTCCGACGAAGACGGTCCCGACGCGCAGACCGTGCATGGCATCGGTGAGAAGAAGAACGAGCTCGTGCACACGCTGATCGAGCGAGAAGGCGTGCGCGCCTTCCCCGGGTCGGTGCACTATCTTACCGCTGTGCAGCGGGCCGGTCTGCGGATCGGCATCGTATCCTCGTCGGCGAACGCCGCGGCGGTGCTGGCCGCCACCGGTCTGGATCGCTACGCCGAGATCCGCATCGACGGGAACACGTTCGAGGAGCGTGGGCTGCCCGGCAAGCCCGCACCCGATGGGTTCCTGGCGGGCGCGGACGCCCTGGGCGTCGATCCCCGGGCCGCGGCGGTGTTCGAAGACGCGGTCGCCGGAGTGGAGGCCGGCCGCGCGGGCGCGTTCGGATTCGTCGTCGGCGTCGACCGCACCGGCGACCCGGACCATACCGATCAGCTGTACCGGGCCGGAGCCGACGTCGTCGTCCACGACCTGGCCGACTTGCAGGAATCCTCATGAGTGATGCGAGATTCGAAGTAGCGCCCTGGGAGTTGCGTTGGCGCGGGCTCGATCTCGATGCGCTGCAGCGCACCGAATCGATCTTCGCGCTGTCCAACGGGCACATCGGCCTGCGCGGCACCCTCGACGAGGGCGAACCGGTCGGCAAACCGGGCACCTATCTCAACGGCTTATACGAATCCCGGAAGATGCCGTACGCCGAAGCCGGATACGGCTATCCGGCGGAGGGCCAGACGGTCGTCAATGTGACCGACGGCAAGATCATCCGATTGCTCGTCGAGGACGAGCCGATGGATCTGCGCTACGGCAATACGGTCGAGCACGACCGCGTCCTGGATTTCCGGTCCGGCACCCTGCGCCGCTCCACCGTGTGGACCTCGCCGACCGGCCGCCGCGTGCGGATTCGTTCGGAGCGCCTGGTGTCGTTCACCGAGCGGGCGCTGGCGGCGATCCGCTACGAGGTCGAGCCGCTCGATGGCGATCTCGAGGTGGTCGTGCAGTCGGATCTGCTCGCCAATGAACCGGATCCGGTGAAACCGGACGATCCCCGCTTGGCCGCGGCGCTCGATCACCCGCTCGTGGGGGAGTGCGCCGTGGCGCGCGACCTCTTCGCGGTGCTGGTCCATCACACCCGGCGGTCGCAGCTGCGCATGGCGGCCGCGATGGACCACGAGTTCGATGTCAGGGTGGCCACCCGCTGCGATGTGCGCGCCGAGGACGACCTCGCCCGGATGACGATCGCCGCGGGCGTACCCGCGGGGGATCGCCTGTGCCTCACCAAGTTTCTGGCTTACGGGTGGTCGGCGCGGCGCTCGGCGTCCGCGCTGCGGGCCCAGGTGGAGGCCGCGCTCGCGGCCGGGCTGGAGATCGGCTGGCAACAACTGCTCGACCGTCAGCGCGCCTATCTCGACGACTTCTGGGCGCAGGCCGACATCGAACTGGACGGCCCTCCCGAGCTGCAGCAGGCGGTGCGATTCGCGCTGTTCCATGTGCTGCAGGCGGGCGCGCGCGGTGAGGCGCGGGCGATTCCCGCGAAGGGCCTCACCGGTCCCGGATACGACGGCCACGCATTCTGGGACACCGAAACCTATGTGTTGCCGGTGCTCACGTACACCATGCCGATGGCGGCGGGTGACGCGCTGCGCTGGCGGCACTCGACCCTCGGGCAGGCGCGGCAGCGGGCCCGGGAGTTGGGGCAGGCCGGGGCGATGTTCCCGTGGCGGTCGATCAACGGTGAGGAGGCGTCCGGGTACTGGCCGACCGCCACCGCGGCCGTCCACGTGAATGCCGATATCGCCGACGCGACCGCCCGCTACCTGGACGCGACCGGCGACGAGCAGTTCGAGACCGACTGCGGTGTCGAGCTGCTGGTCGAGACGGCGCGGCTGTGGGTGAGCCTGGGCCACGACGACTCGGCCGGGCACTTCCGCATCGACGGCGTGACCGGTCCCGACGAGTACTCCGCCCTGGCCGACAACAACATCTACACCAATCTGATGGCGGCTCGGAACCTGCGCGAGGCCGCCGAATCCTGTACGCGGCGGCCCGATCTGGCCGAACGGCTCGGTGTGGAGCTTGCGGAACTCACCCGCTGGCGTCACTGTGCCGACTCCATGTATCTGCCCTACAACGACGAACTCGGGGTACACGAGCAGTCCGAAGGGTTCACCCGGTACGCCCCATGGGATTTCGCCGCCACCCCGCCGGAGAACTATCCACTGCTGCTGCACTACCCGTATTTCGATCTGTATCGCCAGCAGGTGGTCAAACAGGCCGACCTCGTGCTGGCAATGTACCTGTGCCCCAACGCCTTCGGTCGCGATCAGAAGATCCGCAACTTCGAGTACTACGACCCGCTGACCGTCCGCGATTCCTCACTGTCGGCGTGCACCCAGGCCGTCCTCGCCGCCGAGATCGGTCACCTCGCGCTCGCCTACGACTATTTCCGTGAGGCCGCGTTCACCGACCTGCACGACCTGCACCACGATGTCGCCGCAGGCATCCACATCGCCTCGGTCGCAGGTACCTGGATCACCTGCGTCGGCGGCTTCGGCGGCATGCGCGACCACGACGGCGACCTCGGCTTCGCCCCGCGCCTCCCGGAGCAGCTGAATCGGCTGTGCTTCCGAATCCTGTGGCACGGCAGCCGGATATCCGTCCACATCACCGCTGAGTCGACCACCTACCGGCTCGAATCCGGCGACAGCGTCACCCTGACCCACCACGGCCGCCGCATCACCCTGACCGACAGCCCGGTGGAGCTACCCAACCCGACGGCAGCCGCGGGCGCAGCTGCGGAATAGGTTCCGATGGCCCGGGCTCCGGAAGCGGATCCGGCGGCGCCGGAATCGGTGGTCCGGGTGCGGGGAAGGGCACGGGCGGCGCGGGTTCCGGAATGGGCTGCCCCGGCTCCACCGGCGGGATCGGTTCCGACGGCCGGATCGGCGGAACCGGAACAGCGTACGGTCCGGCACGGAGATCGAGATGTACAAGTTCCATACCGCCCGCTTACCCGGCACGGGCGAGGGTAAGCGGCAAGCGGGGAGAAGAAACGAACATTCGGCGGAAGGGAACCACTTCCGCCGCGCCCGGACCGAGAGCCGCATGAGCGGCGCACCGCCGGTTCACCGGCTATCGGGCATGATGCGTCCCCTTCGGTGCAGGTGCCGATGTTCGGCGGGTACCCGGACATCGGGTCGGCAATCTCCGCGCACCGCTCGAGCCGATAGGGTTGCCGAGTGGATGAAGCGATCCGGGGACTGCGGGCGGTGCGACATTTCCGGGCGGATCCCGTATCGATCCCCGTGGTCGAGCGCATCATCGACACGGCCCGCTGGACCGGCTCCGCGCGCAATCGGCAGCCCTGGCGCTTCGTCGCCGTCACCGATTCGGCGGCGCGGGGGGAGCTGGCCCGGCTCGGCGGCTATGCCGTCCATCTGGCCGCCGCGCCCCTGGTGCTGGTCCTGGCCTCGCAGGACAACGGCTTCGCCGACACCGAGTTCGACATGGGCCGGCTGACCCAGTCGCTGTGTCTGGCCGCCGCCGGACAGGGGCTCGGCAGTTGCCCGACCACGTTGTATCCCGCCGAGAATGTTTCTCGCGCAGCCGAATTGCTCGAGCTCGCGTCGGGATGGCTGCCGCGGCATGCCATCGCCCTCGGGTACCCGGATCCGCTGCCGGCGGGTGCGCCGAATGCGATTCCGAACGGCAGGCTCTCGGTCGGTGAGCTGCTGACCTGGAAGTAGCGGTCGATGGATGCACGCCGCCGCGCCGCCCGGAAGCTGGGCGGCGCGGCGATCGGGATGGTCAGGCTGCGGTGGCGAGTTCGGGTCGCTGGTCCGCGGTGGCCTGCGGGCGAGGCTCGATGTGCGGGGGAATTACCTGCTCCGGGTCGTGGCGAGGCCACATCCGGTGGGCGACCGCGATTCCCACGGTGGCGAACACCGCCAGCGTCACCCAGGTGGTGGTGAATCCGGTTGTGGTGGTGAGCCATCCGGTGACCGGGTAGGTGAGTAGCCAGGCCAGGTGCGAGAGCGAGAACTGGGCGGCGAAGACGGCGGGGCGGTCGGCGGGTTGCGAGGAGCTGCGCAGCACCTGGCCGGTCGGGGTCAGGATCGCGGCAGTGCCCGCGCCGACGGTCGCCCACACCGCGATGGCCGCGCCCCACCGCCAGTCACCCGAGCCGGCGAGCGACAGTGCGATGGCCGCGCCGAGACCGGCCAGCAGGATGGCCGCGCCCGTGAGCATGACCGGTCGAGCGCCGATGCGATCGAGCACCCGGGGGAGCGACAGGGCCACGAGCATGGTGCCGAATCCATTGGCCGCCAGCAGCATTACCACTCCGGTCTGAGTGCCGCCGAGGGTGTCGCGGACGTAGTTGACCGTGTTGACCATGATGATCGAGTCCGCGGCGGCCACCACCAGGTTCAGGCCGAGCAGCCCGCGCAGGCGCGGCGTCGCGGCGAAGATCCGCAGGCCCACCGTGATCCGCTCCCGGAACGAGTCTCCGCTGGTGGCGGTCGCGTTCGGGATCCTGGTCGCGATGACCAGTGCGGTCGAGACGGCGAATCCGATGGCGGTGCCGGCGAACAGCCAGTGGAAGCTCATGATCGTCAGCGCGGCGGCCGCGAGCATCGGGCTGAGCAGGGTCTCCATGGTGGCGGCCAGCTGCGCGGCCGAAAGCGCCCGGGTGTATTCCCGCTCAGCGGGCAGGATGTCGGGGATGACTGCCTGATAGGTCGGTGTGTATGCGGCGGAAGCGGTTTGGAGGACCGCGATGAGCACGTAGATCTGCCAGATCTGGTCGATGAACGGCAGCGCCAGGACGACGGCGGCGCGCGTGAGGTGCAGGGCCGTCAGGAAGGCCCGGCGGGGAAAGCGATCGGCGTACGCGGCCACGATCGGCGCGACCGTGACGTAGACGAGCATCTTGATGGTGAGCGCGGTGCCGAGGACCGCGGCGGCACCACCGCCGGCGAGGTCGTAGGCGAGCAATCCCAGTGCGACGGTGGTCAATCCGGTACCGAAGAGCCCGGAGACCTGGGCGGTGAACAGTCGCAGGTAGTCGCGGTTGCGGAGGAGCGAGGTGAGCATGGGCGCGGAACGCATCGGAATCACTTCCTGGAGACGGGCTGGGGCGGGTCGCGGGGGCGGGGACAGTCGCATTCGCACATCTCGTGGCTCCTCAGTGGGTGGATGGTTCGACATGGGAGAAGTTAATACCCCACTGGGGTATGTTCAAGTCTGTGTGCTGTGATGCGGGCGACCGTGCGTCAGGCTCCTTGCCGATACCCCCGGGGGGTGGCATGTCAAGTCGGGCTATGCTGGCTGACGTGGCTGATCAGCGCGTTGCGCCGCGAGTGACCGGATACGTCCGGCTGCTCGGAGTGCTGGCGCTCCTGGTCGGGATCGCCGCCATGCACGCGGGTGTGTTCTCGGCGCACCACAGCACGCCGGGTTCCGAGATGTCCTCGGCGACGATGGCGATGCCCCCCGTCCCGCAGCCGGGACCCGACGCGGGAATGCACGGCGACAAGCCCGGCGGGCACGGGCTCACCCACGCCTGCGAATTCTTCGTCCTCTCCGCCGTGACGGTCGCGATCGGCCTCGTACTGCTGCACTGGGCCGGAGACCGGCCCCGTGACGCCCGCCCACCGAACTTCCCGGCCCGGCGAATCCATCGAGCCCGTCCACCGCCGTGGACGGTCCCCACCCTGGCCGAACTGTCGATTCTGCGGATCTGACAGGTCCGCCGCGCCCACCGGTCGCGGCCGACTTCTTGATCCCGGCCGCCGCCGACCACCGCGTGGCGTGCCCCACATTCGACCAACCAGGGAGAAGCCATGTCCTCCAATCGATTTCCACTCGCGTCGCCACTGAGTCGGCGCGGATTCCTAGCGCTCGGAGCGGGTGCCGCGGCCGCCGCGACGCTGGCCGCGTGCACGAAGAACACGACAGCCGCGCCCAGCCTCGTGCAGCCCGATTCCGAGGCTGTCCGGGCCGCCGAGGCCGCGCGTCGCGCGGCCGGCGCCACCGTCCGCGACGTGACATTGCGTGCCGAGCCGACCACCGTCGACCTCGGTGGCGTCCAGGTGCCGACCTGGGCCTTCGGAGGCACGGTGCCCGGCCCGGAAATCCGCATCGCCAAAGGTGAGGTGGTGCGCGCCAACGTCATCAACGCGCTTCCGGCGCCGACCACGGTGCACTGGCACGGCATCGCCCTGCGCAACGATATGGACGGCGTCCCCGATGTCACCCAGGCGCCGATCGCGGCCGGAGGCAGTTTCGGTTACGAGTTCACCGCGCCGGACTCCGGCACGTACTTCTTCCACCCGCACGTCGGGGTGCAACTCGATCGAGGCATGTACGCGCCGCTCATCATCGAGGATCCGGCCGACGGCCGCGACTACGACACCGAAGCCGTTGTGGTGCTCGACGATTGGCTCGACGGCGTGAACGGGCGTGACCCGGACAAGGAGTTGCAGGCGCTGCGGGACAAGGGCATGGCGGGCATGGCCATGGGCGCGATGCCGGGCATGAACCACGACGGCATGACCATGGGCTCGGGCGGAATGTCCATGCCCGCCGACCCGAACGCGCCGCTCGGCTCCGACGCCGGCGACGTCACCTACCCGTACTTCCTGATCAACGGCCGCCTGAGCAGCGACCCCGCCGTCGTCACCGCGCGACCGGGGCAGCGCATCCGGCTGCGGATCATCAATGCCGCCGCGGACACGGCGTTCCGGGTCGCCGTCGGCGGACATCAGCTGCGGGTCACCCACACCGACGGTTTCCCGGTGCAGCCGATCACCACCTCCAGCCTGCTCATCAGCATGGGCGAACGCTTCGACGTCATCGTCGAACTGGCGGACGGCGTCTTCCCGCTGGTCGCCGCGGCGGAAGGCAAGACGGGCCGCGGATTCGCGCTGATCCGCACCGGCGGCGGCACCCCACCCCCGGCCGACGTGCAATCGGCCGAACTCGCGGTGGCGCCGCTGACGGCCGATCGCCTCACCGCCGCGGAACCGGTTCGCCTGCAGGCGAAGCAGCCCGACCAGACCCTCGACGTCACCCTCGGCTCCGACACGAAGAAATATATCTGGACCATCAACGGCAAGGCCTACCCCGACCACACCGCCCTGAATGTCTCCCAGGGGCAACGGATCCGCCTGCGCTTCCGCAACCAGACCATGATGTACCACCCCATGCACCTGCACGGCCACACCTTCCAGTTCGTCAACCGGGCCGGATCCGGGCCGCGCAAGGACACCTCCATCGTGCTGCCCATGCAGACGGTCGAAGTCGACCTCGACGCCGACAACCCCGGTCAATGGATGCTGCACTGCCACAACGCCTACCACGGAGAAGCGGGCATGATGAGCATCCTGTCCTACGTGCGCTGAGCTCGCCGCCCCGCCGCGGGTAGGTTCATCCGCATGGCCCGTACGACACCGTCCCAGTCCGAGGAAGCGGACACCGAGCCCGGCACTCCGGGGCCCGCGGGCTACCGGCGATCCACGGGTTCGGCCCGCGGTACCGCCCGGCGCGACGACCTGCTCGACCGGGTCACCGACGATCTCGCGGCCAACGGCCTGGTGGATTTCTCGCTGCGGCGGGCGGCGCGGGCGGCCGGCACCACCCACAAGGTGCTGCTCTACCACTTCGACGGCGTCGACGATCTGCTCGCGCAGGCGATCGTGCGGTTGCGGGACCGGCGGATCGGCGCCGCCTTCGCGATACTCGACCGGCAGCAACCGACGCTGTCGGCGCGGGTGCGGGCGCTGTGGCCGGTGCTGGTCGACGCGGAAACCGGGCTGCGAGTTCTCGATCAGGCCATCGGACTGGCGATGTACGACCCGCAGCGGCATGCCGCACTGGGCCGGGAGGCCTCGAAGCAGTATCTGCCGCTGTTGCTTTCGCTGTGTCCCGTGGCTTGGCCGGAGCGCCGGAAGCGGGAGGTGGCCGAGCTGATCCTGGCGGCCCTGCGTGGCTTCCTGATCGACTGGCTGACCAGCGGGGATACCGCCGGAGCCGAGACCGGGCTCGAGGCGCTGTCCCGCGCCCTGGACCGGGAAGAGGCTGCCGTCGAATAGCTCTGTCCCGCACGGTATTACAGCGGGAGTCCTCGCCGTTGACATGAAGTGAACCAGGTGGTTCACTTCTTGGTATCCAGGACCCACCGAAAGGCCGGTGTGCGAATGTCCATCGAACGTGAGAAGCGTCGCTTCACCAGTGGCAGTGACGAATGCGTGGCCTGGCATTATCCAGGAACCAACGGCGCCTGCGTGATCATGGCCGGAGCCATCGCGGTCACCAAGGAGCCAGGCGCCGACCGTTTCGCCGAACGGTTCCATCAGGCCGGATTCACCGTTCTCGCCTTCGACTATCGGCACCTCGGCGACAGCGGCGGCATGCCCCGCCAGCTCGTCCGCATCCGCGAGCAACTCGACGACTGGCGGGCTGCCATCGAATTCGCCTCGGCCCTACCGGAAGTCGACCCGGCCAAGCTAGCCCTGTGGGGCCACTCGCTGTCGGGCGGCCACGTCCTGAACATCGCAGCGCATCACCCGGGCGTGGCGGCCGCGATCGCCCAATCGCCTCACGCCGATGGACCCGCGATCTCCCGCAACGCCTCTCGCCACCAGAGACCCCTCGCCCTGCTGCGCTTCACCGCCCGCGCCCTCCTCGACATCGCCGCCGGTCTGGCCGGCAGGTCACCCCTGCTGATTCCCCTGGTCGGCGCCCCGGGAACCGTCGCGGCCCTCACGACACCGGACGCCCCGGACATGCCGCATGCCCTCGACCCGCACGGCAGATACCCGGCCTGGCAACAATCCGTAGCCGCCCGCTCGGCCCTCCGCACCGCCCTCTACCGGCCCGGCCGCCACGCCTCCCACATCCACTGCCCCCTCCTGGTCATCGCCTGCAACCAGGACCGATCCGCCCTCACCGCCCCCGCACTCCGCGTCGCCGCCCGAGCCCCACGCTCAGAGCTCGTTCGCGTACCCGGCGGACACTACGCAACCTATCTCGAAGCCCACGAAGAGACTGTCGAAGCAGAACTGTCCTTCCTGCACCGACATCTCCTCACCCCGCACCCGACCAGCGACGTCACGGCCGGCCAGCCCGGAGCCGGTACCCACCCTTGACCCGTATCGAATTTCACTGTCACCAAACCGATTTCACACAACAACCCGCTCCGAACGCTGCTCCCGGCCAACCATGATCATCACGCCGCGGCTCGAGCGGACTCAAATCAGCGTCCAACTCTCAGCGAAGGCGGTCTACTGCGCACTCGGGAGGTATTGCGGCAGTCCGAATGTGGGGAGGACAGTGCTTTCGAAGCGGGTCATGGCGCCGATTCGGTCGCCGGCCAGGGTGAGGACAAAGAGGCCGGATCCGTGGATGCCGATGGAGGGGTGTCGGTAGACCCCGAAGGCCGGCTGACCGTTGGCTCGCGTCGGCACCAGTTCGAATCTCTGTGCCGAGCCGAAAATGAGTGCGAAGAAGCGGGCCACGAGGTCTCGGCCCTGGTATTCCAGCGGCATCGGTGGCATCGACATGAAGACGTCGTCGGTCAACAGAGCCACCAACGCGTCGATGTCGGCAGCTTCGTAGGCGCTGACGAACTTCGCCACGATCGCGTGCTCGGCAGGTGAGTCGCCAGCGGGCGGCTGCTCGCGGGCAGTGGTCACCGGCAGTCGGCGCTGCATTCCCGCACGCGCGCGTTTGAGGGCGCTTTTGACCGATTCGACGGTCGTGTCCAGCATGTCGGCTACCTCGTTCGCGTGGAATCCGAGGACGTCGCGCAGGATGAGGACGGCGAGCTGGCGAGGCGGCAAGATCTGCAGGGCGGTTACAAAGGCCAGGGAAATGGATTCGGTCTGCTCGTAGCGCGCCTCCGGACCGAGCGGCACACCGATCGCACTGTCCAGCAGGTCGTCGGGATAGGGCTCGAGCCAGTGGATTTCGCCGAGTCCAGTGGGTTCCGGTAGTTCGATTCCCGGGATGTCCCACTGCTTCGCGGGACGTCGGCGAGCAGAGCGCAGCGCGTCGAGGCACCGGTTGGTGGCGATGCGGTAGAGCCAGGTGCGAAGTGAGGCGCGCCCGTCGAATCGTTCGAGACCTCGCCAAGCGGCGAGCATCGTGTCCTGGAGAGCGTCCTCGGCATCCTGAAACGATCCGAGCATTCGGTAGCAGTGCACCTGTAGCTCGCGACGGTGTGGCTCGGTCAGCGCTCGGAATGCCTCGCCGTCGCCGGCCTGCGCCCTCGACATCAGGTCCGTTCTCGCCAACTCCACTCTCGCCACCTCATTCCTTGTGTGCAGTTCCACGCCGTATGGACGCCGGCCGAGGCGCGAACGGGGCGGTCGCGGAGCGCCTCCTTTTCCGATGCTGCGGCGTCTGGACCAGTGATAGCCGACAACATTGTCAAAGGAGCACGGAAATGGGCAAGATCGTCATCAGCACCAACGCCACACTCGATGGAGTGGTCCAGGACCCGGACGGCCAGGAAGGCTTCGAGCTGGGCGGCTGGTTCCACCAGTTCGTCGGGGGCAAGGACCTCGAAGACTGGGCCGCCAACGAGACGGAGGAACTGCTGGGTGCCGAGGCGCTACTGCTGGGCAGGCGGAGCAGTGCGTGGTTCGAGTCCCGGATGCGCGATGGCGCGGAGGTCCGCGTAAGCCGCGAGTGGGCGGACAGAATGAACAGCATCCCCAAGTACGTCGTGTCGTCGACTCTCGAACATTCTCAGTGGAGCAACACCACGGTCCTCAATGGCGATGCGGTAAAGGAGATTTCGGAGCTGAAACGGAACGTGGACGGGGAAATCCTGGTCTACGGCAGCTATCAGCTCGTGCGCACATTGATCGCACAGAACCTGGCCGATGAACTGCGGCTGGTAATTTTCCCGGCCGTGCTGGGAACCGGCCTGCGTCTCTTCGACGAGACCAGCGACAAGAAGCCGCTGCACCTGGTCGACACACGAAAGATCGGTGACGGCCTGGTGCTCGACACCTACGAATTCGTGCCAGGCCACCGGCTGTAAACAGCGACGAAGTCGCGTTCGTCGCCTCTCGTCGGCTTCGCTGCCATCGAACTCGATGTCGAACGCCGGAGAGCGGCCGGTGAACGGGCCGAGGTCCGTGTTCCGAACCGTGAATCACTGTGCGTCATCGACGAATACACCGAGCAGGCCAGGTGCCGTGGCATCGACGCGTTCACCGTGCGGCGAAGCGCGGAAATGGCGCACGCCGTCGACCCGCAGGCGCGCCGGGAGCTGCTCGCGCGGGAACGCCCGAGCAACTTCCGGCCGCCGCTGGACCGGGTCGTCGACCAGTGGAGGTGCGCTTCGGCCGCCGATGTGTGTGTGACGTGGGATTTGGCTGGTCCGTGGCGGAGTCACGACGCGCTGACCTTGACGTTCGGCCGGTTGGTGGCGTATCGAATGGGGTAGAGCTACCTATGTAAGCGGTACGACGGCGCGTGGAGAGAGGCGGTCCAGGTGTCGATGCGTCCTTCGTTGCCGACTCGGCTCTGGCGGGTGCGGCCGTGGAACCGGAATCCGCTGCTGCGTGTCTCGGATCGGGCCGAGGTGGTGCTGCGGGCGGTGGCCGTGGTGGTCGTGGCCGCGGCGGTGCCGGTGGCGGGGGCGGTGGGGAGCGTGAGCTATACCGGCGCGCAGGATCGGATCGCGGCGCAGGATGCGGGGAAGGTCAGGGTGACGGCCACCGAGACCGCGGATGCCGTGCGGCTGCCGGATTCGGATCATTACGCGGGCAATCAGGCGCGGTATCAGGCGCCCGTGCAGTGGAACAGCGACGGCAAGACCGAGACCGCCACCGTGGACGTGCCCGGGCCGCAGGTCGCCGGGGCCACGGTGACGGTCTGGATCAAGAACGGGCAGCCGACGCAGGCGCCCGCACGGCCGGGAGCCGCGGCCGCCGAGGGGATCGGGACCGGGCTCGCGGTACTGGTCGAGACGTGGTGTGCGGCCGCCGCGACCGTGTGGTTCACGGGCACGGTGTTCGACGCCAGACGCTATGCGCGCTGGGAGCGTGAGTGGCGTGGCATCAATCGGCCGATCGGGAAGGACACCCTGTAGCGGGGTGGGATCGGCTGCGCCGGTTCAGTATTCGCCGTTGATGAGGTTCTGTGGCGGCTCGCCCGCCAGGTAGCGTGCGATCTCCGCGGTGGCGATGGCCCAGCCGCGCTGCAGGTTTCCGCTGCTGCTGCCGCCGACGTGCGGGGTGAGCAGCAGGCCCGGTGCGTCCCACAGCGGGTGGCCGGCGGGCAGCGGTTCCGGATCGGTGACGTCGAGGATGGCGCGCAGCCGGCCGGATTGCAGTTCGGCCAGCAGGTCGTCGCTCCGCACCACGGGGCCGCGGGCGGCATTGACGAGAATCGCGCGGTCGGGCATGCGGGCCAGGAACGCCGCGTCGACCATGCCGATGGTGGCCGTGGTGACCGGAACCATGAGCACGACCGCATCGAAATGCGGGAGCAGGTCGGGGATTTCGCCGACGCCGTGCACGCCCTCCCGGGCCTGCGTCCCGACCAGTTCGACTGTGGTGTCGAACGGCAGCAGCATGCGGCGCAATTCCGTCGCCAGATCACCCGCACCGATGATCAGGATTCGCTTGCCGTGCAAGGTGTCCGTGCGGTGCTGAATCCAGCGGTGCTCGCGCTGGGCCACGGCGAATTCGGTGAATTCCCGGTAGACCGTGAGCAATCCGGTGATCGTCCACTCGGCGGTGCTCGCCCCGTGCGCACCCCGGGCCGTCGAGATCATCACCTGATCCGGCAGCTCGCCCACCCAGGCCTCGGCGCCCGCGGTCAGCAGCTGCACCAGCCGCAGCTTCGGCAGCGACCGCGCCAGCGCCAGGCTCTTCGGCCGGCCGGCCAGGAAGGCGGGCACCAGCACCTCCGCCGCGTCCGCCCCGGCGGGCAGCGGCGCGCCGAGGGTGTAGCGCACCGGCCGCGCCCCCTCGAGCCGGGAGATCGTCGCGAAACCATGGTCGTCGGGAACCAGCACCGTCACCGTCATGTCAGCGACGCTAGCCGACCGGGCGAATCCCGGTCGGTGCAGTCGGTTCCGATCAGTATCGGGGATGGGCGAGGTAGCGGGCGGGTGCGCCCAGCAGCCAGCGGATCAGCGCCACGGTCAGCACGATGATGCCGAGGGCGGTGAGGGCCGGGGTGGCGATGAGCCAGCCCGCGTCGAGCAACGCGAGGCCGAGCACGGCGAGCATTCGATTGTCCTCTGCGGACCGGAGTCCTATTTGGCGGCGGATTCGGTTTTCGCGGGTGTCCCCGGACGGTTGAGGAAGCGGTTGACCGACCAATTCGGCTTCGCGAATACACGTTTCGGCGTCGTCTCGGCCATGGGAACCGCCTGCTTTCGGGGCTGCTTCACGTTACGCGCCGCCGTGGCCGCCGGTGCCGGTTTCGCGAGTTCCTTTCGCGCCGCTGCCATCTCGCGCCGCGACCGGCGCAGCTCGCGCCGCGCGACCGTGCCGCGCCGCGACGTGGTCCAGATTCCGGCCAGCGTGAGGATGAATCCCGCCGTGCCGATCGCGCCGATCAGGATTCCGTAGGCGAACAGCAGCCCGGCGGATCCGTGATAGGTGTGGTCGAAAACGGCGAAGCCATTGGGAAGCGCATGTGCGCCACCGCTGTTGGCCTGGATCCCGGCCACGCCCACGGTCACAGCACCCAGCAGAGCGATGAGCCCGATGATTGTGAACATAGTGGGGCAATGCCCGTTCATCCGCTGGTCAAACCCCGGACCGGTGGGTTGTCCGGCGAGTCCCGTCCGCGGAGTCTGTCGGCACACGGCCATCCGGTGTCCCGTCCGTGGACTGTTCCTGTGCCGTGATGCGCTGCTGGTAGGTCCGTAGGACTGTCAGCTGGGCCGATTCGGCGGCGTGGTCGGCCTGGCGGAGGGCCGCGACTTGGTCGGGTGGGTCGGCGACGAAGAAGCTGCCGCTGCCGGGTCTGCCGGCGATCCCGAGTCGGTTCATCTTCTTCGGCACCGGTGCGCCCTGGTAGTCCAATGGGATTGGGTGGCCGTGGTCGTCGACGGGGCCGAGTGCTTGGTGCAGCTCGATGTATTCGCCATGGGGGAGGCGACGAATAACGCCGGTTTCGATGCCGTGCTCGAGTACGGTCCGGTCGGCTCGCTGCAATCCGACGCAGATCCGGTAGGCGATGAAGTAGGCCAGCGGCGGCAGCAGCAGGATGCCGATGCGTCCCGCCCAGGTGGTTGCGTTGAGGGAGATGTGGAACTTGTAGGCGATGATGTCGTTGGCGCCCATCAAGGTCAGGATCACATAGGTGGTGATGGACATGGCACCGATGCCGGTGCGCACCGGCACATCCCGGGGACGTTGCAGCAGGTTGTGGCGGGCGGTGTCGCCGGTGAGGCGCTTCTCGATCCACGGATAGACGATCAGCACCGCGAAGATCAGGCCCATGATGAGGGCGACCCAGAATGCGGCGGGGATGGTGTAGCGGCCCAGATACAGTTCCCACGGTGGCATGGTGCGGGCCAGACCCTCGGTCCACATCATGTAGAAGTCCGGTTGCGATCCCGCCGACACCTGGGAGGGGTTGTAGGGGCCGAGGTTCCAGATCGGATTGATCTGCAGCAGGCCGCCCATGAGTGCCAGCGCGGCCAGCGTGAACGCGAAGAACGCGCCCTGGTCCAGGGAGAAGACCGGCACGATCCGAGTGCCGATCACGTTGCGTTCGGTTCGTGCCGGACCGGGGTATTGCGTGTGCTTCTGATACCAGACCAGGGCGATGTGAGCGGCGATCAGGGCGAGCATGATGCCGGGGATCAGCAGCACGTGGGTGATGAACATGCGGGGCACGATGATGTCGCCGGGGAAGTCGCCGCCGAAGAGCATCCAGTGCAGCCAGGTGCCGATGACGGGCAGGCCCATCGTGATGCCGCCGAAGGCCAGCCGCAGCCCGGTGCCCGAGAGCAGATCGTCGGGCAGCGAATAGCCGAAGAAGCCCTCGAACATGGCCAGGATCAACAGGATGGCGCCGATCACCCAGTTGGCCTCGCGTGGTTTGCGGAACCCGCCGGTGAAGAAGACGCGGAACAGGTGCACGATCATCGAGGCGACGAACAGCAGTGCGGCCCAGTGGTGGACCTGACGGATGAACAGGCCGCCACGGACTTCGAAGGAGATGTTCAGGGTGGATTCGTAGGCCCGGGACATCGTGACTCCGCGCAGCGGCTGATACGGCCCGTTGTAGACCACGTCGGTCATCGACGGATCGAAGTACAGCGTCAGATAGACGCCGGTCAGCACCAGGATGATGAAGCTGTACAGGGCGATCTCACCGAGCAGGAACGACCAGTGCGTGGGGAAGACCTTGTTGATCGACCGTTTGATGAACGCCGCGAGACGATAGCGCTCGTCGGCCGCGTTCGCCTGGACGGCGAGGGCGGATGTGTGGCGTCGGATCCGTGCCATGACCGGTCTCCTTGGGCATGCCGGGCGGCGTCCGCCCGGCAGATCGTGACATCACGCCTTGTCGATCTTGGTCTACGCCGCGAAGATGAAGCATTCATGAAGATCAACTCGCTGCGTTCCGGAGGCGCGGTGTGGGCGTGGTCATGAACGGGATGGACTTTCGTGCCGGGGTTGCCCGGCGTTGCCGATGCCGAGAGTGCGGGCGGGAGGTTGATCCATATGCGGGTGCTGGTGGTCGAGGACGACCCGAAGATGGCGCGGCTGCTGCGGCGTGGGCTGACCGAGGAGGGGTACGCCGTCGATGTCGCGGCGGATGGACCCGATGGTTACGGTGCGGCCGCCAGCCGCGCCTACGACGCGGTCGTGCTGGATGCGATGCTGCCCGGATTCTCGGGGTTCGAGGTGTGCCGGCGATTGCGGAACGAGGGCATCTGGGTGCCGGTGCTGATGCTGACCAAGCGCGGCGCCGTGCGCGACCGGGTCACGGGCCTCGACGACGGTGCCGACGACTTCCTCACCAAACCGTTTCATCTCGACGAGCTGTTCGTCCGGTTGCGGGCCCTGATCCGCCGCGGTCCGGTCCCGCGACCGGCGGTGCTGCGGGTCGGCGATCTTCGCATCGATACCGCGGCACGACGATGCTGGCGCGGTGACGCTGAAATCGTGCTCACCGCAAAGGAATACGCACTGCTGGAGATGTTCGCGCGGCAGCCCGGCGCGGTGCTGACCCGGGAACTGCTCACCGAGCACTGCTGGGATTTCGCCTACGAATCGCGCTCCAACGTCGTGGACGTCCATATCCGCGGGCTACGGGAAAAGATCGACCGTCCGTTCGGCGTGATATCGCTGGAGACCGTGCGCGGCGCGGGATATCGGCTGCGTAGCGACGGCGGCCGGATAGGAAGTCCCACAGCATGATTCGCCGCCGGCCTATCCGCATCAAGCGCACCGTCGCGTTCCCCCGGTCATGGCGGCGGTGGGGTACGCCTGCAGACCGATCCCGCGCAGGATCGGTGCGGGCAGTCAGTCGAGAATGTCGAGTGCGGTGAGGATGTCGGTGGTTTCGGTGCGGGTGGCGTAGTTGGGGTGGACGTCGATCCAGCGAATTGTTCTGTCGCCGTCGATGACCAGCACCGTCGGCATCGGCAGGCCGTATCCGTTGTCGGCGTTGAATGTCGGCAGATCCAGGCCGAGGCTTCGCTGGGCTTCGCGGACCCGGTCGGTGGGTGCGGTGAGGACGCCGAGTGCTCGGGCGATCTGGTTCCCGGGATCGGAGAGCACGGTGAAGGTCAGGTCGTTCTTCTCCGCCATGGTCAGCGAGCCGTCGGGCTTCTGCGGACTGAGTGCGATCAAACCGATGCCGCGCTCGGTCAGGGTCGGCGCCAGTTGCTCTTCGTATGCCCGTAGAGCCAGGTTGCAGTAGGGGCACCAGGCACCGCGGTAGATGACGAGGACCGCCGGCTTCCCGGCGAGGGCCGCGTACAGGCTGGTGGGGTTGCCGTGCACGTCGAGGAGGTCGGCGTCCGGCATCGCGGTTCCCGCCTGTGCGACGCCCCCGGGGACCCCGTCACTGGCGAGGCCGGCCTGCTCGGCGCCGAAGGCGGCCAAGGCGCTCTCGGGGATCTGGCCGGCCATGGACTGGTGCATGAGCTCGACGCGCTGGGCGATGGTGGTGTTCGTGCTGGTCACATCCGTCCCTTTCCAGGCAGTGGAAGCGAGGAGGCAAGCACCCGGCTTATTCGGCCCGGTGCTCGGCGAAAATGGATTCGCTGCTCCAGTCCTACCTAGAAGAGATTGGAATATCAATGCCACTTTTCTGCGCGCCGTCCGAGGCGGGCCGGGTGCGCGACGCGATGTGGTCGATCATCGTGTCCAGGGCGATTTCCAGTGGCGCGGTGTCGCGTTGCAGCTGGGTCAGCAGCAGCGCGCCCTGCAGCGCGGCCAGGGTGGTGGTGGCAAGTTTGTCCGGGTCGGCGGCGGGATCCAGGCGACCGGCCTCGGCCATGGACCGCAGCCCGGACCGAACCCCGGATTCCCAGCGACGGAACGCGGTGGCGACATCGGCGCGGGCAGTGGAATTGATCTCGGCCAGTTCACTACCCAGGGAACCCAGGGGGCAGCCGCCCCGGCAATGCATCCGCCGCTGGTGCGCGACGAGGAAGTCGCGCCAGGCCCGGAAACCGTCGATGGTGTCCAAGCGGGCGAACATGGGTTCCTGCCCGCCGACGACGGTGTCGCTCTGGTAGGCGATCACCGCGCGGATCAGTGCGTTCTTGTCGGTGAAGTAGTGGTAGACCTGCGAGTTGCTCACCCCGGCGGCATCGCGTACGTCCTCGACGGTGGTCGCGGCGACACCGTGCTCGAACATCAACTGCGCCGCCGCCACCACGATCCGTTGCCGCGTCTGCTCGCCCTTCGGTGTCAGGCGCCGTGGCTTCGTGCTGCTCATGACCTTCACGATATCGCACTTTCTGGAATTGACATTCCATTTTTGTCAGCACTCGATTGGCCTGATAGAGCCAAATTCTTCCATCGAGGGAGATCGTCATGAAGAACCTGCAGGCGCGGTACGGGCCCTATGCCGCGTCGCGCGCAGGCGATCTTGTTCGGACAGCTGATCGGCCGCGTCAGCGCCAGCCACTGACAACCCACATTGGCCTCGCGACACACGATTTCGTGGGTGCGAGGTCGGCTGCTTCGAGGGCTGGGCGAGTGCCTTCGTCGCTGAGAGCACTTGAAAAAGCCTGCCGGTCGGTATTATTCGAGCAGCTGTCAAGACGCAACGTTCGAGTTCGCGAGAGGACCGGCGATGGCAGTGAGACGGAGGTGACCGGGCTGCCGCGGTACGCGCCGATGCTGGCCACGGCCGGCGTGGTTCCCCACGATGACGCGAGATGGAACTACGAAGTCAAGTTCGACGGCATTCGCGCCATCTGCTACGTCAGCGATGGTCTGCGGCTGATGTCCCGCAACGACAAGGACATCACCGCGGCCTGGCCGGAACTCGCCGCGCTCGGGCCCTCGAGCCCCGCCTTCGTCGTGGACGGCGAAATCGTTGCGCTCGCCGAGGACGGACGATCCTCCTTCGAAGCGCTTCAGCCGCGGATGCATCAGCGCAACCCGGCCATGATTCGATCCCTGGCCACTACGACCCCGGCCACCTACATGATCTTCGACCTGCTCCACGTCGGTGATCGCTCGCTGATCGACCTGCCCTACCGGCAGCGGCGGGAATTACTCGAACAACTCGACCTACGCGGACCGCACTGGCAGACACCACCCCGCCTGCAGGGTCCCGGTGCGGCGGTGCTCGACGAATCACGACGCCTGCGGCTGGAAGGCATCGTGTGCAAACGCCTCGACGGTCCCTATCTGCCCGGGCGGCGCAGCCCGCTCTGGATCAAGGTCAAGAATGTCCGTGATCAGGAAGTCGTCATCGTCGGCTGGCGCCCGGGCGCCGGGCAGCGGGCCGGTCACATCGGCTCACTACTGATGGCAGTTCACGACGACACGGGCGAACTCACCTACATCGGTAACGTCGGCACCGGCTTCACTCAGGCAACACTCGACGACCTGAGTGCGAAACTCCAACCGCTGCAACGCAACACGCCTTCCGTCGCGGCTCGCGTGCCCGACGCGGTTTGGGTCGAACCCGAACTGGTCGGCGAGGTGACCTTCACCGGCTGGACCAGCGACGCCCGACTCAGGCATCCATCGTGGCGTGGATTGCGGTTCGACAAGAACCCACTCGAAGTCCGCCGAGAGCCGTAGCGCCGCATGGGCTGTCGGGTTGGAGGCCGCGCGCCGGGGCGAGCCGGTTCTGGTCGCCGATGCCGAGCCGATGACGGTGTTCGGCGTCAGCGTGCAGACCGCCGAGGCCGCGCGGCTGTGGCGCGTGCACCCGGGTGGTGTACCGCCCGGGTGCATGAGCGAAGGGATTGCCGGCGGGCTAGGCGGCGGATGGGTTGGCGCGCTGGGCCGCGGCCTGCGCATGCGCGCTGTAGCGGATGGTGAACACGGCTGGGATCGCGAAGGCCGCGACCTGGACTGCGGTCCGCGGGCCATCGGTGTGTGCCAGCACTGCGAGGGCGATGCACCCGATGGTGAAACTGACGGTCCACGCGGTGGTGATGACGTAATTGACGCGGATGAACTCTGGGTTCGACCACAGTTCCGGCGGCGTCGACTGCTTGGCGATCGGCAGGGTGAACGGCGTGCCGACGAGCATCGAAATACCCGCGACGAGCATCAGGACACCACTGGAAATCGCAGGTGAGTACGGGTGCAGTGGAGTGTTGGGGTCGGTGAACGCGAGGATCGTCAGCGCGATGAAGAACACCGCTGTGCCGATGTCGATGACCATCGCGGTGACATCCCGCCCGGCCCGCAACAGCCGCGCGATCTCGATCAGCGACAGGCACGCGGCGATCAGGGCGGCCCACTGCCAATGGTGTGCCGGCACGACCGCATAGACGATCCAGGGGGCGAAAGTACGCAGGTAGGACATGACTGGCTGGCTCCTCGGAGATGTCACTTCGATATGTTGGATGCGGATAGTCCGGTACCGGAATGTCAGCCAATAGTGATATTCCGGTGCCGACATGTCAAGGCCGCAATATAGACTGGCGGCATGAGCCTCAGACATGCCCTGCTGGGCCTGCTGGCGGACCGACCGGCCAGTGGCTACGACCTGCTGCAGCGGTTCGCCGGATCGCTGGACAGCGTGTGGTCCGCATCGCAGACCCAGGTGTATACGGAGCTGACGAAGCTCGCCGGCGAAGGCTTGATCACGGCCTCCGAAGAGGGTCCACGCCGGCGCAAGGAATACGCGCTCACCCCCGCCGGGGACGCCGAACTCGAGAACTGGCTCGTCGCATCCGAATCGAAGACGCCCGCGCGGAACGAGATGCTGCTGCGGGTGTTCTTCCTGGGCTTCCTCTCCCGGCGCCAGGCTCTGGACCATCTCGCCGGCATCGAGGAGCGATCCCGTGCAGGACAAGACGAATTGGCGGCGATGGAGCGCGCGACCGAATGGACCGGCGACGATTTCTCCGCCAACGGGCGACTGGCCTTGGAGTGGGGGCAGCGCTTCTGGACGATGAACCGAGAATGGGCGCAGTGGGCACAGGAGCAGATCGCCGCACGGCAACCACAGGAGTCCGGGGAAACTCCCATGCAATGACCGTTCGTGTGAACCTGGGCCGTCACGACAGAGCGCCTCATCACGCACAGCCGTCCACGAAACCGTCAGCGCCACAACGTCACAGGTCCAGTGGTCGCCGCTGACACCGATCTCGCGAGACAGCGCAGAGGGTCAGCGTTGTGGCCCCGGGCGCAGGGCTCCCAGCAAGGCGGCGAAGCCGAGTGCGGATCTGGGTTCGTAGGCGGCACGCCACAATCCGCCGTGCAGTGCCTGGTCGCTGAACAGCGCTTCCGGGTGCGGCCGCGGTGTCGGCGGCCGGTGCAGGTCGTGGACCAGCAGGGCGGCCATCAGTACGCGGCAGGTGTCGGGTTCGAACACCTCGACCCGGAAGTGGTGCGCGCCCCCGTAGGCGGCAGCCAGTGCGCGATTCTTGGTGACCGAACGGGTCCACGACGCGGGCGCGACATTGAACGAGACGAGCTGACCGTCGCGTTCCGCGGTGATGCCGCGCCAGCGCTGGAGGCGTTTGGCCAGCGCATAGCTGGGTCCCTGCTGGGGCACGAGAACATCGGCGAGCCCGGTCCCGTCCTCGTGTGTCGTGGCATACGGCGGCCGGAAGAGCGTGCCTCGCGATACCGAGCGGGCCACGCTGTCCAGGTATTTCGGCCACCCGCGTCCACGCCATGCGCTCACCCCGGCGTCCACGACCTCGCGAGGGACGACGAAGGCGTCGGTGGGGGTGGCGAGGTAGGCGAGCGCGGTCCGCGCATCGAGCCCGGACAGATAGGTGGCCAGGAGGTCGGCGGCCATTGTGATACGGACGTGCGCGCCGCGATCGGCGTAGGCGTACATGCCGAGAACCAGTGGCAGCTCATGGCTTTCGGCGGTCAGCCAGGTACTCAGCTCGGGCAGCTCGGTGGCCAGGTCCAAGCCCGGAGTGCCGTCGGGGCGCAGCGGCCACCGGACCGTGCCCGCGCCGCTGCGGGCGGTTTCGCCGATCCGCTGCCACAGATCACGGCCCGCCACATCGACGGCGAGGATGTCGGCACCCCACGCGGACAGCGTGGTCAGCGGGCTGAGCTCGGCCCCGGCGCCCAGCAGCACGATGCTGCGGCCGGGCACCGACAGCCACTGCGGATTGGCCACCACCCGGCCGATGGCCGCGCGGAACGAGGGTTCGGCGACACCCTCGGCAACCCAGCTGTCGAGTTGCCCGAGCAGATCGGCGCCGCTCAGCTGTCGGCCGCGGTAGGGAATCCGTAGCTGCGTCACCGGGCGGTTGCGGCCGGTGACGGTGGCCGTATCGGCTTGCCAGACCGCACCGGTCGCGAGATCCAGGTCGGACAGCGGAATATCCACCGTGCCCTTGCGCCAGACCATGTTTCGTCGGGCCGATGTGAGTCCCCGTGCCGCGACCGCATGCGCGACCTCTGAACTTCCGGCCGAGGCGCTGGTCAGTTCCGCGAGCAACGCGGCGTAGTCGGTGCGCCACGCCCGGTTTCGACGAATCCGCGGCACCAGCTGAGGCGCGGCGGGGTGCGCGGCATCGGCCAGGATCCGGGTCAGGGTCGGGGTGGTGGGGCGTGCGCCGGACGCCTCGGGAAAGTCGACGGTCATGTCACCTGTTCCTGTGAATGATCTTGCGGCAGCGGCGTTCCAGCAGGACGGCAGCGAGCCCGAAGAACCGGAATGCCGGATTGGTGGTCTGCCTGTGGTGGTACCGGAAGTAGATCTGCTGGCAGATGACCGCCAGCCGGAACAGGCCGAAGACCTCGTAGAAGGCCCATTCGCGATCGGTGAGACCGATTCCTGTTCGCCGGCAGTAGTATTCGACGACCTCTCGGCGCGTCAGCATGCCGGGGGTGTGGGTGGGCTGGCGACGGAAGAACTTGAACGCCCGGCCGTCGTCCTGCTGGACCCAGTACGCGAGCGCGCTGCCGAGGTCCATCAGCGGATCCCCGATGGTGGCCATCTCCCAGTCGAGCAGCCCGATGGGCCGGGTCGGATCGGAGTGGTCGAGGACGATGTTGTCGAAACGAAAGTCGTTGTGGATGAGCACGGCCCCGCGATCGGGCGGCTGATCGGCGGCCAGCCATGCCATCACCGATTCGAACGAACCCACATTCCAGGTCCTGGCCCGGCGGTAGCGCTTCGACCAGCCCGCCACCTGGCGGGCGACGTAGCCGGGCCCCTTCGACATCCAGCTCAGCCCCGCCGCCTCGGGATCGATCGTGTGCAGATCGACCAGGACGTCGAGAACGTTCGTACACAGCTTGCCGACTTGCAGCGTGGTGAGCTCCAGGTCCGGGGGGAACTCCTTGCGGGGGATGATGCCGTCGAGCCGTTCCATCAGATAGAAAGGGGCCCCGAGAATTTCGGGGTCCTCGCACAGCGCGACGGTCGACGGCGCGTAGTCGAACACCGGCCCGAGCGCGGTCTGCACGCGGTACTCCCGGGCCATGTCGTGCGCCCCTTCGCCGTGCCGCCCGGCCGGGGGCCGCCGCAGAATGAGGTCGCGGCCCGGGTACTCCAGCAGGTACGTCAGATTCGAAGCGCCACCGGAGAACTGGCGCACCGCGGGGATACCGCTCAGTGTTTCGTCGGCGACCTGAGTACGTAGCCAGGCGGCCAGTGCGTCCACGTCGAAGGCGTCCTCGGACCGCACCTGTCGGGCCTCCGTCCGCGTCGGGCCGGGAGTCGACGTCATGTCAGCTTCCTCACGATCGACAGGGGCAGCACCTTCATGGCCACCGCGAGCGGAACCCACGGCCAGCTCGGGACATACGCAACGGCTCGGCGAGCCTCGATGGCGGCGACCATGGACGCGACACCGGGCACCGTGTCGACCATGAATGTGGTGCGGTCCGCGGCCGCGGCATTGATCTCGGAGCGGATGTATCCCGGCAGAATCAGCGAAATATCCACGCCGGGAATGCGTTCGGAGCGCAGTCCCTCGGCCAGCGCCGCCACCCCGGCCTTGCTGGCCGCATAGACGGTCATCGAGCGCCGCATCCCCCGCACCGCCGAGAACGACGAGATCAGCACCAGATGGCCGCGCTGCTGCGCACGGAAGATCTCCAGCGCGTGTTCGCTCTGCGACAGCGCGCCGACGAAGTTGGTCATCGCCGTGCTGCGGTTGGCTGCGGCGCCGCCGGTCCCCAGCGCCGCGCCCAGACCACTGCCGGCATTGACGATGACCCGATCGATGGTCCCGAACGCCGCGCGGAAGACTCCGAAAGTAGCCCGCACGGCGTCGTCATCGGTGACATCGAGGGCCGCGATCTCGACCCGGATGCCCGGATGGGCCTCGGCGAGTTCATCCTTCAGTGCGGTGAGACGATCGACACGCCTTGCGCACAGCCCGAGGTCGTACCCCCGCGCGGCGAACTGGCGCGCCATCTCCTCGCCCAGACCGGAACTGGCTCCGGTGATGATGATCGTGCCCTTGCTCATGGAATGTGGTCTCGCTTTCTCGGGTTCTCTCACCGGCGCTCGGCGTATTTGGCGAGTTCGACACGTCCGACGAGGTCCAGGTGCACCTCGTCGGGCCCGTCGGCCAGCCGGATCGCCCGCGCGGCCGTCCATGCCGCGGAAAGCGGGAAGTCGTCGGATATGCCTGCGCCGCCGTGGATTTGCACGGCGAAGTCGATGACGTCCTGCGCGACCGCCGGCACATGCGCCTTGATCTGGCTGATCTCACTGAGCGCACCGAACGCGCCGACCGTGTCGAGTTTCCATGCGGCATTGAGCACCAGCAGCCGTGCGGAGTCGATGGCGATGCGCGCCTTGGCGATCCGCTCGCGGTTGCCGCCGAGGTTCGCCAACGGTTTTCCGAATGCGGTGCGATCGAGAGCGCGACGGCAGGCCGCCTCGAGGGCGGACTCGGCGAGTCCGATCAGGCGCATGCAGTGGTGCACGCGGCCGGGACCCAGCCGCCCCTGCGCGATCTCGAAGGCCCGGCCGGGGCCGAGCAGGGTATGGGACGACGGCACACGAACATCGGTGAACGAGACTTCGCCGTGCCCGAAGGGCTCGTCGTATCGGCCCATCGTGGGCAGCATCCGCTCGACGCGGACACCGGGGGTGTCGCGGGGGACGATCACCATGGTGTGCCGGCGGTGCTTGCCGGCGTCCGGATCGGTCAAACCCATGAAGAGAATGACCTCGCAGTCCGGATGGCCGATACCGGTGGTCCACCATTTCCGGCCGTTGAGGACGACCTCGTCTCCGTCGAGCACCGCGGTGGCCGCCATGTTCGTCGCGTCGGAGGACGCGACGCCGGGTTCGGTCATCGCGAACGCCGAGCGAATCCTGCCGTCGAGCAGGGGCTCCAGCCAGCGATCGCGCTGAGCCTGATCCCCGTACTGCAACAGGACTTCCATGTTTCCCGAATCGGGTGCGTTGCAATTGAATACGTGCGGGGCCAGGAACGATCGCCCGGTGACCTCGGCGATCGGCGCGTAGTCGGTGTTGGTCAGGCCCGCACCACCGTCGGTGCCGAATCGTGCGGCGTACTCACCCGCGTGCGCGGCCGGCAGGAACAGATTCCACAGGCCCTCCGAACGGGCCTTGGCCCGCAACTCGGCCGGCATCGGCAATGGCTGCCACGGATCCCCACCCGCGTCGCGCACCGCGGCGAGCTCCCGGTGATACCCGGGCTCGACGGGGAGGATCTCGTCGTCCACGAAACGGCGTACGCGCTCGACAAGATCGGCAGCGCGAGCGCTGGGTGCAAAGTCCATGACTCCTCGACTTCCTGAGGCAAGATGTGCATATGCCATTCTGGTGGGGTCCGAATATCAGTTGAATGGGCATGAGAACCACATTGGGTGTGCATATGCATACGGGTGAGCTGACGAGGAACTCGCGATGGTGAACACAGACCGGCCGGCGGTTCCGCTCGGGCCGGGCCGGAGGGAAACCGCCGCCCGGATAGCGTCGATGATCTCCGCGGCCGACCCGGAACTGCGCCAGATCTCGGCGGACCTCACCCGCCTGTACCGCGACAGCATTCCCGTCTATGACCAGGTCGACCCCGACTCGATCGAGCAGAACACGCGTGCCGTGCTCGAGATCGCGGTCCGTCACCTGCGCACGGATCTGGCGGCGTCGAGTTTCGATGAGCTGGCCGCCCTGGCTCGCGTGTGGGCCGACCAGCAGATCCCGCTCGAACTCGTCGCACACAGCATCCAGATCGGGGCACGCCGGATATTCGCGATCGTCCGTGAGCGCGCGGTCGCCGCCGAGATACCGGCGGCCGAGATCGACGCCATGCAGGACCTCATGTGGGAGTGGGCAACCGCCTCGGCCACCGCGGTGCACATGGTCCTGCAGGACCGCGCCATCGACGGCGCCACCCGGCGCGCGGACTTCCTGCGCCGTCTGGTCGACGGCAGCCTGTCCCCTTCGGCGATCGCCGCCGAGGCCGGGCACCACCGGGTGGATCCGGATCACCGCTACCACGTCGCCTACGTCGCCTGGGATGAGACGAAAGCCGCCTCCGAACTCCTCGCTTACCTGCGCGCACGCGGATCGACATCGAAACTGCCGGTCGTCGACACCGTCATCGACCGCCACCTGGTCGCCCTGCTCCCGCACACACCGGACGACCCGCCCCCGGCGGGGACGGTGGCCCTGGGGCCCTCGGTGCCGCTGACCGAGGCTCCGCTGTCCTATCGCCACGCCCGCCAGGCCCTCGACCTCGCCGCCCGCAACGATCGGACCGGGCTGGTCGATCTGGCGACGCTGGGCCCGCTACCGTTGCTCGCGTATCCCGACGAGGCGGTCGACGTGCTCGCCGCGAAGCACCTCGCGCCGCTGTTGCGTCACAGCGCGGGCGCCGAGGTGGCGGCCACGGTGGAGGCGTACCTCGACTGCGACCGTCGTATCGACGAAACCGCCGCGAAGCTCTACCTCCACCGCAATACCGTCCGAAACCGGTTGCTGCGCTTCGCCGAGATCACCGGCCTGAACCTCGACCGCACCGACGATCTGATCGTGGCCTGGTGGCTGCTCACTTACCGCAGGAACCGCGAATCGGGGATCGGCGCATAACGCCCGGAGTCTTCATTTCGGTTCGCGCGGACGATATTTCGAGCCGTTCGGACGATGCAGAACACCGGTCATCAGTGTCGCCAGGGATTCTTCGAGCGCGGCGCACACATCGATGCGAAGTGCGGCCAGGCCGGGGTCGGCATCGTAGGCCGCCACCGTGCTCGGCGAGGGCCGGGCATGGGCGTACAGCCCTGCGACCATGGCCACGCCCATCAGGCAGATCGTCAACGCCTTGTCGCCGAGTTCCGGCACCACTTGACGGACACGGTCGGCAAGGATGGTGAGGTTCTCGAGGGTGGAGCGCTTGTATCGAACGACAACGTCGACCGACACATTGTGCTCGAGCACGCCCGCCTGCGCGCTCACCAGATCGGAGAACGCGGTGTGGTCCTGCAGCGAACAACTGAGGACAGCCGCGAGCCGATCGATCCGTTCCTCCACCGGCAGGTGCGGATCGATGGCGTCGGGCAATTCGTCCGCCAACTCGGCAAGCCACCGGCGGAATCCCCGATCGAGCAGTTCGAGCAGAATCTCCTCGCGAGATTCGAAGTAGCGCAACACATTCGATTTCGCCAACCCGACGCGGCGGCTGAGCGCGTTGAGGGTCAGATCGGCGACCGGCATGTCATCGAGCATGGCCGCGGCGGTATCCAGAATCGTGCTGCGGCGCACCTCCCGCTGTTCCTGGGTGCGCGCTCTCTGGAATCCCACGCACCGATGGTACCGACCACCGTTTCATTGACTAGAGACCGGCGGTCTCTTACTGTGGGTCCTAACCGGTTAAGAGACCGGTGGTCCTTAATTCGATTGATTCCCGCAGCGGAGGAACCATGGCGCACAAGTGGACCGAGAACGATGTCCCCGAACAGCAGGACCGGCTCGCGGTCGTCACCGGAGCCAATACCGGACTGGGCTTCGAGACCGCCCGCGTGCTGGCGGCGCACGGAGCGTCGGTGGTGCTGGCGGTCCGTGACGTCGAGAAGGGCAAACAGGCCGTTGCCCGGATCGCCGAAATCGTGCCCGGCGCGCGCCTGAGCGTGCTCGCCCTCGACCTGGCCTCGCTCGAATCGGTCCGCGCGGCCGCCGCGGAGCTGCGCGCCGCGCATCCGAGGATCGATCTCCTGATCAACAATGCCGGCCTGATGTACCCGCCTCGGCAGAACACAGCGGACGGATTCGAGCTGCAATTCGGTACCAACCATCTCGGGCACTTCGCCCTGACCGGGCTGGTCCTCGACCTGTTGCTGAAGACCCCGAACTCCCGGGTGGTCACGGTGGCAAGCCTCGCGCATCGCCTCCGCGGCAAGATCCATTTCGACGACCTGCAGTGGGAGCGGTCCTACGACCGGGTCGCCGCCTACGGCCAGTCCAAGCTGGCGAACCTGATGTTCACCTACGAACTGCAGCGCCGACTGACCGCGCACGGCGCCAACACTATTGCGGTCGCCGCGCATCCGGGCGGTTCGAACACGGAACTGATGCGCAACTCCCCGGCCGTCATTCGGTGGCTCGCACCGGCGGTGGCCCCGCTGGTCACACAGAGCCCGGCGAAGGGCGCGCTGCCCACACTGCGTGCCGCCACCGATCCGGGTGTGCTCGGGGGCCAGTACTACGGCCCCGATGGCCTCGGAGAGGTCCGGGGATATCCGCGAGTCGTGGCCTCCAGCAACCGATCTCACGATCTGGCCGCGCAGCGGCGGCTGTGGGCCGTCTCCGAACAGCTGACCGGCGTCACCTTCGAGGTCTGACCGGCGACATCGCGGGTGTGGCGGGCTGGTTCGCGCGCCGTGCTTTCAGGTGCCGGGTGCGGCAGCGCAGTGCGCGAGCCTGCACATCCTGATCGGCGACCAAAGCCAACGTCGGGCTGACATGGACCGCCGGGTATGCGGGCGCGAACGCCAGGATGAGATGTAAGCGCTGTCAACACTTGTTAAATTGGTTCCATGGCAACGTCGAACGCGCCGTATCACCACGGCGATCTGCCCAGCGCGCTGGTGCGCGCGGCTGTGGAACTCCTCGAGGAAGGCGGTGCGGGTGAGCTTTCGCTCCGCGCCGCCGCGCGGCGGGCAGGCGTGTCGACCGCCGCGCCGTACCGCCACTTCGCCGATCGCGATGCCCTGCTGTCCGCCGTCGCCGCCGTGGGTTATCGCGAACTGACCGCGCAACTGGTCGCCGCAGCCGCCGCGCCGGCCACTGCCGCGGACCTCGCCGAGATCGCGGTCGCCTATGTGCGGTTCGCCCTGACGCGGCCCGGGCTCTTCCGGGTGATGTTCTCCGAGCCGTGCGATCCCAGCAGCCCGGAGCGGGTGGCGGCGACCACCGCGATCCACGAGTACGTGAAATCGATTGTGCGGCAGATCTTTCCCACGGCCAGCGAGGAAGACCTGGCGACGGCGCTGTGGGCGTTGGTCCACGGCCTGGCCTTCCTGTACCTGCACGGCAAGTTCGAGGCCGATTCCGTCGAAAGCCGCGTCCGGAGCGCCGTTTTCGCGGCGCTCGACGCGACGGTCACGTCCAGCGAGCCCTCGGGCGCCTGATCCGGGCCGCGGGTGTGCCGAGGCGACCGGGCTCGCCGGCGGGGGAGGGGCGCCTCAGGGCTTGCGCACCTGCAGCAACACCTTGCCCACGGTATCGGCGGAATCCAGTAGCGGGTGCGCTTCGGAGGCATTGTGGATGGGCACCACGGCGGACACGACCGGCGCGATGGTGCCCGCGGAAATCAGCGGCCACAGCCGCCGGCGCACGTCGGAAATGATCTCGGCCTTGGATCCGAGGCCGTATTCGGGACGGCGACGCAGGTTCGTCACGTGAACCGAGGCCCGTTTGCTCAGCATCACACCGAGATTCAGCTCGGCGACCGCCCCATCCTGGAGGCCGATGATCGTGAGGTCGCCGTCGGTGGCCAGGGCGTCCACATTGCGTTGCAGGTACCCGGCGCCCATGATGTCGAGGATCACGTCGGCGCCGCCGTACTCCTCGGTCACGACGGTGACGAAATCCTGATCGCGGTAGTTGATCAGGGTGTTCGCGCCGAGTTCCCGGCAGCGATCCAGCTTGAACTGCGAACCGGCGGTCACCGCGACGCGGGCGCCCAGCGCCCGGCCCACCTGGATCGCGTGCGTGCCGATGCCGCTGCCGCCGCCGTGGACGAGCAGCGTCTGGCCGGCGCGAAGACCGGCGGTCATCACCACATTCGACCACACGGTGGCGGCCGCCTCGGGGAGCGCGGCGGCCGCGGTGAGGCTCACTCCGTCGGGCACGGGCAGCAGCTGCGTGGCGGGGACGTTGACCCGTTCGGCATAGCCGCCGCCGGACAGCAGCGCGCAGACCGCGTCGCCCGGCTTCCAGTCCTGCACGTCGGTGCCGACCTCGGCGACGATGCCGGACACCTCCAGGCCGAGAATGTCGCTGGCCCCCGGCGGCGGCGGGTAGAGGCCGTAGCGCTGCATGATGTCGGCGCGGTTCACTCCCGCGGCCACCACGTCCACTGTCACTTCCCCCGGGCCGGGGGCCGGTAGGTCGTCCACCTGCGACCACTTCATGACCTCCGGACCGCCGTAGCCGTCGAGTGTCACCGCGAACATGTCATCCCCTTTCGGTCACCGTAATGTGTACACCGCTTACATTACTCTCGAAATTAGCGCCGTCAACATTCGAGCCGTGGATCACGATCCGCGTGCGCACCAGCCGTGGCCTGTCCATCACCGCGCGGGCCCGCCCCGCCAGTGGACGATCTCCAGGCCGAACGCTTTGGCGGGTCTTCGGGGCCGAAAAGTGCTGGCCGAGATGTCGATCGACGCCTCGGCCAGCGCCCTTGCGGGGGATTCAGTGGGCTCCAACCCTTTTCAGCACCTTCAGCAGGACCGTCAGCATCGCTGCCCAGGCCCGCTCCGAGACACCGGACGGCGCTGTGAACCCGAGGAGGCGCTGGTGGGCAACCGTTTGCGGCTCCGTGTATTTCAGCAGGCCGTCGGCGCCGTGGCGGCGCCCGAGTCCGGAATCGCCCATGCCGCCCATCGGCGCGTCGACGCTACCCCAGGCGGCTGCGTAGGCGTCGTTGACATTGACGGTGCCGGTGTGGATGCGGGCCGCGACCGCCCGGCCCTTCGCGCCGTCACCACTCCAGACACTGGCATTGAGACCGTAGGCGCTGGCATTGGCCAGCGCGATCGCCTCGTCCACGTCCCGGTAGGGGTAGATCGACACGACCGGGCCGAAGGTCTCGTGGTCGTAGAGTGTCATGTCCGGGGTGACACCGGTCAGGATGGTCGGTTCGTAGAAGAGCGGCCCGAGATCGGGGCGTGCCCGGCCACCGGCGCGCACGGTCGCGCCCTTGGCGATCGCATCCTCGACATGGGCGGTGACCATGTCGAGCTGGGACCGGTTGGTCAGGCACCCGACATCGGTGCTGTAGTCGTAGGCGGCGCCGATCTTCAGCCGCTCGGTCCGGTCGACGAAGGCCGCGACGAATTCATCGTGGACGGCTTCGGCGACATACATGCGTTCGATGGAGACGCACAGCTGCCCCGTCGACGAAAAGCACGCGGCGACAGCGCCTTCCGCGGCGCGGTCGATATCGGCGTCGTCGAGGACGAGCATCGGATTCTTGCCGCCGAGTTCGAGCGAGGCGCCGATCAGTCGTTCCCCGGCGTCGCGGGCGATCTGCCGGCCACTGGCGGTGGACCCGGTGAACATCATGTAGTCGGCGTTGTCCATCAGCGGTGTGCCGATGGAACTGCCCCGGCCGACCACCATCTGCCATACCCCGCGGGGCAGTCCGGCCTCGTGCATCAGATCCAGCGCCCACAGCGCGGTGAGCGCGGTCTGGGTGTCCGGCTTCTGCACGACGGCATTGCCGGCCATGAGCGCCGGGATGGCGTCGCCGGCGCCCATGCTCAGCGGGTAGTTCCACGGTGAGATGACCGCGACGACACCTTTGGGATGCCGCAGCTCCTGGTGGCGTGGTCGATGGTCATAGCGGCTCCGGATTCAGTGCAATGCCGCGCGCAGGGTGTCCTGCGCCAGCTTGATCGCGGCGTTCGCCGCCTGGGTCGAGCGCAGCGCGTTCAGCATCACGAAGTCGTGGATGATGCCGCCGAACCGCACCTGGGTGACCGGCACACCGGCCTCGCGGAGTTTGGCCGCGTAGGCCTCACCCTCGTCGCGCAGCACATCGGCTTCGCCGGTGATCACCAACGCCGGCGGGAGGCCGCGGAGCTGTTCGATCGACGCGCGCAGCGGGGACGCGTGGATCTCGTCGCGCTGGGCGTCGTTCTCGGTGTACTGGTCCCAGAACCACTTCATGCCCTCGCGGGCGAGGAAGTAGTGCTCGGCGAACTGGTGATAGGACGCGGTGTCGAAGTTCGCGTCGGTGACCGGATAGAACAGCACCTGCTGCTGGATCCGCACGTCGCCGCGCTCCTTGGCCATCAGTGTGAGAACGGCGGTCATGTTGCCGCCCACCGAATCTCCGACGGCCGCGAATCGCGAAGCGTCGAGCCCTTTTTCGGCGCCGTGGGCGAACACCCACTGCGCGGCGGCGTAGTTCTGCTCGATCGCGGTCGGATACTTGGCTTCCGGCGACAGGTCGTACTCGGGAAACACCACGGCGGCGTCGGCGCCGACCGCGAGTTCGCGGACCAGCCGATCGTGGGTGTGCGCGTTGCCGAAAACCCAACCGGCGCCGTGGATGTAGAAGACGACCGGCAGCGTGCCGGTCGCGCCCGCGGGTTTGACGATGCGGATCTGCACCGACCCGGTCGGTCCGCCTTCGACGGTGATCCATTCCTCGTCGATCGCCGGCTTGTCGATCGCCCCGGACTGAACCTCGTCCACCGCCTTGCGGCCTTCGGCCGGCGGTAGCTGGAACAGAAACGGCGGGGTGTCGGTGGCCTTCGCGAACTCGACCGCCTCGGCTTCGAGCACCGGCTTGATTTCCGTCATCGCACTCTCCTTCTGGTCTGGTGTTCTCGGGTCCCGGATGTACCGCGTTCCGGGACAGTCAGCGCCGGGCCGGGACCGAGGTCGGGACCGGCATGTGCAGGGCGAGTTGCCCTTCGGTGATCACATCGAGTCGAACGGTCTTGATCGGTGCGAGCGATCGCAGGTCCTCGGACAGGCGGCCGCGGCCCAAGGTCAGATCGACATTGCGGGGCAGGCTCACGCTGCCGGCCGACAGCACATTGGTCTGACTCAGCGTCGAATGCCACGCGCCGGCGATCGAGGTGTACGAGGTGAGCGTCGAAACACGCTCTCCGCTGCGGTATTCGGTCTGGGTGGGCGTGGCGACCGAGAGCGACAGGTCGGTGTTGCCGCTGTCGTCGGCGACGCGTGCCGTGGTGCGGGTGGCGTCGATGTCGACGTCGATGTCGGTGACCCACTTGGGAAATCCGTAGCCGTCGTGCCCGCGGACCTGGGCGATATGGGTGTTCACCGGCAGCGACAGCACATAGGAATCGAGGTGATCGTTGTCGAGTCCGGCGAGGAGGTCGACGAATCCGAGCCGGCCGTGCCGGGCCGGCCGGACGGCGACCCCGACGGCGGCTTCGGTGTAGAAGTCGATGTCGCACACGTCGTATCGGAAGAACATGACCGAGACCAGGCCGATTCCGGGCGCGATCTCCAGCGGCGCCAGCTCCTCCGGCAGGCGGGAACGGATCGCGCGCGACGGGGCCAGCATGGTCAGCCGCGCACTCGACATGCGGTAGTAGAAGTTCGGGGTGAAGGTTTCACCGATCCGCGAGTCGACCTTGACCTTGGGTAGCTGCCGGAAGAAATCCACACTGCTCACCCGGGGATCCCGCGCCACCTCGTCCAGATCGGTGTCCATCCGGAACCGGTCGTACAGACCGCCTCCGGGCACGGTGACCAGGTGGCCACCCAGATCGACCTCGACGGTGCTGAGTTGCGTCGGTGACATCGGTGTACTTCTCTCGCTCGCTTGGTATGTGGGCGGACCGACGTTAACCGCGAATGTTAGCAGTGTCAACACTGAGATCTGGGAATTCCGGCCGATCTCGGCGCGGCCGATCGGCGCCCGTGTTCCATGACGGGACGACTCTCGGCCGTGCCACGCTCAACGGCGTGCCACGGCCGAAATCACTTCGGGGGCAACGGGTATCGGCCCGTCATGAGCTCATCTCGAGGACTGCGTCGCACCGATGTCGGCGACGAGTCGCTGTGCCAGATCGGCCGAAGACTGCGGATTCTGGCCCGTGTACAGATTCCCGTCGACCACGACGTACGGCCGCAGCGGCAGCCTCGCCTTGGCGTAGTCGACGCCCAGTTCCTTCAGTTTGTCTTCGAGCAGCCACGGGGCCTTCTGGGCGAACCGGTTGAGCAACTCCTCCCGGTTGGACAACCCGGTCATCCGGCGGCCGGCGAAGGGCGATGTTCCGTCCGGCGCGGTCGCGGCCAGGATGGCCGCGGGGGCATGGCACAGCAGCGCGAGCGGGCGGCCGGATGTCAGCCGATGACTCAGCAGCGCACCCGAGGTCTTGTCGTAGGCGAGATCCTCCATCGGGCCGTGCCCGCCCGGGTAGAACACCAGGTCGAAGTCGTCCGCATCGACGGCATCGAGGGGTTCCGGCGTGGCCAGGACATCCGCGATGCTGTCGAGGTAGCGCTCCACCTCACGGCGCTTCCATGGCATCCCGCCGGCGATTCCGATGCTGAGCCGATCGAGCGTCGGAGCCTTGCCGCCCGGCGTCGCGACGGTGATGTCCCATCCGGCCTCGCTGAAGGTCCGGTGCGGAACTGCCACCTCCTCCGCCCAGTACCCCGACGGATGTGGCGTTCCGTCGTTCAATGTCCACCGGTCAGCGGCAGTGATAACGAACAGCACCTTCGTCACGCTCGTTCCTCCTGATGCGTTGTTCTGCAGACGGATAGGGCACCGGCGGCCGCGGTGGGACGAGATCGGTAGAGCATCGATCAACTCGACGCGCACCGCGGAAGCGACGAATGCCGCCACCTAATGTATTCACCGCTTACATTAGCGGCAACGTTGCCTGCCGTCAATGGTGTTGACAGCGCTCACATGGCAGTTCAGCGCCATGTTGTCACTGAATACCTTCCTGAAACAGGGAGACGACCGTCGTCTCGGACACCGCTTGACCGGAGACCTGATGGCTTGGGCCGCAGAGCAACTCGCTACCCCGGCCTGCCACCCCATGCGGAATTGGGTATGAGGTATTCGTCGCGGAGGTGGGTCGGGCGAGCGCTGCTTCCGCACCTGTGATCGCCCCGTGCGACTGGGTACGCATGTCACTTCCCGAACTCGGAGAATTCGCATCCTAGATGCGGGGAATGCGAGTCGTCTCGATTCCGTGAACCATGGGATGGATCGCATATCTGATCGACCGCATGCGCTGACGTGATGCCGGGGCGATCGCTACCATCGCGGGAGGGCACCACATCGCCGATGCCATCGAGTGCGGGATCGACCAGCGCAGGACCGAGGCGGAAATTCTCATGGAGGCCGCTGAATCCGATCGCCCACTGGGCGAGAGCGAACGCGAGGAGCTCACGCGGTTGCGGGAACTCGCGGCGCATCGCGATGCTCCCGGTACCGGCGACCCGGCCGGTGCGCGGACCGGGCGCGAACATCGCGGCGCACTGCGCTGGACGGCCACGGTCGTGCTGCTGGCCCTCGTCGCCGTCCTGGCCATCGGCTCGGTACTCGCGCGATTCGCCCACGGCGAAGTGCTCGACACCGACCGTTACGTCCGGATCGTCACGCCGCTGGGGGCCGATCCGGCGCTGCAGAGCGAGCTGGCCGACCGGATCACCGACGCGATCATGGATCGTGTCGACGTCGAGGCCATCACAGCCCAGGCGCTGGCGGCGATCACCGAGAACAACCCTCGGGTGCCCGCCGCGTTTGTCGGGGTCGCCCCGCTGGTCGGCAAGCAGGCGCGAGACTTCGTGCGGGACACGGCGACGTCCGTCCTCGCGTCGGATGAGTTCGAAGCCCTGTGGATTCAGGCGAACCGGCAGGCGCACACGGGCATTGCCGCTGTTCTCACCGGCCATGCCCATGCGGCAGTCGGCATGAGCGAGGACGGCACCGTGAGCGTGTCGCTCGGGCCGATCATCGACAGGGTGCGGACCGTGCTGACCGAAGAAGGCTTCACCTTCGTCGAGCAGGTGCCGGCCATCGATCGGTCCTTGGTGCTGTTCCGTTCGCCGGAACTGGTCAAGGCGCAGTGGTGGGTGTCGTTCCTGGACCGGGCCGACCGGGTGGCGCCGTGGCTCACCGTGCTCCTGGCGGCCTGCGCCGTCTGGGTCGCGCCGAAAGGCGCACGCCGGCAAGCGTTTTCCTGGGTGGGGGTGGCGCTGGCGCTGGCCATGGCGGCACTGGCGGTAGCCATCGGCATCGCACGATCGGCGTACCTGGACGCGGTGCCCGCCGAGGTGATGACCCCGCCAGCGGCCGCGACGGTGATCGATGCCTTTCTCGTGCCATTGCGGACCACTGTGCGCGCGGTGTTCACGGCCGCCGTGGTGATCGCGCTCGCCGGCTTCCTCAGCGGGCCCTCGAGATCCGCGGTCGCGGTGCGAGAAGGCTACAACCGGGCCCTCGCCGCGGTGCGGTCACGGCGAGACGGCCGCGATCCACAGGCGATCGAATCCGCCGTGGGCCGGTTTCGCCGCCCGCTCCTGGGCGGCATCATCGCCGTCGCGGTGATCGCCCTCGTCTTCTGGCGGTATCCGACGGGGCTGGTCGTCATCGGGACAGTGCTCGTCACCATCGCCGCTCTGCTCGCCGTGGAACTGGTGGCCGGACCGAGGCCCGTTCGACGCGACCGAGCCCACCGCTGAGCTCACGCGCCGGTCGCCGGGGCCCGGTGCCGCAGATAATGCCCGACGGCTGTGTCGTCCGATGCGACGGCCTTGACGATCGCTGCCGCACCCACGATCACCACCGACATCACGAAAAGCCAACTGACAGAGGTGAAAGCGAGCCCCCACGGCCCGAAGTGCCGCTGGGCTTGCGCCGTTATGCGTGGCAGCACGATACGAGCGACCACGTGCACCGCGGTCAGCCCGACCGCGGTCAGCACGCCGGTCGTCCAGAGCACCCGCCCGGTCAGCGCGCCCTTGGTGAGCAGGAACGGCGCGAACGCCCACACCAGGGTCCACACCGCGACCTCACCGAGCAGCGCGAGCGGCTGCCCCGCCACCCGAATCTGGGTCAGATCACGGGTCTGCTCGACGAGCGCGGTCGACAACGCCACCGCGAGCAGCGCGGTCAACCACCGCCAGGCATCCCGCGGCCCCATCGACGGCACCCGCCACACCGCCCCGTAGACACGGCCGAGGGCCCGAGCGAACGAGGTGCCACTGAGGATGATCATCAGCAGCCCGACCACACCGAACGCGGTCAGTGACCGATCCGATGACGTGGCCGCATCCCCGGCGTGCAAGACGGCGGGGTCGAAGCCGAACTGATCGCGAATGGTGTCGGTGGTCGGTTGCCAGCCGCTGAACGCCGACGCGGCGATGATCACCGGAAGCACCGAGGTGAAGATCTGCGCTGCCAACGCCAGTGCTCGATCGACGAGCTCGATCTCGACGAGGGTTCCGGCCACGCGCCATGCTGTCCGGCCGACAGGTGTGGCGCGTAACCAGCGGATAGCGGCCCCGGCGCGCGCCGCGGATGCTCGCAGAGCCGCCGATGGCCGGGATTTCACGGAACGCGCGATGGGCCGATGGGCGACTGCCGCACGGGCGAGGTCATGAATACCTCCCTCAGCTCGACTTTCGACCGGTGATCCGAGACTCCGATCCATCAAACCAAGAACCGGTGTCCGTGCCGCCGCTCTGCGAGCAGCGAGTCCGCATCGGCGTGTGCACCGGCGAGCGCGCTTCCGCCGCCGCGCCGGCACGGTGCCGCCGGTTCGCTGGCGCGGTGCCGGGGCAGCGGCGATGCTGGGAGCGAACCATGAGATGCGGCAAGGCAATTGGCGTAATCGCAAGCGATCGACCACAATTGACGGAATGGGTGGCGTTGGGGCACGAAAGCTACGCGAGCTCTCGGCCGCCGAGTCACTGAAACGGCTGGCCGGCGCGCAATTCGGGCGAATTGTGTACTCGCGCCGTGGACTTCCGATCATCCGGCCGGTCAATCACATCGTCGAAGAGGATGTGGTGGTGGTGCGGGCACAGCTGGGCGCCAGCCTGCTGCGGGGTGACGGCCAGGTGGTGGCGTACGAGGCCGACTCGTTCGACGAGCACACCCGGCAGGGCTGGAGCGTGATCGTCACCGGGGTCGCACGGGTGGTGATGGATCCCGAGCAGGTGCAGCGCTACGAGACGCTGCTCGACCCCTGGATCAACCTGCCGATGGACCATGTCATCCGCATCGAGGCCGAGGTCGTCACCGGCCTCGAGCTGATCGACGAGGGCAGCTGACCGCAGGCCACGTGCGGCGGCGACTGTGACCTCGGATACCACTCCGGTAGCGTGACACGCCGTTGGACCGAGCCCGGCAAACCGCCGGCAGACTCGGCGCGGCCGGTGGCTCCCGATCACGAACGGCGGGTTCCGGCCGCACGCACGCGAGAGGAACCGCATTTGACAGCCTCGGAAAGGCAGCTACCGGACATCGGTACCGCACGCACGGACGACGAGGGGTATTCCCGCGGCCTGTCGCCGCGCACCATTCAGATGATCGCCATCGGCGGCGCGATCGGCACCGGCCTGTTCTACGGCGCGGGCGGCGCGATCCAGAAGGCCGGCCCGGCGCTCATCCTCTGCTATCTGGCCGCCGGCCTGGCCATCTTCGTGATCATGCGGGCCCTGGGCGAACTGCTCACCTACCGGCCCGTCACCGGCAGCTTCGCCGAATACGCCAACGAGTTCCTGGGCCGCTTCGCGGGTTTCGCCACCGGCTGGACCTACTGGGCGGTCTGGGTGGCCACCTGCATGGCCGAGATCACCGTGGCCGGCAAGTACGTGCAGTACTGGTTCGACATCCCGCAGTGGGTGACCGCGCTGGTGGTGCTGGGCATCATGTTCATCGCCAACCTGGTGTCGGTGCGGCTGTTCGGCGAGGGCGAATTCTGGTTCTCCGCCATCAAGGTGACCGCCATCGTGGCCATGATCGTGATCGGCGTCGGCGTGCTGATCTTCCACTTCGGCCACGCCACCAACCCGACCGTCACCAACCTCTGGAACGACGGCGGCGTGTTCCCCAACGGCTTCGGGCAGGCGCTGCTGGCCCTGCAGATCGTGGTATTCGCCTACGTCGGTGTCGAACTGGTGGGTGTCACCGCTGGTGAGGCGCGTGACCCCAAGCGCACGCTGCGCAAGGCGATCAACAGCCTGCCGCTGCGCATCGGCCTGTTCTACGTCGGCGCGCTCGTGGTCATCATGTCGGTGTCGAGCTGGCGCACCTTCCACGCGGGCCGCAGCCCGTTCGTGGAGGTCTTCGAGCAGATCGGTATCCCGGGCGCGGCCGGCATCATCAATTTCGTGCTGCTGACCGCGGCGCTGTCGTCCTGCAACTCCGGCATCTACTCGACCGGCCGCATGCTGCGCAGCCTGTCGCAGCGCGCGGAGGCCCCGGCCGCCCTGGGCTCGCTGAGCGGCCGGTCGGTGCCCGCGGCCGGTATCGCGGTCTCGGCGGCGGTCATGGTGATCGGCGTGGCGGTGAACTATTTCTCGCCCGACAAGGCCTTCGGCTACATCACGTCGGTGTCCACCATGGGCATCATCTTCGTGTGGGGCGTGATCCTGGTCTGCCACCTGCTCTACCGCCGCCGCGTGAAGCAGGGTGCGCTGCCGGGCAGCGACTACCGCCTGCCGGGCGCACCCGTCACCACGGTGCTCGCCCTGGCCTTCCTGGCCCTGGTCGTCGTCCTGCTGTTCTTCACCGAGGACGGCCGCAGCGCCCTCGTGGTCGGCCTGGTCTGGGGCGTCCTGGTCTGCGTCGGCTGCCCCCTGCTTTCCCGCAAGCATTCGGCGAGCGCTGTTTAACAGCTAGTCTCGATGGGCATGACGCATGCTCGAGATCGTCGGGGGAGGCAATCGGCGGCGTACGACCCCGCCACGGTGCCGCTACGCCCGACGAGACCCAGCAGGTCGACGAGACCCAGCCGGTCCAGACGCCGCCCGCCCGCCGCCCGCCGCCCTCGTGAACGCCCCGAGCGAACACGCCGGGCGCTGGCGGCCGGGCGGGTGGCAATGGCCCTGCTGGCGGTCGCGGTGCTGACCGCCACCGGCGCGGCCTGGCGCAGATACCATCAGGAATTGAGCGGGCTGACCATCGCCGGTGTCACTCCGGACGGCCCCAAATCCAGCGGCAAGACCCAGAACATCCTCGTGATGGGCCTGGACAGCCGCCTCGACGAGCACGGCAATCCACTGCCCCAGGACATGTACGACGCGCTGCACGCGGGGGACGACAGCGAGGGCGGCTTCAATGCGAATGTGCTGATCCTGGTGCACATTCCGGGCGACGGCTCCAAATCCACCGCCATCTCCATTCCCCGCGACGACTACGTCACCCTCGATCCCGCGTCCTGCGCCACCTCCCCGTGTAAGGGAAAGATCAAGCAGGCGTACGGATTCGCCTACGCGCGGGCCAAGGACAAACTCACCGCCGCCGGGGTCAAGGATCCACTGGAACTCGATCAGAAGTCCCGCGACGCGGGCCGCCTCGCCGAGAGCAACACGGTCGGCAAGTTCCTCGGCAATGTGCCCGTCGACCATTTCGTCGAGATCACCCTGGCCGCCTTCTTCCAGATCGCCGAGGCCGAACAGCCGATCACCGTCTGCCTCAACGAGGACACCTCCGACGGCTACTCGGGCGCCAACTTCAAGAAGGGCAAGCAGCAGATCGACGCGGCGCAGGCCATGGCCTTCGTGCGCCAGCGTCGCGACCCGGATCAACCGCTGTTCACCGACCTGGACCGCACCCGCCGCCAGCAGGCCTTCATCGTGTCCCTGGCCCGGCAGCTGCAGGACGGCGGCACCCTCAGCAGTCCCGGCAAGCTGCGCGCGCTGCTGGATATCGCCAAGCAGAACACCGCCATCGACAGCGGCCTGGACCCACTGTCGTTCGCGCAGCGCGCCTCCGCGCTGCTCGACGACGGGCTGTCGCTGTACACGCTGCCGGTCAAGGACTTCGGCACCGACGACGCGGGGGAGTCGATCAATATCGTGGATTCGGACGAGATCAAGGGCATCGTGCGAAACCTGCTGTCCCCGGGCGATTCCGGCAGCACCACGACCACCACGCCGGCGCCCGCCACCACCGCCATCCCGGATGCCACCGGCATCGTGCTGAACGTCGTCAACAGCTCCGGTGAGAACGGCCTCGCCGCCAAGGTCGAACAGGCCCTGGCCACACGGGGTTTCACGCAGGGCGCCGCGACCACCGGCGCGGCCCGCGACAGCACCACGCTCACCTACGGCGCGGGCGCCGAATCCGCCGCCACCGCCCTCGCGGCCCAACTCGGACTCACCGCCACCGGTTCGGCGGCGGTGGAAGCCCAGGCCGTCCAGCTCACCCTCGGTAGCGACGCCCGCAGCGGACCCCTCGCGAATGTGCCGGTCGACCAGACCGATCCGACCACCTCGGCCACCCGTACCAGGACCCCGGCCACGTCCACCACCCCGCCCGTTCCGGTCTCGGCCACCGCCCCCGGTGCCAACGCGCCCGAGGCCACCGACCTGTCGCAGATGGATACCGGCGGCATTCCCTGTGTGAGGTAACCGAATTCGCGCATGCCCCGGGCACGGCGGGCGTAGCTTTCTTGGTGCAGGCTATGGTTCGAGGGGCGAACATGAACGATCCGCGGCGCTACGTGGTCATCGGCGGGGGACTGGCAGGATTGGCGTCGGCGGTGTGGCTGGCCGAAGCCGGGAAGCAGGTCACCCTCCTGGAACGGCGCGGACGCCTCGGCGGCCGCACTCACGCGCTGGAGGTCGCGCCGCTGCGCGACATCCCCGACAACGGCCAGCACGTGATCGCCAGCGGCTACTGGCATCTGTTCCGATACCTGACCAGCGTCGGCACCCGCCAGTACGTGGCCTTCCCGCAGCAGGGCGTCCTGCGCTGGCCCGGCGGGCGCACCGCGATCATGGGCACCACCGGTTTTCCCGCACTGCGGGCCCTGTTCGGTGCGCATCCCGACGCGAGCACCGGCGACCGGCTGCGCGCGGCCACGGCCACCCTGCGGATGGGGTGGCAGTGCCTGCGTCAGCCCGGCGATCTGGCCGACCTCACCACCGACCAGTGGTTCCGGCGGCTCGGCATGCCCGCCACCGCGCGGGAGGCACTGTGGGATTGGCTGGCGCTGGGCATCGCCGCCGAACCGGTGCGGCAGGAGTCGGCCAAGGTGTTCGCCGACGTGCTGGCCACCGGAATCCGGCTGGGCGTCAGGCATTTGCGGCCCGTCAGCATCGGCTACCCCACCACCGACCTCGACACCCTGCTCGTCTCCGGCGCGCAGCGGGTGTTCGACCGGCACGGGGTACAGGTGCGACACCGGGCGGTGGCCCGGCGCATTCGCATCGAGGACGGCGCGGTGACCGGTGTGGTGCTGGCCGGCGGCGAGGTCCAGCCCGCCGACGCCGTGGTGTGCGCGGTGCCCAACTCCTACATCGGCGGCCTGCTCGACGAGCTACCCGAGCACGACCGGATCTATTCGGCCGCCGACAAACTCGGCTACACCCCGATCGTCAGCACCAACCTGTACCTGGACCGCCCACTCGGCACGCAGGCCGCCATGGAGGCGCTCATCGGCGGGGCGGGGGTCGTCGACGAGGTGTTCGACCGGCAGCGCATGCACGGGCGCGGCACCCTCGACGGCTGGCTGTACTGCCTGACCACCAGCGGTGCCTACGAGCAGATCCACAAGCCGCACCACGCGGTGGTGGACGAGCAGATGGCGCTGCTGCGGCGCTACTATCCCGGCGCCGCGGACGCGAAAGTCGTGCACGCACAGGTGGTTCCGATGCCGCGGGCCACGTTCTCGCAGGTGGTCGGGACCGATGGGCTGCGGCCGGGGCAGCGCACCTCGGTGCCGACGCTGGTGCTGGCGGGGGATTGGACCCGAACCGACTGGTCGGCAACGATGGAGAGTGCCGCCCAGAGCGCGGCGCAGGCCGTGGATCTGCCGCTGGCCCTGCCTGCCGCCCGCCCTGTCGACCAAACGGTTTGATCACTCGCGTTCTGCTCGCGCCGGCGGCTCCCGGAAGAAGTTCAGGATCAGCCGCGTGATGTCGGCCAGGAACCGCTCACGGGGAATGGGCGGAGCATCGAGCAGGTAGCGGATGGTCAGATGCTCGACCGTGCGCACCAGCATCCAGGCCGCGGCATCGGCGTCCACCTCGGCCGCAATCGGACACGGCCGCAGGGACAGCGCCACCCGGGCCAGCTCACCGATCTGCTGCTCGAACGCCACCACCGGCCCGTCCGCACCCAGCCGCGGCGTCTGCTCGACGACTGCGCGCAGCAGCTCGCGATCATTGCCCAGGGCATCCATCAGATACGAAATGGTCTCCGGCACCGACACTTCCGGCGGTCTGCCGATATTCGACAGCACCCGCGCTCGGACCCGCTCGGCCACGTCGCGGGTGTAGCGCTCGATCACCGCCGCCACCACCGCGTCCTTGTTCGGGAAGTACTGATACAGCGAGCCCGGGCTGATATTCGCCGCCGCGGCAATCCGATTGGTGGAGGCGCCGTCGTAGCCGTGGGTGATCAGCACCTGCTGCCCGGCATCGACAATGCGGGCCACCATGGCGCGTGAGCGTTCCTGCTGCGGGGTGCGGCGCGGTGGTGGCACGGGCGATTTCGGGGTGTGGCGCTTCGATGGCATGGCGTTCGGGGCGAGATTCGGAATGCGAATTGAATGCGAGTGAATAGTCGTGTCAGCGTGGAAACATGGTGTCACACAGTGCGGTGTCGGACCAGGGCAAGGAACCGGCGCATCCTCTTCGACGAGATCCGTTGCCGCTCGGGCCGGAAACGCTGACCTGGAAGACCTTCGGGTCGCTGTACTTCCTGCCCAGCGCCCTGTTCGTCGGCATGGTGCAGAACATGCATCCCGGGCTCGGGGCCGGCGTGGAATTCCACTCCGAGATCCACGACGAGTTCTATCAGCGGATCCTGCGCTCGCTGTACCCGATCTACGGGGTGGTGTTCGACGGCGACCACGCCCGCGACACGGCCCGCGAGATCGTCGGGTACCACCGCGACATCAAGGGTGTCGACGCGTGCGGGCGCCGATATCACGCCCTGGATCCCGGCACCTTCTACTGGGCGCACGCGGTGTTCTTCGTCCAGAACCTGCGTGCCGCGGACCTGTTCATGGGCGGGCTGAGCGAGGGCGAGCACGAACAACTCTGGCGCGAGCACTACCGCTGGTACGAGCTGTACGGCATGAGCATGCGGGTGGTGCCGCCGAGCTGGCCCGCGTTCCAACGTTATTGGCGCGACATGTGCCGCGACACCCTGGAACCGACCAAGGCGGCCCGGGATGTCTTCCATCTCGTGGACACCGTGCCGGTGCCGCCGTTCCCGCTGGTGCGGCGGCTGCCGAAACCGCTGTGGGAACACCTGATCCGCCCCGCCGGCGGACAGTTCTACCGGTTCGTCACCATCGGCCTGTGCGATCCGGAGATCCGCCGCACCATGGGGTTCACCTGGACCGCCCGCGACCAGCGCCGCTTCGACCGGCTGTGCCGGACACTGTCGGCCATGAACCGGGTGACCCCCGACTCGGTCAAATACTTCTTCCCCCGCATCCACGCCGCTCGCCGCCGCGTGGCCGGGAAACGTCCCGCGTGGCTGCCGCCGCCCGAAGCACCCGAAATGCTGTGGCCCGCTGCGGGACACCGCGCAGACCCCAAGCACTACTGCCCGGTCCACGCCGACCGCGGCGCCGACTCGATCACCAGATTCCGCCAGCTGACAGGGTTTTGACGCCATGACCGAGGATCTCGAAGCGACACCGACGCATCCCTGCGACTACTACTACCGCCCGGGTCTGCCGCTGCGCCCGCCACCGCCGCGCGCCGTGCCCTCGGAGCTGTGGTTCGAACCGCGAAAGGCCATGCTGGGTCCGTGGATCGACGTGCGCCCCGAGCCCGCCGACACCCCGCGCGCCCGGATGATGGCCGACCATCTGTGGCAGGGCGACGAACCGATGGACGCGCTGGTGGCGGCCTTCCGGCGGCTCGGCTCCGCGGGCGGTCGCCGCATGCTGAACCAGGCGCTCGCCCACGGCATCGACAGCGTCGAGGATCCACTGCCGGAACTCGTGAATCTGTTCGCGCTGCTGGACAATCCACCGGACTGGTACGACCCCGACCTGTGGGAGTACGGCCGCCGGCTCTGGATCAATGTGTCGCTCGCCGGGAAGATGGCGATGGGTGTGCAGGATTTCATGGGCACCTTCGTGGGTGCGGAGGTCGCCTCCGCGGTCGGGCAGACGGGTCGTTTCGTCCGGGATCCCTACCGCCGCAATCTCGAATCCTCGGTCTGGTTCCGCAGCGTCACCGCACCGCGCGCGCTGGAACGCCGCAACCCGATCTTCCACGACACCGTCCGGGTCCGGCTCATGCACGCCCAGGTCCGTGCGATGCTCCGGCGAACCTGGGGCGCTGCGCATTTCGCCGAGCACGGCAATCCCATCTCGAGCGCCACCACCATGGGCGCGGCCGTCACCTTCGGCCTGTCACCCATGTGCTTCGACCATGTGCACGGCCGCCGCTGCACCACCCGCCAACTCGATGCGCTCATGCACTACTGGGCCTACATCGCATACGTCTTCGGCGTCCCCGGCGAACTCATTCCCCGCAGCGCCGCCGAAGGCATGGAACAGGCCGACTACATGGTCGCGACCGCCGGGGTGGCCCCGCAGTGGACGGCCACCATGGCAGGTGCGGCCACCCGCCGCTTCACTTCGGCCACACCGACCAGTCGCCTCCAAATAGTCGCTACCGCACCGCTTCTGGGTGCGCTCGCCTACTACAGCAGCGAACCCCTGGTCCGCACCCTACTGGCGGACACACCTCTGGAATCGGTACCCCTGCGCCCGTTCGCACAGCTGGCGGGCCTGGCCGCCACCACCGGCGTCCGCCTGCGTGCCCTCGACGACCACCTCCCCGGCGCCCGCGCCCGCATGGTCCGCCGCGCCCGCCATATCGACCCCATATGGGACCGCAACACCCGGGTGGCCCGCTACCTCGCCGCCCGCGTCGGCATCCGCGGCACGCCCTTCGACCACCACGACACCTCCGCCGAAGCCACCCGCTGCCCGGTCTGATCACCTAACCTTGCGTCCCGGCAATACTCAGGTACACGACCATGATCGTGAACAGAAACCACGCCGCCCCCTGCCAGATCGGCCACGCCCGCGCCGCCCGCCACGCCCGGAACGCGATCACGAGCGCCCCGATCCCCCCGAACAGCAAAACCCCACCCGGTCCCAGCCCCACCACCACCCGCGAGGTGCCATCACACAGGCTCGACCCGGCATTCAGGCACGCAGGCCGCGCCGCCGCCCAAACCAGCGCGACGACCGCGACAACCGCCGTCCCGCCGAGCACGGCCAGCACATAGGTGGTCGCATGCCGCAACATCGACGGATCATTCCACCGCTTCTCCACGTCGTTCACCATGACCACACCACCTCCGCTCAGCGCCCGATCCGCACCCGCCGATACCCCCCCATGGTCGTCCTGCCCGCCACCCTCTGCCACGCCGAGCACCACCGCGTCGTGCCCCCTGACTTCCACCGGATACCGCACTTGTGCGCACAAGCCTTATCGAATACCGCGCACCCCATTTCCGACCACTCGTTTCGACACGCCCTCGAACACCGAACAGGGAATGCAGCGCTCCGCTCGGCGAGCACTCGATGACGACCCGAAAAGGATCGGCGAGCACGGCAGCCGGGATGCGTTCGACGATGCGGCGGGATTCGTATCGGTGCCGCTGGATTGATTCCACCGCCTGCTGCGTCGGGCTCTTCGTGGCGCCACGAGGTCGTGCCCGAAGCGCCTGCGTCGGAAGGATGCGGAGTCCGTGTTCAGCGGGCGTCGGCGGCGAGGCTCAAGCCCAGGCCGACGAGGATGGCGGCGAGGGTGCGTTCGATGCGGCGGCGGATTCCGGTGCGGCGCAGCCAGGTTCCGGCTCGGTCGGCGGCGAGGACGACGCCGATGCACCAGGTGGTGTCGATGGCCAGCTGGATGACGGCCAGGATCAGGACCGTGGGGAGGACCGCGCCGCTCGCGGGTAGGAATTGGGGGAGGATCGTCAGGCCGAAGACCGCGGCCTTCGGGTTGGCGGCAATGGAGATCAGCGATGCCCGGAAGGCGGAGCCCGGGGTGCGGCCGCCGGGCAGGGCCGAGGTCAGCGCGGCGCCGAAGGCGTCGTCGCCCCGCGATCCGCGCCAGGCCTGGATGCCGAGCCACACCAGCACGACCGCCCCGAGCAGATGGATGCCCACATTGAGCACTCGGTTGGCCACCAGCAGCGCCGACAACCCCGCGCCGCCCGCCAGTGTCCAGCCGAAGATGCCGATCTCATTGCCCGCCACCGCCGCCAGCCCGGCGGCCCGGCCGTCCCGCACCGACCGCTGCAGGAACAGCGCGGTCGCCGGACCCGGCAGCGCAGCCAGAATCAAACAGGCGAGCGTGAAGGCAGGAAGTACTTCGACCCAATGCGGCATCCGTCGATGCTGTCACCGCCGCCCCGGCCCGGCCAGCGAATTGCGCCGCACGAGCCGACTTCGCACCCCAACCGGCGAGTCTCGCCGCGGCACGCCATCATTCGCCCAGTCGGACCCGACCCTCGCCTGCCGCCTGCCGCCTGCCGCCTGCCGCCTGCCGCCTGCCGCCTGCCGCCTGCCATGCTCCAGCGCCCGCCACCTCGTCCCTCCGAACATCCGGCCTGCTGTGCCGCCTCGGGCGCGGGCGGATCGCCACGTCGAGGCGCGGACGAAGAATCAGCCTTGCGCGGTGGCCGGTGCGGTGACCGCCGCGGGGAGGAAGTCCTGGCCGCCGACGTACACCGTGTGGCCGGGTGGGGTGTCGAGGGTGGTGGCGTCGGCGACGGCGGTGGCGAAGTCCTCGACGGTCGGCAGGTCGCCCTGGTCCCGCCGCGCGGTGACAGCATCGGGGTCCCGGCGTTCGAGCAGGCGCACGATGATGGTGCCGTCGATCATGTCTCCCGACACCACGGTGAAATCGATACCGCGGCTGGTGAATTCGCCGGTCATGGCCCGCAGGGCGTCCTCGCCGGCGCGCTTGCTCGCGGCGATGGGCTCGTAGCCGGGCGGGACCTCGCGGGTGGGGGAGAAGTGGGCCTGGTGGCTGGTGACGAAGACGATGCGACCGCCTTCGGGCAGGTGCGGCAGCGCGAGCCGGGTCAGGCGAGTCTGCGCGTCGCGGTTGAGCTGCATGGCGTAGCCGGGGGCGGCGTCGCGTTCCAATCCGCCGGAGGCGTTGAGCACCAGCACATCCAGCCGGCCGAACTCGGCGATCACCACGTCGATGAGGGACCGCGCGCTGTCCGGGTCGGCGATGTCCGCCCCCGCGACCGACGCGCTGCCGCCCGCGGCGGCGATCTCGGCGGCCAGGGTCTCCGCGCGTTTGCGCTTCTCCCGGTAGTTGATCACCACGTGGTCACCGCGGGCGGCCAGCACCCGCGCGGTTTCCGCGCCGATGCCGCGGGAGGACCCGGTGATCAGGACGATGCGCCGCCCGGTACCCATTGTCGCCATCTGCGACCTCCATCCACTGAGTTGCTTCTAATCCAGAAGCATTAGATTGGTACTTCGAAATGAGAAGCGCAAGTCAGCCACACCCCGCCAACAGCCGCGCCGACGCCTCCGCGACCCCGCTACTGGCCGCCATGGACCTGCTCGGCCAGCGCTGGATGCTGCGCGTGATCTGGGAACTCGAGCCCGGCCCGCTCGGCTTCCTGGAACTGCGCCGGCGCATGGGCAACTGCTCGTCGAGCATGCTGTCGGTGCGACTGCAGCGGCTGGTGGAAGCCGGTGTGGTGGACAAGAAGCCCGACAAGTCCTACGAATTGACCACGGCCGGAGTGGAATTGGGCGACGCCCTGGAACGGGTTTGGCGGTGGTCGGAGCGCTGGGCAGGTAGCCTCGAGCGCGCAGGGGGCGAGGACGAGGCGTAGGAACGGGATGAAACGCAGGCTGCTCATCGGCGGCGCGCTCACGCTGGTGCTGCTGGCCCTGATCTCCGTCGGGTTGTACACCGTGATGAACTCACGCACCTACCAGGTGGTCGGCCGCATCGTGCCGCGCGTCGACACCACCGACAAGATCGTCGCCCTCACCCTCGACGACGGCCCCAGCGAGCGCACCCCCGAAATCCTGAAAGTCCTTGCCGACGCGGGCATTCCGGCCACCTTCTACCTCATCGGCGGCGAACTGGCCGCCCATCCCGACCAGGGCCGGGCCATCGCCGCCTCCGGCAACGAGATCGGTAATCACACCTACCACCACCAGCGCATGGTCTTCGTGACCCCCGGCTTCGTCCGTGACGAGGTGGAGCGCACCGACGCCGAGATCGCGAAAACCGGCTACCGGGGCCCGATCACGTTCCGGCCGCCCAACGGCAAGAAGCTCTTCGCCCTGCCCTGGTACCTGTCCCGCCACGATCGCACCACGGTCACCTGGGACGTCGAGCCCGACTCCGGCAAGGCGCCGACCACCGATCAGATCGTGACGGAGACCCTGTCGACGGTGCGCCCGGGCTCGATCATCCTGCTGCACACCATGTATGCGACCGGCGGGCCGTCGCTCGCCGCCATTCCCCGCATCGCCCGGGCGCTGCAGGATCAGGGCTACCGCTTCGTCACGGTCTCCCAGCTGCTCGCGCGCTAGCGTTCAGGCCGCGTCGCCGGATCCGGTGATACCGCGCCGGATCTCACCGGGCGTGTGCTCTTCCCGTGGCATGGCCCGCGCGTGCGAGGAACGCAGCTGCCACGGCACACTGGTCACCATCACCCCCGGCTCGAACAGCAACCGCGCCTTGAGCCGCAGCGAACTCTGGTTGTGCAGCAGGTTCTCCCACCAGCGCCCGACCACGTACTCGGGGATGAACACGCTCACCACGTCGCGTGGCCGTGACTTCCGCTGGCGTTTGATCTCTTCCAGCACCGGCCGGGTGATTTCGCGATACGGCGATTCGATGACCTTCAGCGGAATCCCGACCTGGTAGATCTCCCAGTCCCGGGCGAGGTGGCGGGTGTCGGCGTCGTCCACGTTCACGGTCACCGCGGTCAGGGTGTCGGGCCTGGTGGCGCGCGCGAACTGCACCGCGCGCTGGGTCGCCTTGTGCCAGCCCGACACCAGCACCAGCGCGTGCACCCGCCCCGGCAGCGTCTCCAGATCGTCCCGGTCGATCTCCAGTTCGGCCCGCACCGACGAGTAGTGCCGGTGGATCAGCCACATGATCGCCACCAGCACCGGCATGGCGATGACCACCAGGTAGGCGCCGTGGGTGAATTTGGTGATCATGACGACCACCAGCACCACCCCGGTGAAGCAGGCGCCGAAGGCATTGATGAAGCGCGCCCGGTGGATTCGCAGGCGCTCGGCCCGGCTGTCGACGTTGCGCAGCTCCTTGTTCCAATGCCTGACCATGCCCGTCTGGCACAGTGTGAACGACGTGAACACGCCCATGATGTAGAGCTGGATGAGCCGGGTGGTGGACCCGTCGAAGGCGTAGATGAGCCCACCGGCCACCACCGCCAGCAGAATGATGCCGTTGGAGAAGGCCAGCCGGTCCCCGCGGGTGTGCAGCTGCCGCGGCATGTAGCGCCGCTGCGCCAGGATCGAATTCAGCAGCGGGAAGCCGTTGTAGGCGGTGTTGGCGGCCAGGATCAGGATCAGCGCCGTGGTCACCATCAAGTAATAGAAGGCGATGCTGTGCCCGCCGAACACCGCGGCCGAGATCTGCGCGATGACGGTCTTCTGCGCGTCGGTCCGGCAGTCGCCCTCGAATCCGATGAGATCGCAGGTATTTTCGACCACCCGGGTCTTGGTGATCATGGCCAGCGCCGTGACGCCGGAGAACATGGCGATGGCGATGACGCCCATGGCGGTCATGGTGCGGGCGGCGTTGAGCGCCTTGGGCTTCCGGAACGCGGGCACCCCGTTCGAGATGGCCTCGGCGCCGGTCAGCGCGGTACATCCGGAGGAAAACGCCCGCAGCAGCAGGAACGCTATGCCCGCGGTCGAGAGCCCGACCTGCTCGGCGTGAATCTGATAGTGCGCACTCTCCGCCACCGGCGTGTGCCCGAGCAGTGTCTGGCCCAGCCCCACCACGATGAGCGCGAACACGCCGAGCACGAATCCGTAGGTGGGAAACGCGAAAGCCCGCCCGGATTCCCGGACGCCGCGCAGATTCATCGCGGTCAGGAAAACGATGAATGCGAGATTGACGGCCACCCGGTACGGATTCAGATCCGGAATGGCGGAAATGATGTTGTCCACTCCGGCGGCCACCGATACCGCGACGGTCATGACATAGTCGACCAGCAGCGCCGCCGCCACGACCAGGCCGGGCAGCGCCCCCAGGTTCTCGGCCACCACCTCGTAGGAGCCGCCGCCGGACGGATACGCCTGCACCACCTGCCGATACGACAGCGCCACCACCGCCAGCAGCACCACCACGCCCGCGGCTACCACCGGGGTGAAATGGAGGTAGGCCAGCCCGCCCAGGGTCAGAATGAGCAGGATCTCCTGCGTGGCGTAGGCGACCGACGACAGTGGGTCACTGGCGAAAATGGGCAGCGCGAGCCGTTTGGGCAGCAGGGTCTCCCCGAGCCGATCGCTGCGAAACGGGCGTCCGAGCACGAGTCGTTTGGCTACGTCGATCGGTGAAACCACGCTCGGAGCCTAGGGCGGAAAACCGCATGAATCGGAACCCCATGCCGTATGGATTTCGTAAAGATACTGAACGGTCCGGTGCTTTCTCTTGCGAGTCTCGAGACTTGTGCAGTTGATCGAACAACCACCTAGACTGTCTGGGACGTAGTCCAGGATTTATGGAGAGGTGACACGATGGGAGACCGGACGGTCGTCGCCGACGTTGCCGACGAGTTGGCACGCCGCGTGGCATCCGGGGAGTACGAGCCCGGTGGTCTGATGCCGTCCGTCCGCCAGGTCGCCGACGAATTCGACCTGAATCGTGCGACGGCGCAATTGATTCTGGGCCGCCTCGAATCCTACGGATTCGTGGACGCGTACCGCGGCAAGGGGTTCGTCATCCGGGATGTGCGCGCCGAGGGCGGCGTCGACGTGTACCGCCGGCTGTTCCGGCTGTCCATGCCGGATCCGGAGATCGTGGCCGACATGTTCGGCAATATCGTCGACGAGGAACGCGGCATCGCGCTCGAGGTGCTGCTCGCCTACACCGGCGGCGAGCGCGCCCTCGATCCGGCGGTCCTCAAGGACGAGATCGACGAACTGGAAACCCTTGCGCGCGGCGCGGACCCGGATCCGCACCGCATGCTGAGCATCGAGCTCGGGCTGCTGCGCCGGCTGCTCACCGCGCTCGGGCACACGGTGCAGCGCGCGGTGCTCAACTCCATCGGCGAGATGGTGCTGGAGGTGCCGGAGGCGGTCGAGGCCTACTTCGCGGTCTCGCCGGATCTGCACGTGCTGGTGTGGCGGGCGCTGGTCGCCGTGTGGGAGTCCGACAGCGGGCCGAGTCAGGCGCAGCTGGCGCTGTTCGAGGATCTGTTCGGCATGTACCACCGGAAGGTGGTGGCGCGCTTCGAGGAACTGGTCGGCGCGGCCGGGGCCGAGTCGGCCGGCGAGGTGGCCGCGACGGCCTGAAGGGGCTGGACCGACCCGATCGTGCCCTTTTCAAATCCGACGGGTCGGTTTCGTCTCAGACAACCCCGCTTGGCAGAAATTATTGCCCGATCACGGCGTTCATGATGGTGCCCGCGCTCGTCGCGACAATGCCGCCGATGAGCGCGCCCGCGACCTGCTTGGGCGCCTGCACCCCGCCGCCGCTCCACTTCTCCCAGGCGAAGCGGCCACCCGCGTAGGTGATGGCCAGCACCCCGGAGAGCAGCACGAACCAGGTGAAATACCGGACCAGGCGCAGCAGCTTGTCGGCCACCGGCGGCGTCTCGGGAGTCGGATCGAAGATCTGCGCGTGCTGAAGCTGCGTCAGCAACTCGTGGGCGGCAGTAAGAAACATCGCGGCGCTCTTCCACGTGATGGCATGTCCATCTCCGGGGTACTCGCCGGAGACGGTGCCGCGCAAGGGAAGTCGCGCTCTGATCGGTCATCGGGCATAGACGCGCGAATGCAATAGTGCGCGCGCCCGGCGCACTCAGTCCACGTCGTTGTCCGCGGACAGATACGCTATGGCCGCCAGATACTGCCGGCACGCGAAGTGCTGATCGTGCGCGCGCAGAATAGTGCGGGCCTGACGATAGGTGAGGGTGCGTGGTTCGACCGCACAATCACCGGGACTCTCGTTGCGAGCTGCGACCTCGGTGGAACGGGCGAGCATCTGCGTCATGGGATGCCTCTGGCCGATTAGGGGGTTGATCCACCGAGTTTAGGAGCACGGATCGTGCAGATGCAAGCACATCTGCACGCTCGAATCCGGTGTCTCCCTGGGTGCGACCCGGTTTCCCGCGGATGCGACCCGGTATCTCTGCGGGTGCGAGCCGATGTCGCCACGGGTCTCGAATCCGCTGCCCCCGCAGGATAATCCACTGCCCTCGCAGAATGTCCGCGTCACGTGACTTTTCGGACCCATGGTTCCCGGAGTAATCGGACGAACGGGACCAACTAGCCGGGATTGTCTGAAATCCTTCGCAACTTCGCTTGGCTTTTCGGTAAACCAAGATCAAACCTGTTGTGTTGCAAAGGATGTGCCGCTCCGAGGCATCGATAGCGAGCAATCTGCGTGCTATCGTCGTGCTTGCGGTTGCAACTGTAAGTACACCTGACCGAACATTTGCAAGTACTGGGACCACCGTCTGCGGGCGGTACTGGCAAGGAGTCTGAAATGACGGACATCTCGGCAACCCCGATCGATCGCTCGAACCTGTTGTGGCGCAAGAGCACCTTCAGCAATCCCAGTGGAAACTGCGTGGAGATGGCTCCGATGGCCGATGGGCAAGTGGCCGTGCGCAACTCCCGAGACCCCGAGGGCTCGCTGATCGTGTACACGCGGCCCGAGATCGACGCGTTCCTGCGCGGCGCGAAGAGTGGAGAATTCGACGACCTCGCGCGCTGAGCGGTAGCATTGGCAATCGGCGCGGTGGTTCGCGACAAGCGGTTGTGAGTCCACTGCCGGCAAACCCGAGCATCGGAGTGGACCCCATGATCGCAGAACCCGTTGCCCACGATCGAGCGGATTCCGCTGTCGCCGAACGTGGCCCGACTGCACTGCGTATCGCGGTCGGCAGCCAGCTACGGAAGCTGAGGGAACTCAGCGGTATTACGCGCGAGGCTGCGGGTGACCATATCCGCGGTTCACACGCGAAGATCAGTCGTCTGGAACTGGGGCGGACCGGATTCAAGGAGCGCGATATCCGAGATCTGTTGGCGCTGTACGGCGTTGACGATCCCGGTGAGCGCGAGCAGTTCCTCGAGCTGGTTCGCAAGGCCAATCAGCCGGGATGGTGGCATCGCTACAGCGACCTGCTTCCGCCCTGGTTCGAAACCTATCTCGGCCTCGAGCACGCGGCGAAATCCATTCGTACCTATGAGGGTCAGCTGGTCCCGGGTCTGCTGCAGACCCCGGACTACGCTCGCTCGATCGTCGCCCTCGGACACGATGCGGATGGAGAGCGCCGCGTCTCGCTGCGCCGGCGCCGCCAGGAGCTACTCACCCGCGACGGCGCGCCGAGTTTCTGGGCCGTGCTGGACGAGGCGGTGCTGCACCGCCCGGTCGGCGGTCCCGGCGTGCTGCGCGGCCAGATCGAGCACCTCATCGAGATGTCCCAATTGCCCAATGTGACCATCCAGGTGCTGCCCTACGCGGCGGGTGGCCATGCGGCTGCCGGAAGTTCGTTCACCATGCTCCGCTTCGCCGAGACCGAACTCCCCGACATCGTCTATCTCGAGCAGTTGACCAGCGCGCTGTACCTGGATCGCCGCCAGGATCTGGAGCTCTACCGTCAGGTCATGGATCAGCTCAGCGTGCAGGCGGAGCCGCCGGAGCGCTCCCGCAAAGAGCTGGCGCGGATTGCTGCGGAGCTCGACTGAGCTCCGGGCTGGTCCCCAGCCGCGGACGGAAGGTCCGTACACATGGATAAGGGGCCCCTCGCGGGGCCCCTATCAGCGTGCCGTGGACCTGACGAGTCGGCCTGCGGCACGGCCGGATTCGGATTACTGCCTGATGAAACTGGAGGCGATGCGCCAGAACGCCTCCGGTTGCATGCAGTGCAGATCCCAATCGTTCACCATGGCGTGCGCCGTGGTGACGATCCGCTCGATGTCGAAATCATACCGAGTGGCCGCTCCAGTGGATTCGACCTGGCGGATGACGAAAGCGGTTGCCGTCTCACGTGAATAGGTTTGCTCCGGCTGACTTCTGTCGGCAAACCCGAGTCGGCTGAGGTTGATTGGCTGATTCATTCGAACGCCCCTGACGCCAGGCCGACGGCTAACGGTGGGCGAAGAATCGCCGGTGATTCACCGCTCGGCTCTCTGGTTGTCCCCTTATTGGTGCCTTGCACGATGAGTCTATGACCGTGCATTGCGCAGATGCAAGTACATCTGCAACATCGAATTCGCAGCGCCAGAGTAGTTTTCGGTGTGCTATGAGTTTGCGAAACGAGGGTTGGCAAAAGGTTGCAATCGGCCCCGAGCAGGGCTTTTCCAGTACTTCCGATCGAAAGTTCCGGCGAGAATGGACTGTTCCGATTTATCCAGGAATTAGCGGAAGATCAAACTCGGCCCTCGAGGTGCTCAAACTCTTCCCGGACGGGCGGAGTCTCGCCGCATCGCGGCTTTGAGCCGGCGATGTTCGATGATCATCAGGCCGATTCCGAAACGCAGACACACCGCGCCGGCGAGCCCGCACAGCGCGCTCCAGGTGAGTGCGCCGTAGCCGGCGGTCGTCAAAGTCAAAGCGATCGCGACGATTCCGGCCGCGGCCAGAATCGGTCCCGGGAGATTATGGGTGTCGTCGTAGGCGGGCGGAGTGACAGGCATCAACACTGTCCTTTCTCCGGGGGTATTGCAGAACCGATAACAACCGGATACCCGAGCAGGCTCGGGCGAATCACACCGCTGTAGACCCGTGTTCACACCGGCCGTCGGTGATGCCCAGATCGTCCAGCAGGCCGAGGAACGCGCGCGCATAGGGCGAGGCCGCGGTTTCGGCCCGCACCCGCCCCCAATCGACCTGGGCGCGCAATTCCCGCGCGATGTGCAGCAGCCGGGTGAAATCCAGCCGCTGTGGATCGGACACGGTGAGCTCGTCCACCAGGAAGTCCGCGACGGTCACCACGGGCACGGCGATCGGCCCGATGGGCAGCTGCTCCGCCCGGGCCAGCAGTTCATCGGTGACGGGACGGTAGTTGGGGCGGAACACCAGATCGACGCGAATATCGCGGTCGTACAGCGTGGTCCGCTCGGCGTCGGGGGCCGGCAGCGGCGGCCGCAGTCCCGCGGCGGCCAGCAGACGCTGCCCGCGGGCCACGTCCGCGGGCAGCAGCAGCACATCGACCTCGGAGTGCGGGCCGGTGACCGGCCCGCCGCGCGCGTAGACCGCGCAGTCGCCGGTGAGCGCACAGGGAATGTCGTTGTCCTGCAGGACCTGCATGGTGAGCGTCAGGGTGCCGAGCAGCCGGTCGATGGTGCGGACCATAGCGATGGCGTACCCGTGGTCCGGCGGGCTAATCCGGAACCGCCGCCGGCCCGGCCAGCGGGCCCTGAATTGATACGGGTTTCACACGTGTGTTAGGTCTGAAAAGAAGTGGATCGATCAACCTGAGTGGACGGGAGCCGGTGCCGTGGTGGATGTGCCCGCGTATTTCGACGAGGTGGACGGCGGTTTCTTCCCGACGCCGTTCGCGGCCAGCCAGTGGTCCTCGGCGCAGGTGGTCGGCCCGGCCCTCACCGGCTTGCTGGCCCGCGAGCTCGAACGCGCGCACGCCACCGACGGGTTCGTGCCGGTGCGGCTGACCGTGGACCTGTTCAGCGCGGCGCGCTTCGAGCACACCACCACCCCGACCGTGCGGGTGCGCGACGGCCGCCGGATCCGGGTCGCGGATGTGAGCGTGGTGCAGGGCGGCACGGTGGCCGCGCGCGCCACCGCGGTGCTGCTGCAGCCCGCCGAGCAGCCGCCGGGGGAGTTGTGGCACCGGGAGCGGGAGCCGCAGCCGCCGTCACTGGAGATCGCGCCGCCCTCGCCGCTGCCGCAGACCCCGCTGTTCAACAGCGGGGAGGACTCGCCGGTGTGGAGCTCGATGCCCACCGAGCACGAGAACAACCTCCGGAAACGCACCTGGCAGAACCCGATCCGGGTGGTGACCGGCGAGGCGCTGACCCCGTTCGTGCGGGTCGGGTTGGTGGCCGAGGCCACCAGCATGATGACCAACTGGGGCGACAAGGGCATCGGGTTCATCAATACCGATATGACGCTGGGCCTTTCCCGCCAGCCCGAGGGCACCGAGATCGGCGTGCAGGCCGACAGCCATTTCAGCGAGCGCGGCCTGGCGGTCGGCGTCGCGACGCTGTTCGACCGGATCGGCTCCTTCGGCAGCTGCATGGTCACCTCGGTGTCCAATGCCGGTCGCCAGATCAGCAATGCGCAGCTGGACATGGTGATGCGCCGGAGGATGTGAAACACGACCCTCCGGGCACGGGCCGGTCTCGATGTGGCGTCGAACCGACAAGTCCGGAGTGCGGATCAGAGTGTCCCCGTAGGCTCGGGCGCGCGAGAGACCCGGGGCCGACCCGTTCGAAGACAGTTCTGATCCGTGGGGGTGTTGTGCTGCGTCGCCTGCGAAATATCGCCGGTGCCTTGATGATCGGATGGTGCACGATCGTCGCTTACGGTGCCGCACCGGGATTCGCGCAAACACCCGACACCGGAGCACCCGCGATCCCACCCGCTCCGCCCGGAATCCCCCTGCCCGCACTGCCCGACATCCAGCACTGGATCGACGAGGTGATCCCCGCGCCGCCCCTGGCACCGGCCCCGGCGGACTCGCCGCTGGTCGACACCGCCCAGCTGCCACCGGATTTGGCGGCGTTGCGGGCCGCGGCCATGCCCGCCGCCATCGGTGACTCCTTCGTCGACGACTGGCCCGACGGGCTCGACGGCGCCGACCCGGGCGGCATCGTCGCGGTCCGCGACGTAACCGCCACGGCCGCACCCACACTGATCGTGCCCGTGCGGCAGGTGCTGCAGCTGAAGTACCGCACCAACGACTCTCACGACGAGCCCTCCTACGGCATCGCCAGTCTGGTGCTGCCGGTGGGCGATTGGACCGGGCCGGGAGAGCGGCCGGTGGTGGTCAACAACCTGCCCATCGACGCGCTGGGCCGCGACTGCAACCCCAGTTACACGCTCGCACACGGCTTCTCCCGGGCCTCCAACTTCACCGGGTACATCCTGCCCACCACCCAGCTGGCGCTGTTGCGCGGCTACGCGGTGCTGATCACCGACCACGAGGGCCCGCGCATGGCCTACGCCGAGCCCATCGTGGCCGGGCATGCCATCCTCGACGCCATTCGCGCGGTCCGCAATCAGCTGCCGGATGAGCTGGGCGACAGCAGGTTCGGCATGATCGGCTACTCCGGCGGGGCCATCGCCACCAATGGCGCGGTGAAGCTCATGTCCGAGTACGCGCCCGAGCTGGCCGACGTGGTGGTCGGCGCGGCCCTGGGCGGAGTGCCCGCGGACTTCAGCCTGCTGGCCCACTCCATGAACGCCAATCTGGCCTCGGGGGTGTTCCTGAGCGCGGTCTTCGGGATCGGCCGCGAGCGGCCCGAAATCCTGGCCCGCATGAACCATCTGGGGCAGTGGGCGGCGGTGTCGGCGCTCAACAGCCAGTGCAGTGAGGTCTTCGCGGTGCCGGGCGTGCTGCAGCTGCCCATCGACGTCGCGGCGAACATCCCGGACCCGCTGGACAGCGATCTGGCGCACGAGATCTACAGCATCACTCGCATGGACGGTAGGAAATCCCCTGTGCCGCTGTTCATCTACAACGGCGAGCAGGAGTTCTGGGTACCCGCCGTGGGCGCGAAGAACCTCTACCAGGAACAGTGCGCACTCGGCGTGCCGGCGGTCTACCGCAGCGTTTTCGGCGAACACTTCATCGCCGCGGCCACCGGCTATCCGGAATCGCTGAACTGGCTGGACCAGCGCCTGCAGGGTGTGCCCGCGCCCAACGAATGTTGACCGCGGGCAACGGTTCTCAGATCGGGAACAGGTTGTGCTTGCGCGGGTTGTGCTTGCGGACGGTGTCCTTCTCGCGCAGCAGGCGCAGCGCCTTGCGGATCTCGAGGCGGGTGGCCGACGGCTCGATGACCGCGTCGATGTAACCGCGCTCGGCCGCCACCCACGGGTTGTCGATGAGCGCGTTGTAGAAGTCCACCATCTGCCGGCGCACGGTCTCGCGCTGCTCGGGCGGGGTGGCGGCGAGGGTCTTCTTACCGGTGACGGTGACCATGCCGTCCGCGCCGATGACCGCGATGCGGGCGGTCGGCCACGCCAGGTTGATGTCGACGCCGAGCTGCTTGCAGCCCATGACCGCGTACCCGCCGCCGTACGCCTTGCGGGTCACGATGGTGACGATCGGCACCGTGGCCTCGATGAGCGCGCGGAACATACGGCCGCCACGCTTGATGACGCCGTTGCGCTCCTCCTCGAGACCCGGCAGCACGCCGGGGGTGTCGACCACGTAGACCAGCGGGATGTTGAAGGCATCGCACAGCCGGATGAAGTACGCGCCCTTGTCCGAGCATGCCGCGTCCAGTGCACCGCCCAGCACCATCGGCTGATTGGCGATGACACCGACCGGCCGCCCGTCCACGCGGGCGAATCCGGTGATGAGGTTCTGCGCGGCGGCCTCGCCGATCTCGAGGAACCCGCCGTCGTCGAAGATGCGCAGCAGCACCTCGTGCATGTCGTAGCCCTGGCGATCCGAATCCGGGATGATCCGGTCCAGTTCGCGATCGGAGTCGGTGAGCTCGGGCTCCAGGCCGGGGTTGATGATCGGCGGCTGCTCGAGGCAGCTGCTCGGCAGGTAGCTCAGGTATTCGCGCGCCCACTGCAGGGCGTCGGCCTCGGTCTTCGCCACGTGGTGCAGCAGTCCGTTGCGGGCCTGGACGGCCGCGCCGCCCAGCTCCTCGGCGGAGATCTCCTCGCCGGTGATGCCCTTGATGACCTCGGGCCCGGTCACGAACATGTACGAGTCGTCGGTGGCGACCAGCACGTCCATGTTCACCGGCCCGTAGACCGAACCGGCCGCGCACTTGCCGAACATGACCGCGACCATCGGCACATAGCCGGACAGGTCCTCCTGCAGCCGGCACATGGTGGCGTACCAGGCGAGTGCGGTGACGCCCTCCTGGATGCGCGCGCCGCCGGAGTCGTTGATCACGACCACCGGGCAGGCGTTGTTGTACGCGAATTCCATGGCGAGCCGGACGCGGCGGCCGAAGGTCTCGCCGACCGAGCCGCCCTGTACTCCGGAGTCGTGGGAGATCACCACGACCGGGCGGCCGTCGACGGTGCCGCGCCCGGTGACCACGCCGTCGCCGTAGAGGGCATTGGGCTGGCCGGGCGAGCGCATGAGCGCGCCCATCTCGACGAAGCTGCCCGGGTCCAGCAGCATCGTGACGCGTTCTCGGGCGCTGGCGACGCCTTTGGCAAGACGCTTCTGGATGCCCTTTTCACCGGTGGGTTCTTCGGCGATCTCCAGGAGCTTGCGCAGTTCTGCCAGCTTTTCCGCTGTACCCGTCATTACCTCTGTCTTGCCTTTCCGCCAACAGTCAGAGTGGGCCCGATCGCGCCCGTGTCGAGCCGGATCGCGACTCGACCGACTACGGTACCGTGCGGTGTGGACCCGAAACTACTGAACGTGTCGGTAACGTGTGCCGCGGTGTTAGCAATGTCAGCGATACACTGCGGCGCGTGAGTTCACCTATGACTGTGCGAGCCGGGACGCCCGAGGTGATCCGGCCCGACCTCGACACCTTCGGGTTCTCGGAATGGCGGCGAACAGCCGTGGTCGGTGTGGTACTGGGCGGCTCGGTCGTGGGCAGCGTGCTGCGCGGCGGCCTGCGTCCCGCCAAGCGCAAGCGCGCCGCGGCCGAGGGCCTGGTGAACGGTTTCGAGACGCTCGGCCCGATGTTCGTGAAGCTGGGCCAGCTCATCGCGTCCTCTCCGGGCGCGTTCCCGCGCGAGCTGGCCGATGCCTGCCTGCGCTGCCTCGACGACGTCCCGCCCTTTCCGGCTGCGGACGCCCGCGCCATCATCGAGGCCGATCTGGGCAAGCCGATCTCGGAGCTGTTCCGCGAGTTCGACGACGAGCCGCTGTCGGCGGCCTCCATCGCACAGGTGCACGCGTGCGTGCTGGCCGATGGCCGGCCCGCCGTGGTGAAGGTGCAGCGGCCCGAGATCGCCCGGCGCATGATCGTGGATCTGCGCGCGGCCATGCGGCTGGCCCGCAGCCTGGAGAAGCGGTCGGAGAACGCCCGCGTCGCCAATGCGCAGGCGGTGGTGCGGGATCTGTACGAGGCCACCGTCGCCGAGCTGAACTTCCTCATCGAGGCCGACAACCAGACCCGCGCCCGCGACCATCTGACGGCCTTCGGCGACAACACCAATGTGGCCGTGCCCGAGGTGTATTGGGAGTACTGCGCACCCCGGGTGCTGTGCATGGAACGCATGCGCGGCATGCCCCTGGACCGCTTCGACGATATCCGCGCGGCGCACCCGGAGCCGGAGCTGCTGATCCGCCGCCTGGTGAAGGCCTGGATGGAATCGGTCGCGGTGCACGGTCTCTTCCATGGTGACGTGCACGCCGGCAACCTGTGGCTGCTCGACGACGGCCGGGTCGCCATGCTCGATTTCGGCATCGTCGGCCGGATGGAGTCCGAGTGGCGCGAGTTCGTGCGCGCCCTGTTCTACGCCAGCTCCATCGACAACGACTTCCGTCCGGTCGCCCGCGCCCTGCGCGCGCTGGATCTGGTCGCCGACGACAGCGGTGACGACGCCACCATCGGCCGCCAGCTCGCCGTGGCCCTGGGCCCGGTGCTCTCGGGCAGCCTCGACAAGCTCGACCTCGGCGTGGTCTCGGCCCGCCTGCTGGAATTCGGCAAGCGCCGCGGCACGTCGGGCCCGCAGCAGCTGGTCATGATGGGCAAGCAGCTCGGCTACTTCGAGCGCTACGCGGTGGCCCTGGCCCCGGGCTGGAAGCTCGGCCGCGACCTGTACCTGTTCCGCAATATCTTCCCCGCGGAGGTGGCCGCCAAGGCCGCCGAGGACGGCGTCACCCTCCCCGCCGACTGACAGCGGCCCCGCCGGCGTGGTCAGCGCGCTGTCGGTGGCTCGTCAGCGGCGGGCGTCATTGTTCTTCTCGTAGCCGGAAACACCAGCTCCGGCACCGGAACAAGGAGAACAACGATGTCGAACAACAACGTCCTCGCCGAGATGATCGCGGGCCGGCTGGACGAGGCCCGGACCCGGGCCGAGCAGAGCGTGCGGGCCGCGTCGGTGGCCCGGGCACGCGCCGGGCAGCAGCCGTTCCCGCGGCTCAGCAGGGCCGAGGTGAAAGAGGTGCGCGCGGAGGCGCGGGTGCAGGCGAAGCGCATGGTCGCGGAGCTGACCGGAAAGGCGTGCGAGCCGGCCGCGACGGCGTACGGCCGCGGTGTGAAAGCCTGAGAGAAGAGCCAGGAAACGCTCAGGCTACGACCAGTATCGCCCGGCACTGTGGATGACGGAAACAGTGTCGGGCGAGCGCGTGAGGTGCGGAATGGTCGAAATCGAGGTCACCGGAACCACTGTGACGGTGCGGGTCACCGGCGCTCACCGGCTGCTCGCGCTGCGTGATCACGTGAGCTTCGACCTGTCGCAGGTCACCGCCCTCGCGCCCGCGCCGGTGGATCTGCGCCCGCCGTGGGTGCGGGCGCCGGGCACGTTCTTCCCGGGCGTGATCGCCGCCGGCATCTTCCGGGGCAAGGGCCGGAAAGAGTTCTGGGATACGCGTTTCGACGGTCAGGGTGTGCTGATCGATCTGGCGGGGTCGGAGATCACCCGCCTGGTCGTGGATGTCGCTGATCCGCAGCTCGCATTGCGGCAGCTCTCCTCGGCGATTGCGGCCTGATCGGGCGAGTGCGGCCGGATTCGATCTCGGCGGCTGCATTCCCGGGGCCGATGCCGCTCGTGCCGAAAGCCTTTCTCGCGTGGCGGAAGCCTTGCGCGTGGCTACGGCACGAGGCGAGCGGGAGTGGACGGGTGGACGGACGCGGGAATGTGTCAGGCAGTCGGGCAGAGGAATCCACCGGCGGGTGGCGGGACCGGAACGATCCTTTCCGGAGCGGCCGGTGCCGCCGGGACATTGCCGGCGGGAACCGACGAGTGGGGAGCCCCTACCCCTGCTCCGGGATCGGGCGTCCCGATGTCACCCGAACCCCACGCCGCGGAGGGGTTCATGGTGAATACGGCTGCACAAACGAATGCACTGACGAGCAGGCCGATGGCTTTCTTTCGTGTCATGGAATGCGACGGTACAACCAGCTCAATGCAATTCGTGGGAGGCTACGTCGCCTCGGAATGTCGCCGACCTGCTGATCATGTGTTCAAGATTGTGAATTCGGCTGCGGCGCAAAAAGACTGATCGGTCGGAATAGATCGCTTTCAGACTTATGGTTTATCGGGACGTACCAGCGCACGTTTCGATGACGAACTGGCGTGTCTGCGGGAGATTTGCCCGATTCTATTGTTGACTACCCGGGTTGTCCGACCGGGAGGAAGCCGAATGACCGCTGGGCCGGGTTCGAGGATTGCCATCGCAGGGCCGCTCACGCTGGCCCTTTCCGCCGCGCTGACCGCCACCGCGCCCCCCGGCGTCGCCGCGGGAGCGTGCGGGGCGAGCCTCGGGGACTATCGCGGTGAGTTCACCGCGGCGGAGGACTCGACGAATGTACTGAGTTTCGACGGCACGGGCGGCATTGCTCTCCGCAGTGCCCGGCTCGGGAACGGTGCGGGCATCTACACGGTCATTCCGTCCGGTGGATTCACGGCCACTCTGCGTTTGACCGACAGTGGCGAGGATGTCGCGCGGCCGGGCAATCGGACGGCGATGGTGAAGAGTACTGCCTTCATCTGCCCGGGGCCCGGGACCATGGTCGGGAATTTCAGTTCGCTCGATCAGAGCGGTCGGCGATTCAACTATGTGCGGTCGACCTGAATAAGTCATGCTCGCTGTGGGACACGGGTTTTCGGAGTTCGGAACGAAATGGCGTCACCGGCGGCCGAATCGGAGGGTCACCAACTGAAAAGGCCGCAGTCGCAATCGAATTCCCCGGCCCTCCGGCGTCGCGGTCGTCTCGCCGGGCAGCGGTCGCTCCAGCAGGTCGCAGCAGTGGCAGCCGGTGGTCGCGAACTCGGGGGTCAGCAGCGCCGAGGCGCGGCCGCCGCCCGCCTCGTAGACGCGCACGATCACATCACCGGATCCGTCGTCGGCGAGTTTGACGGCGCTGGTCACCACATCGTCGTTGTCGATGGTGACCAGCGGCGCGACCGGCTCGGCGACGCCGGGTGTGAAGGGCGGCAGGTTGATTCGGTATCCCGCCCGGACCGCATCGCTGATCGAGGCGCCCGGGACCAGGGCGTGCCGGAAATGGTGGGCGCCCTGGTCGGTATGGGGGTCGGGGAATCGCGGCGCACGCAACAGGGAGGCGCGCACGGTGACGGTGGCGCCCCCGTCCGGCCGGACCGTGCGGGTGAGGTCGTGGCCGTAGGTGGAGTCGTTGACCAGGGCCACGCCCCAGCCGGGTTCCGCCAGGTGGATGAAGCGGTGATTGCAGGCCTCGAACTTGGCGTACTCCCAGCTGGTATTGGTGTGGGTGGGTCGGAAGAGGTGACCGAACTGGGTTTCCGACGCGTAGCGGTCGGCGTGAATGTCCAGGGGGAATGCGAGTTTGAGGAATTTCTCCGTCTCGTGCCAGTCGACGGAGGTGGCGATCTCCAGGGCCGGGTCGTTCGATCGCAGGGTGAGGGTCTGCTCGACGGTCGAGGACCCGAAGGACCGCCCGAGGCGAACCACGACCGCTGCCGGTGAATCCGTCTCCGCCGTAAGGAAGTCGATGCCGGCCAGGTCGGTGACGTTGTTGCGGTAGAAGCGATCGACATCCCAGGCGTCCCACGAGTTGGGGTAGTCCTGGTGCAGCTGTAGCAGATTCGCCATCGCACCGGGCGGCAGGGTCTCGCGGTCGTGCTCGATGTCGTACAGCGACACCAGCAGACCGCGCGCGTCCACCTCGGCCCGCACCAGGCCGTTCGCCAGCACGAACCCGCCGCCGGTCCGCTCGGCCACGGTGCAGTCCCGGCCCGGCTCCTCGGGCGCCGCGCCACCGGCGGGAATCCCGCGCCAGGCGTGCGGCGCCGGATTGAAGACGTTCGGCCCCGACCGTTCACCGCCCAGGGCCCACTGTGCGCGTTCGATGATCGCCGACAGCTCGGCGGCGACCTCGGTGTAGGTGCGCTCGGCCTCGCGATGCACCCACGCGATCGAGGAGCCCGGCAGAATGTCGTGGAACTGGTGCAGCAGCACGGTCTTCCAGAGCCGGTCCAGCTCGGCGGCGGGGTACTCGAATCCGGTCCGCACGGCCGCGGTGGCGGCCCACAGTTCGGCCTCGCGCAGCAGATGCTCACTGCGCCGATTGCCCTGCTTGGTCCTGGCCTGGCTGGTCAGGGTCGCGCGATGCAGCTCCAGGTACAGCTCGCCCACCCACACCGCCGGGTTCGGGTATTCGGCCTCGGCCGCGGCGAAGAAGTCGGCGGGCCGGTCCCACCGGACCGTGGGCGCGCCCTCGAGATCGCGCATCCGGGCGGCCTTGGCGACCATCTCGCGGGTGGTTCCGCCGCCGCCGTCACCCCACCCGGTCGGTGCGAGCGACCGGGTCGCCCGCCCCTTCTCCTTGAAATTCCGTGCCGCATGGGCGATTTCGCGGCCCTGCATCGAGCAGTTGTAGGTGTCGACGGGCGGGAAGTGGGTGAAGATGCGGGTCCCGTCGATGCCCTCCCACAGGAAGGTGTGGTGCGGGAACCGGTTGGTCTGGCTCCACGAGATCTTCTGTGTCAGTAACCATCTGGAGCCCGCCGCCTTGATGATCTGCGGCAGCCCGGCCGCGAAGCCGAAGGTGTCGGGCAGCCAGGCCTCCTCGTTCTCGATGCCGAACTCCGCGAGGAAGAACCGTTTGCCGTGCACGAACTGCCGCGCCATGGCCTCGGAGCCCGGCATGTTGGTATCCGACTCCACCCACATGCCGCCGGCCGGCACGAACCGCCCCTCGGCCACCGCCGCCTTGACTCGCGCGTAGATCTCGGGCCGGTGCTGTTTGAGGAAGTCGTATTGCGCCGCTTGGGACATCGTGAAGATGAAGTCGGGGTCGTCGTCGAGCAGAGCGGTCATGGAGGCGGCGGTCCGCGCGACCTTGCGCACCGTCTCGCGCAACGGCCACAACCATGCCGTGTCGATGTGCGCGTGCCCGACCGCGGAGATGCGGTGTGCCGAGGGGATGGCGGGCTGGGCCAGCGCCTCGGCCAGGCAGGCGCGGGCGGCGCTCGCGCCCGCGTTCACGTGCTGGAGGTCGATGGCGTCGAGTGCGCGCTCGATGGCCCGCACGATGTCGTAGCGCCGCGCGGGATCCTCCGGCATCTCGTGCATGAGTTCCCCGAGCACCTCGAGGTCCTGCACCAGCTGCCAGACCTCCTCGTCGAACACCGCGAGATCCAGGCGGCCCAAACGGTATTGGGGTTCGGTCCCGGCGGTCTCCCGATCGCCGAGCGCGGTCGGCCCGAAGAACGGGATTACCGGGTTGGACGCCGCCTCCACATGCAGCAGCACCTGCTCGCCCCCGGCCGCGGGCGCCGCCACGCGCACCCACCGATTCCGCGGATGCAGCCCCTTCACCGGCGTCCCGTCGGCGCGATACACCAGGCCCTCGCATTGAAATCCGGTCATGCCCTGGTCGAATCCGAGATCGATGATCGCCTCGACGGTCCGGCCGGCCCAGCTCGGCGGCACCGTCCCTTCGACGGTGAGCCAGCTGGTGCCCCACGGCGCACCCCAGCGGGCGCCCGGCCCGGTCGGCGTGCGGGGCGCGGTCAGCCCCTCGGCGACCGGCACCGGTTCGCCCGGCGCCGCCCAGATCGAGGCCCGCAGCGGCACCGACTCCGGATAGACGGCGGGGACGATGCGGTCGAGCACTCGCCCGAGCCTGTCTTCGATCAACCGGCGGTCATCGTGCATGTCGGTGGCTCCCTCGGGCGTGGGTCGGGACCGGCAACCGTGTCGAGCCCGACTCTAGCGGCCCGGGTCCGCGGGCCGGGACGATCGCACCGTTGGCGCGGGCCGATTCTCAACGGGCGCTGTCCTGTTCGGACCACTTGGCCATCCAGGCGGTGTTTTCGGTGGCGATGACGGATTCGCAGGCGGCGACGAAGGCGGGCCAGTCGGTGCTCACACTTGTGGCGCGGTCGTCGGCGAGGCTCTGGAGGTGATGGGCGGCGGCCAGGTAGGTCATGGCCAGGTAGTCGTAGCGCTGGCCGGTCAGGTAGGCGGCGATATTGGCGGTGGCCGTAGTGAGGACCGCGACCCAGGGCGCCAGGGCGGTGGGTCCGCTGCCCGGGGTGATGGCGGCGGCCGCCGCCATCAGCGCGGTCGCCATGCCCAGGGCTATCGTCACCCGGCGCCAGCGTGCCGTGCGCCGTGTGTACCGGCGGGCCATCGGCCGGTAGTAGTCGTCGATCTGGCCCCGGATCCGTTGCCGGACATATGTTTCCGGCGTCATGGCTGCCGGCGGCGGGGTCCCCGGCGTCGCATCGGAGTCGACGTAGGGCAGCAGATCCGTCGCGGCGGTGACGATTTCGGCAGCCTTGTGACGCAGGGCGTCGATGCCGATCACGGCGCCGGCGCGGAATTCGTAGATCAGCCGCTTGATGCCCTCCGAGGTCGCGCGCGCCCGCGTCCATGCCCGGACGGTATCGGGGGTGAGGAACTGGATGCCGACGAATGCGGCGAGGGCCAGGCACACCGCGCCGAGGGCCGCGGCCCAGGTTCGTGCCGGGCCGCCCGAATGCAGCACGGTCGCGGTGGTGGTCGTGCACAACGCTCCGAGGGTGCCGGCCGCGAACGCGGTGATCCGCGCCCGATCGAGACGGTGTTTCAGCCGCCCGGCGGTCTGTGACCAGCGCAGCCGTTCGGCCCACAGTTCGGCGACGACCTCGTCGTCCGTGCTCATGTGCCCGCGTCCGGTGCGACCGGCAGGTTCTGGCAGGCCTTGCGGTAAGGGATGCTCGGTGACACCCATTCGTTCCACTCCTTGTGGCTCATATTCGCGCTGAGCTTGTCGCACAACCGGTCCGGCCAGACGGCGGGACCGGGCCACACGTTGATGGTTCCGTTCTTGTCGCTGCCGGTCACCAGTTGGCGGCCGCCGGGGGCGACGGCCAGTGCGGTGACGGTGTCGGAAGGGCCGGCGATCGGCTGTCCGATGGGCAAGCCGGAGGCGGCATCCCAGATCCGAATCGTCTTGCCCGTGGCCGCGATCAGATATCGGCCGTCCGAACTGAATGAGATGGCCTCGATCGCCCGGGCGGGATCTTGCATCGGGCCGCCGATCGCCTGTCGGGAATCGACATCGAACAGGCGAATGGAGTCGGAGGTCGCTGCAGCGAGTCGGCGGCTGTCGGGGCTGAACGCGAGCAGCCTCGGCGAATCGGTGTCGAAAAATGGCTCGCCGACCTGACGGTGGGAGTTCACATCCCACATCCGGAGTTGGGCGAGTCCGCCATTGGTGACCAGGTGTCGGCCGTCGCGGCTGAACGCGACGGCGTTGACCGCCGAATGTTCGTCGATCGGAGCGCCGATGCGGTGTCCGGTGCTCGGATCCCACAGGTCGACACTGAAATCCAGCCCGAGCGACGGCGATGTGGGGTCGTACGCCCGGGCACCCTCGGTGAGGAAGTTCTTCGGCATCACGCCGCCGACCGTGGCGAGTGCAGTTCCGTCTGGGCTCAGCACCGCCGTGCTGGCCGACTTCTGCGCGTCGATCTCCCATTTGTACAGTGGTGCGCCGGTGTTGGCGTCGAAGGTCGCGAGCGCGTAGACGAAGTCCAGGTCATCGATGCTCGTGACGACGCGATCCGACGGGGCTTTGAATCCGATTTCGTAGGCGATGATCCGGTTGCCGTCCGGGTTGAAGAACGCGTTGTAGGGAATCATCGGGTCTGTGGGAATGCTCGTTCGGAGGGTCCCGGTGCCGACGTCCCACAGGCGAATGATGCCGGGAACACTCGTATCCCGATCGTTCCGAGAGCCGGCCGACACGAGGCGAGTGCCGTCCGCGCTGTAGTGGATGGACGTCACCGAGTCGTCGTTCGTGGCCAAGGTCGTGCCGATGGTGGCGACGGCATCGGCGTTCCATGCCCGGACGGTTTCATCGCCGCCCGACAGCACCTCGTGCCCATCGGCGCTGAAACCAACGCCGCGGACACTTCTGTGATGCCCGATCAGAGGATGGCCGATCGGCTGCCGGGACGCGGCATCCCACACGCGGATCGCTCCGTCGAGGCTGCCGGACACCACACGGCGTCCGTCCGCACTGAATGCGACGGCTCCCACGCTGTCACCCTGACCGCTGAGGGCCGACCCGACCGGCTGCAGGGTTGTCGCGTCCCAGAAGTGAACGAGTCGGTCGGTGCTGCCGGACACGATCAAGCTGCCGCTCGGATCGACCGCGACGGCGAGGGCGGCGTCGTACTGCTGATCGGGTGTTCGCGCGACCGCGCTGCCCGTTTCCACGTTCCAGAGTTGCAAACCGGAATCCTCGGTGGCGGCAAGGTGGGTTCCGTCGGGCAGGAAGGCCATCTGCAAGGGCGCTCCAGTCGCCTCGACAACGCGGAGCTGTTGTCCGGCAACGACATCCCATATCTGAATCGTGCCGGGGTATATGCCTGCGGCGAGCCGAAGCCCATCGCGACTCAATGCGACCGACAGGACCGCGTATTTTCCAATCCGAAATGGACCGGCGAGATGTGAGCCGTTCCGGGCGTCCCACACCTGCACTGTTCCGTCGCTGCCCGCCGAGGCTAGGCGGGTTCCATCCGCGCTGAACGCCAGGCTGTTCACCGCACTGTTGTTGTGCGCGGTGAATGCTGCCCCCGTGGCCTGGCCGGTGCTGCCATCGCGCAGCTGCACGGTTCCCGCACTCGCTGACGCCGCATGCTGCCCGTCGGGGCTGACGGCGAATGCCGTGACGGAATTCTGTGCGGGCGTGTCGAATATCTTCACCTCGTCGGCCGTGACTGACAGCGCGTCGAGGACCGCGCCGTCGTCGGGCTGCGAGCCGATCTGGCGTGCCGCGAGGATCTCCTCGATGGCTCGGGTGTCGCCGCCGGGCCGCGCCCCGGCGAGCATGGCCTGCCCCTCGGAGACCAGGCGCAGCGCGGTCGCTTCGTGGAGCCGCTGATCCGCCTCGTTCTGCGCCAATGTGGCTCGGACGCCGAAGAATACGGCGACCAGGGCCGCGATGACGGTGAGCGCCAGCACCGCCCGCAGGATGTGTGACCGCCGGCGTAGTCCGGCGGCGTAGGCGCGCGCGTCGTTCAGTTCCTTTTCGTGGCGGCGCTGTTCGGCTGCGGTCTCGGCGTCCTGCCGCTGCCGGGAGGCGGTGAGGAACTCGCGCGCGGAGGCCAGTCGATCGGCGAAATTCGGTGTCGCGGAGACTTTTTCGGCCTCGTGGAGCCGGGCGCCCGACATCAGCCAGGCGTCGTCGCGTCCGCTGCTCTCCCATTCGGCGGCGGCGCGGTCGAGGCCGTCGGCGGTGCGCAGATCGGTGGCCTCCTCGCGCAGCCATTGGGCGAGCGCGGGCCACTCGCTGAGCAGGCTTTCCAGCGCCACCTCGACGGTGGTCTCGCCGCCGCGTTCGTCCTGGACCACCAGCCGATGGTCGACGAACGCGGCGATGAGCGGGCGGCTGGTGGCGGGCAGGTCGCTCAGGCGGGCGATGCGGCGCAGCGGCTGGTCGTGGTCCGGGGCGATGGTGGCCAGCCAGGGTACGAAGGCGGCGCGCAACTCGGCCAGTTGCCGCGGCCGCATCGAGTCGTCCCGGGTGAGAATCGAATCGATCTCCGATTCGACCACGTGCGCCATCCCGCCCATCGCCTGGTAGTCGGCGACGGTCAGTTCTCCGGCGGCGGCGTAGTCGAGGTACAGCCGCCACAGTGTCAGGGACAGCAGCGGCAGGGGATTCGCGCTGTCCGCGCAGTCGGCGAGCAGCCGTTCCACGAGATCCTCGCGCACCACGAGCGGATTGCCGGCCGCGGTCGCGCGCTCCGCCGGACCTTGCACGACCTCGGCGAACCGCGCGGGCTGCAGGGGCCGTAATTCGTCGAACACCACGCTCTTCACGGCCGCCAGCGCAGGCGAGGTCTGCAGCGGCTCGTAGCGGTCGGCCCGAATGGTCAGTGCGGCAATGAGATCCAGGCCGTCGGCCACGAGCCGGGCGAGAATCGACTGGAACACCCCGGCCTCGGGTCCGGCCTCACCGCCGAACAGTTCCTCGGCCTGATCCACCGGGAGCACGAGGGTCGGCGGCGCGGTGTCGTTCGACTCGGGCAGGCCGTCCGTCGCGGCCGCCTGCGCCTCCCTCAGCCAGGCGGTGACCCGCCCCGGATCGGACGCGCATGCCGCCTTGATCGCACCGAGGGTGGGGCGGGTGAGCCCCAGCCGCTGCCGCACCTCGAACAGTGCTGCGGCCAGGCCGATCGGACCCGTCACCGCGGCACGTTCGGGCCGGACGATGTCGAGCACCAGGAAATGCCGGTCGTCGCGGCGCAACCGCGGGAGTAGTCCGGCCCGCAGGAACGACGACTTGCCGGCGCCTGACGGGCCGAGGATGACGAACAGATTCTCGACGCGGGCGGCCCGCATGCCGCGCAGCATGTCCAGGCCGCGCACGATCTGGGCGTCCCGGCCGAAGTACACGGCCGCGTCGATCGCTTCGAACGGCTCCCATCCGCGATAGGGCGCGCGCCCGGGATCATTCGGCGGCGGCCACTCGAAGTATTCGGCCCCGATACCTGCTTCGCGCAATCCGCGCCGCAGCCGCCGCAGGCCCTCGCTCGCGAATTCGACGGGCGGACCCCCGGGTACCGGGATCGCTGTCATGGGGCCGGGGCCGAACAGATCGCTCTGCTGCCACTCCCGAGTGGATTCGCGGCTTACGAACGGTTCCAGACGCACGGCGAAAATTCGTTTGTTGAGGTTCTCCGCCGTCCGGACCTCGGTGCGGCATTCCGCCGACGAATCCCAGGTCTCCGAGATCAGGCAGATCACGGCCTCGCACCGGGAAGTGGCCCGGACCAGCGCATCCTTCCAGCGGACCCCGGGCGCGATACCCGTGTCGGGATCCAGGTCGAGGAAGATCTCGCCGACCAGAGCCGGGTCCTGCTCGACGAGCCAGGCCTTCAGCGCGATAGCCTGCCGGTTGTCCCGGCTGGAATGGCTGAGGAAAATGCGCGCCATTGCCCGAGTGTTGCCAACCCCGGCGGCCGCGTCCTGAGTACCGCATTACTCGAATTACTCAGGGGATGGGAGCAACCTCCCGGAAATCGCGGTCCCGGGAGGATCAGACCGACGGCGCGGACCGGTAAGGGGCGGCGGCGACCTGGCGGACGACGCGCACCACGGGGACGGTGAGGATGCCGGCCAGGCGGGTGTAGGGCCAGACCGCGATGATCAGCACCACGATGAGTCCGCGCGCCTGGTACAGGATCGGGGCGTGGTCCATGACCGCAGGTTCCGGATGCAGGGCGATCAGCGAGCGCGCCCAGGTGAAAAGCGTTTCGGCGGTGCGGTATCGGCCGTCGGTGGACCCGCCGTCGAACGTCACCAGCACGGCCGACATGAGCGCCGCCGCCAGCAGCGGCAGCGTGATGCGGTCCACCGGGGTCACCCGCTGCCGGACATCGGCATCGATCAGCGGCGGAATCAGGATGAGCGCCACCCCCGCGATGGTCACCGGCACGGCCACGATCTGAATGGCCGCCAGCACCAGCTGGATACCGTGGCCGGGTCGCGAATGCGGTCCGGACGCAAGCATTTCCACTACCCGCACCAGGAACACGATCGGGAAGCCGACGCGCACCGCTGCGATCCCGGCCCGCTGCGCTCGATCGATGTGCGGCCCATACAGATACCCGCGGAACCCATCGCGCCGATACCGCCAGACATGCCCGATCGCGCACGACAGCATGGCGGCATAAGGCAGCGCCACCCACAACGCGATCATCATGCCCTCACCTCACGGAGTCGGTATCCGCACTACTCGCCGAGCAACTTTCGCACGCCCGACGCCTGCAGAGAAGTGTCGAATCGTGCCAACCCGGCGAACCGGCTCGGCCCCACTACTGCCAGAGATGAGACATCATGTGCGGGTACCGAACCGGTCGATAGTCGGTGAAGGTGAGATCCCGAACATGGCTGAAATCCGACCACAGCAGTCGGCCGCCCTTGAGGCGCACGGGAATTCGCACCCGATTCCGTACCTGCCGCAGTTCCTCGTCGGTGGCGAGGCGCTTCGCGCCTACCGTGCCGTAGAGGCGGACCCCGGGCGGGGCCGCGAAGCGCGCCGTCAGCAGGGACCGGAACCAGAACAGCGGACTGCTGTCCACGGCCAGCACGCACACCCGGGAATCGGCGTCCAGGTTGCGGGCCAGCGCCTCGGTGTACTGGTCGAAATAGAACCCGGTTCCGGTGTCGCCCAGGAAGACCGTGCCGATCGGCGTGACATGCGGCGAACCGTCCGCATTCACCGAGGCGATCGCGCAGTGTCCGGCGCGGGATACGGTGTCGCGGATGCGATCCCAGTTCTGGTCGAGTGTCACGCGTGGTCCTGACCGGTTCGGACGGATGGGGCGATTCGAGGGTAGCCGGATTCCGGCGAGACAAGTGAGGGCGGTGTGCCGCATTTGCAGGGACAGCGGCGGGGGTGTGGCGCATGATGGCGGCATGGCTTCAGACGCGGCGCGGCGTGCCGTACTCGGAATGGTGTGTGACAGCTTCGCGCCGGGGGACGGGGGTGATCTGCCGGCGGCCACCGAGCTGGGGGTGGTCGACACCGTCACCGAACTACTCGGGCGCAATCCGCGGGAGGCGGAACGCCGGCAGTTCGAACTGCTGATGCGCGTATGGGATTCACGGCTGTTCGGGTTGCTCAACGGCGCGGGCTGGCGGAAGTTCTCGCGGCTGAGCGCCGAGGACCGGGAGCGGTGGCTGCTGGGGATGGCCAATTCGCGGCTCGAGCAGAAGCGGTCGCTGTTCCAGGCATTGAAGGGGGCGGCGGTCACCTCCTACTACTTGACGCCCGGGCCCACCGGGATCAATCCGGTGTGGGATCGGATCGGCATTCCGCCCGCCTTCGGGCCGGTCGAGGGCGCGCAGCGCGGGCTCAGCCCGCAGCGTCCGGATGCCGACACCACCGTCGTGTGCGATGTGGTCGTCATCGGGTCGGGTGCGGGCGGCGGCACGGCCGCGGCGGTGCTGGCCCGGGCCGGGCTCGACGTGGTGGTGCTGGAACGCGGTGAGTACTACGACGATCCGGATTTCGGCATCGGCGAGAAGGAAGGCTTCCTGAAGCTGTACGCCCCCGGCCCGGCCGCCACCGCCGAAGGTCAGCTCGGGCTGGTCGCGGGGACCGCGCTGGGCGGCGGCACGGTGGTCAACTGGACCACCTCCTTCCGCACCCCGGACGATGTCCGCGCGGAATGGGCCCGGCTGGGCGCACGGCAGTTCGCCGAGCAGGAGTACACCGACGCCCTCGAGGCCGTGGTGTCGCGCCTCGGGGTGAACCTCGATCACTCACCCGCCTCACACCGCGACGAGATTCTCGAGCGCGGCCTGCGCAAGCTGGACTGGCACGTCGAGCCGCTGCCGCGCAATGTGACCCACTGCGATGCCGGAATCGAATGCGGGCGTTGCGGTTTCGGCTGCCGGATCGGCGCGAAGCAGTCGGTGGTCAAGACCTGGCTGGCGGATGCGGCCGCGGCGGGCGCACGCCTGTTCGTGGGCACCGATGTGCGGCGCATCGTGGTTGCCAATGGCAGCGCCACCGGCGTGGAAGCCGTGACGGCCGAGGGTCGTTCGGTCTGGGTGCGGGCCCGCGCGGTGGTGGTCGCCGCCGGGGCCATCCAGACCCCCGCCCTGTTGCGCCGTTCCGGCCTGGGCAACCGCAATATCGGCGACTTCCTCCGATTGCACCCGGCCACAGCGGTTTTCGGGGTCTTCGACGAGGATATCCGCCCCTGGGAGGGCGGCATGCAGACCCGCTACTCCAAGCAGGACGGCGACCTCGACGGGAACGGATACGGCGTCATCTACGAGACCGGCCCCATGACCCCGGGCATGTCGGTCGGCTTCCAGGCCTGGACCGGCGCGGTCGCCCATCGCGACCGCATGCTGAAGCTCGCCAATACCGTGGCCGTCGGCGTGATCACCCGCGACCGCGACCACGGCTCGGTCGAGACCGACCGCCGGGGTGAGGCGGTGGTGCGCTACCGCATCTCCGCCCGCGATGCCGCCCACATGCACACCGGAATCGTCAATGCCGCACGCATTCTGGAGGCGGCCGGGGCGGAGCGGATCTACTCCGGCCATCAGGCCGGAGTCGGCTACGCGCCCGGCGCGAGCGGTTCGCACGAGGAGTTCGCCGCGCAGGCCGCCGCGGCCGGGTACGCGCCGGGCCGGTGCTCGATGGGCGCGCTGCACATCATGGGCTCGGCCCGCATGGGCGGCTCACCCGCGGATTCGGCCACCAATCCCGACGGTGTCACCTGGGACGTCCCGAATATCGTGGTGGCCGACGGCTCCTGCTTCCCGACCGCCTCCGGCGTGAACCCGATGGTCAGCATCGAGGCCATCGCCCACATGAACGCCACCAGGCTCGCCGCGCGCCTGACCTGATTTCGTCCCGACCTGGCGAGACGGCCCGATCCGCCTGCGCGGCAGGCTATTCCAGCGCCGCGCCGAAGGCGCCGACGATCACCCGATGGATCTGGCCGACGGCCCGGTCGATCGGGCCCGTCGGCTGGAACAGATGGCTCAGCGCGAGCCGGACCAAGACCTCCGACATCGAGGTCAGCTCGGCATCGCTCATATCCTCGAGCCCGTACTGCGTGCGAAGCGCGCCCGAGACCGCGGTGATCGCGCGGCCCAGAACCGGCTCGGTCTCGGTCATCAGCACCGGCAGCAGGGCGGTGTCGGTCTCCGACCGTCCGGCCAGTACCGCCTTGAGCAGGGTGTTGTCGGCGCCGGTCCGCAGCGTGTAGTCGACCGCCTGGGTCATGCCGGCCGCCACGTCCGCGGGATGCGCGGCCAGGCTCTCGGCGATGCCGACCAGGAAGACGTCGACCTCCTGCTGGATCACCACTTCGGCCAGCTCGTGCTTGTTGGCGAATTCCTTGTAGAGCACCGGCCGGCTCACGCCGACCTCCTTGGCCAGCCGCGACATGTTCACCGCGCCCCAGCCCTCGGTGATGACTATCCGCCGGCCCGCGTCGATGATCCGCTCGCGCAGCAACTGCCGCATCTCTGTCTGGAAGTTCGGCGCTTCAACCACGTCCTGATGGTACATGAGCTCAACTTTCGTCCCGTCGTTGACAGACTGGATCACAGTGTATCTAATGAATACAGTTCTTCGGAAAGTGTAAATGCAAGGAGTACGGCAATGACGACGTCTCGTTCTCGAGTTGGACGCAGCCGGCAGTCGGAGGCTTCGGCCCGCCCTCAGTGGCGTGACCGCAAGCGATATCTGTGGTTGTTCGGGCTCGTACCCCCGACCGCCCTGTTCGTGGCGATGGTGCTGGTGTGGGCATTCAACGAGCTCGGCTGGTCGGTCGTCGCCCCGGTCTGGTGGTGGATCGGCCCGCTGCTGGTGTACGGGCTGTTGCCGGTGCTGGACCGCTTCTTCGGCCCGGACGGCCAGAACCCGCCCGACGAGGTGATGGAGTACCTGGAGAACGACAAGTACTACCGGTACTGCGTCTACACCTACATTCCCTTCCAGCTGCTGAGCCTGACCGTCGCCTGCTACCTGTGGACCGCGAGCGACCTGTCCTGGCTGGGCATCGACGGCGGCCTCGGCGTGGTCTCCAAGATCGGCCTGGCGCTGAGCATGGGTGTCATGGGCGGCGTCGGCATCAACACCGCGCACGAACTCGGCCACAAGAAGGACGAATTGGAGCGCTGGCTGTCGAAGATCACGCTCGCCCAGACCTGCTACGGCCACTTCTACATCGAGCACAACCGCGGCCATCACGTGCGGGTGGCCACGCCCGAGGATCCGGCCAGCGCCCGCTTCGCCGAGACTTTCTGGTCCTTCCTGCCGCGCAGCGTGTGGGGCAGCCTGCGCTCGTCGTGGGAGCTGGAGGCCAAGCGACTGGAGCGACTGGGCAAGCGCCCGTGGACGATTCGCAACGACGTGCTCAACGCCTGGCTGATGTCGGTGGTGCTGTGGGGCGTGCTGGCCGCGGTCTTCGGCCCGGCGGTGCTGCCCTGGCTGGTGATCCAGGCGATCTACGGTTTCACCCTGCTCGAGACCGTCAACTACCTCGAGCACTACGGCCTCATGCGTCAGAAGACCGCCAGCGGTCGCTACGAGCGGTGCACCCCGGAGCACAGCTGGAACTCCGACCACATCGTCACGAATATCTTCCTGTACCACCTGCAGCGGCACAGCGATCATCACGCGAACCCCACCCGCCGCTATCAGACGCTGCGCAGTATGGACGGCGCGCCGAACCTGCCCAGCGGCTACGCCAGCATGATCTCGCTGGCTTACTTCCCGCCACTGTGGCGGCGGGTGATGGATCACCGGGTGCTCGAGCACTATTCGGGCGACATCACCAAGGTGAACATCCAGCCCCGCAAGCGGGCGCGCGTGCTGGCGAAGTACGGGGTGGCGTGATGTCCTCCTACCGTTGCCCGGTCTGCGATTACGTCTACGACGAGGTGAAAGGCGCGCCGCGGGAAGGCTTCCCGGCCGGCACCCTCTGGTCCGCCGTCCCCGACGACTGGTGCTGCCCCGACTGCGGGGTGCGCGAAAAGATCGATTTCGAACCCACTTCCACCTCGACGGGACACCACTCATGACCGACTACAAACTCTTCCGCTGCCTGCAGTGCGGCTTCGAATACGACGAGGCCCTGGGCTGGCCCGAGGACGGCATCGCCGCCGGCACCCGCTGGGACGACATCCCCGACGACTGGTCCTGCCCGGATTGCGGCGCCGCCAAGAGCGATTTCGAGATGGTCGAGGTCAGCCGCGCGTGAGTGGCCGCATCGTCATCGTGGGTGCGGGCGTCGCGGGTGCCACCGCCGCCCGCACCCTGCGCACCGAGGGCTACACCGGTGAGATCGTGCTGCTCGGCGCGGAACCCGGCCACCCGTACCGCCGCCCCATGGTGTCGAAGGAACTCCTCGCCGGAACCGTCGAGGACCGCCGGACCCTGTTGCAGCCCACGGACTTCTGGCACACCCACCGGATCGACCTGCGCCCCGGCACCACGGTCGAATCCATCGACCCGGGCCCGGCGCTGGTGTGGCTGGCCGACGGCACGGCGATCGGCTACGACACCCTGCTACTGGCCACCGGAGCCCGGCCGCGCGCATTGTCGATGGCTGCCACGCCGGTCCGCCCCGATCTCGACCGCAGGGGTGTCGAGATCGGGGGACGGCGTCCCGGCACGGGCGAGCGGATCCACACCCTGCGCGGCCGGGCGGATGCGGAGGTCCTGCGGGAGGCGATCGCACAGGGCCGGTCGCTGCTGATCGTCGGGGCCGGGCTGATCGGGTGCGAGGTCGCGGCAACCGCACGGGGGCTGGGTGCGGAGGTCACGGTACTGGACGCGGCGGCTGTGCCGCTGGAGCGCGTCGCGCCACGGGCGATCGGCGATTATCTCCGGAAGTTGCACGCGGACAACGGGGTTGCGATCCACACCGACGTCCGGCTGACGCATCTCGCCCAGGACGGTGCGGAGGTGGTCGCCGTGGCCGCCGATGACAGCACCTGGACGGCGGCCGCGATGCTGGTCGCGATCGGATCTGTCCCGGACACTCGGCTCGCCGAGGCTGCCGGGCTCGCGGTGGGTGACGGGATTCGGGTGGACGAGCACTATCGGACATCCGCGCCCGGGGTCTATGCGGCCGGTGACGCGGTGGCCCGATTCGATCCCGTGTCGGGCGGGTATCGGCGCGAGGAGCATTGGAACAGCGCCCAGTCCCAGGGTGCGGCGGCGGCCCGATCGATGCTGGGATTGCCCGCCGCGGCTGCTGAGGTCCCCTGGGGCTGGTCGCTGCAGTATGGCCGGAACGTGCAGTTCGCGGGCGTAATCCACGCCGGTGACGAGCTGGTGGTGCGGGGCCGGGTCGAGGCCGGGGACGCGACGGTGCTCGCGCTGCGCGAGGGCCGCGCGACCGGTGCGGTGGCCATTGCCCGGCCGGCGGAGTTCCGGGCGGCAAAGGACCTGATCGGGCGGGGCGCGGTGCTGGATCCCGGTGCCTGCGTGGACGAATCCCGGCCGCTGGCCGAGGCGGTCGCACTGTCCGGACAGTCGTGAGGGCATGCGCCCGCAGTTGAGCTAACCGCCCGCAAAATCCGAAATGCCGCTGGACCAGTCGAATGGCTCAGCGGTATTTCGCATTTGCCGACTCATTGCTGAAACTTGCTGGTAGGGCATGCTGTTCGCGCGGCGCGCGTATCTTTCCCCGGCCGGCGGGCCCCTGTCAAGCCCGCGAGTATTTCCGTGAAGACTGACACGTCAGTCCGAAATCTGTATTACTGTCTCGGTCAGTTCGAACCGGTCAGCAGAGGGACCGGTCGGCATCGACCAACAGTGGGGCTGTGGGGTGGTGAACATTGGTCGACAAGGCTGTTCGGGGGCCGGAACCGTTGGTACGGCAGGCAATCGAATTCGTTCTCTCGGGGCTGCGGACATTCGGACGCACCATTCAGCTGGCGACCGCGGCCTTCCGGTTCCTGGTCGTCGACATCGTCACACTGCGCCATCCGTGGCGTGACACGCTACAGCAGGGCTGGTTCATCGTCAGCGTGACGGCGATTCCCGCTGTGCTGGTGTCGGTTCCGTTCGGCGTCATCGTGGCGGTGCAGGTGGGGAGCCTGACCCAGCAGGTGGGGGCGAGCTCGGTGTCCGGCGCGGCCGGCGGCCTGGGCGTGATCCGGCAGGGCGCGCCCATGGTGACCGCGCTGCTGCTGGGCGGCGCGGCCGGGTCGGCCATCGCCTCGGATCTGGGTGCGCGCACCATTCGCGACGAAGTGGATGCCTTGCGCGTCATGGGAATCGACCCGGTGCGCCGGCTGGTCGCGCCGCGGCTGGCCGCCATGATCGCGCTCACGCCGCTGCTGTGCATGCTGATCATCTTCATGGGCGTGTTCACCGGCTATGTGATCGCCGTCGGTTTCCAGGGCGTGACGCCCGGCTCCTACCTGTCCGCGTTCGCGGCCTTCGCCAAGCTGACCGACCTGTGGGTGGCCATCGCGAAGTCGATCGTCTTCGGGGTGATCGTGCTGGTGGTGTCCTGTCAGCGCGGACTCGAGGCCACGGCCGGCCCGCGCGGGGTGGCCAATGCCGTGAACGCCGCGGTGGTGATCGGCGTGATCGCCGCCTTCGGCGTGAATCTGGTGATCACCCAGCTGGTTTCGATGTTCATCCCGACGCAGGTGGGCTGATGACACAGGTACCAGCCAGATACGCGCCGCTCGGGACGGCGGGCCGGGTCATCGGCGCGAGCGCGCAGGCGCCCCTGTCCGTCTTCGAATCCCTGGGCCACCAGGCGACTTTCGTCTACGAGGTGCTCGCCGCCATCCCGCACACGCTGCGGATCTACCGCCGCCAGACCATGCTCATCCTGTCCGACATCACCTGGGGCTCCGGGGCGATCATCGTCGGCGGCGGCACCGTTGCGGTGCTGGCGTTCCTGGGCATCGCGGTCGGCGGCTCCATCGGGGTGGAGGGTTTCACCGCGCTGAACATGGTCGGCATGGGCCCGCTCACGGGGTTCGTCTCCGCCTACGCCAATACCCGCGAGATGGCGCCCATGGTGGCGGCCATCGGCTTTGCGGCCCAGGCGGGTTGCCGCATGACGGCCGAGATCGGAGCCATGCGCATCTCCGAGGAGATCGACGCGCTGGAGGCCATCGGCATCCGGCCCATGCCCTTCGTGGTGACCACCCGCGTGATCGCGGGCGTGATCACCATCGTGCCGTTGCACCTGCTCACGCTGATCCTGTCGTACCTCTCGTGCGCGACCGTGGTGAACGTGCTGCACGGGCAGTCCTCGGGTACCTACTACCACTATTTCGACGCCTTCCTGCAGCCCGGCGATGTGCTGGCCTCACTGGTCAAGGCGACGATCTTCGTGGTCGTCATCATTCTCATCCACGGCTACCAGGGCTTCTACGCCTCGGGCGGACCGGAGGGCGTGGGCCGGGCCTCGGGCCGGGCGATTCGCGCCAGTCTGGTGCTGGTGGTCATCCTGGACATGATCCTCACGATCGTGATCTGGGGCCTGGATGTCGGCATCCGGATCTCGGGGTGAAACATGGCCGTGTTCAAGGACTATTCCGGCCGTAGCGCCGGTCCCTGGATGCTGCGGGCGCGCGGCCTGGTGGTCGCCATCGTGCTCGTCACTGTGACGATTGTCGTGAGTTCCTATGCGCGGGGCGGTTTCTCGGACCGGTTCGAGGTCACCGTCGATGCCGCGACGCTGGGTGAGGGCCTGGCCCCGGGCGCGGAGGTGAAGTTCCGCGGCTACGCCATCGGCACCGTCGAGAAGGTCGAGACCGTCGGCTACGGGCATCAGCGCATCGGTCTCGCGATCGAGCGCCGCCAGGCCGACGCCCTCACCGACGACGTCAGCGCACGCTTCACCTCGTCGAACGTATTCGGTTCCAGCGCCATCGAATTGGTGCCGGGCACCGACGGCAGGAAGCTGCGCGAGCACACGGTGCTGCAGATCGGGGCGAACGCCACCAATGCCACCGTGGCCGGGGTTTTCCGGCGCGCCGCGCGCCTCACCCAGGTGCTGGATTCGGCGGCGGTGCACCGGCTGTTCGACCTGCTGCTCGACAATGCCCCGAGCATGGGCCCGGTACTGCAGTCGTTCTTCGCGACCGCGAAGCTGCTGGCCGACGGTCAGCAGAACACCCTGGCCCACTACCTGCGCATCGGCGGGGACATGACCGGGGCGTTCCGGGACCTGACCCCCTCGGCCGGGCACGCCATCCTGGCCGTGCTCGAGCAGAGCGCCTACTTCGGCGATCCGGAGAACCAGGCGCGCACCAACAAGTCCACCAATGGCGTGAACGACGCGGTGCTGGTGGGGCTTTCGAATCTGCTGCAGCAGAACAACCCGGATCTGCAGAAGATCCTCGACAGCATTCTGGACCTGGCGGTGCCGATCAGTGTGTCGGTGGGGTCGGTGGCCCCGGCCTACAACCGGGTGCCGAATCTGCTGCAGGCCATGGACGGCGCCTTCCCGGTGGTGGACGGCCGGGTCCGGCTACAGCTCGAGCTGATCGCAAAAACCATGCCGTACCTGGCCGATTCGCTGGCGGGAGGGGCGAAATGAGCGACATCACCAAATCGGCCCTCAAGCTGACCGTCTTCCTGGTGGTCGTGGCCGCCTGCACCACCTTCATCGTGACGGCGCTGCGCACCCCGATTCCCGGTGACAAGGTCACCTACGATGCCGTGTTCACCGATGTCTCCGGGCTTTTCGCCGGTGACTCGGTGCGCATGTCCGGCGTCGCGGTCGGCAAGGTGGAGTCGGTGTCGCTGGACGGTACTCGGGCGCGGGTGCATTTCACGGTGGATCGGACGCGGCCGGTATACGACAACACCAAGGCCGCGGTCCGCTATCAGAACCTCATCGGACAGCGGTACGTCGAGCTGCTCACCGAGGGGCAGGGTGGAGCGAAACTGGCTGCCGGAGGCACGATTCCGGTGGAGCGGACGATACCGAGCTTCGATGTGTCCAAGCTGTTCAACGGCTTCGAGCCGATGTTCGACACCTTGGATCCGGCGCAGCTCAACCAATTCGGCACCAACCTGCTGCGGGTCATCCAGGGCGACGGCTCGGGTATCGGGCCGGTGCTGGCGGATCTGGACACACTCACCAAGCACGCCCGCAACAGCGAGGCCGTGATCGTGCTGCTCATCCGGAATCTTGGGATGGTCGCCGATTCCCTCGGCGGCAAGTCCAAGGCGGTGGGCGATCTGGTGCAGCAGCTCTCGGGCATCCTGCACCAGTTCACGGCCAAGACCCGGACCATGCTGAGCGCGGTCGACACCGCGAAAGGCGTGCTGGGGCCGATGGTTCCGATCCTGGAGGAGGGTCGCGACGCCTTCGACACCGGCTACGGACCGGTCGACGGGCTGTTGCGGCGGCTGGTGCCGCAGACCGATCAGCTCACCCAGATCCTCGCCCTCACGCCGCAATTGGTGACCGGACTGAACCAATCGGTGCCGGGTCAGGGCTACCAGCCGCGCATCACGTGCTCGCACGGTGAGGCCGCGCTCCCGGCCGTGGTCGGCGTCATCCTGTCCAACCAGAAACTGGTGGTGTGCAACTGATGAGAGCACTGATCGCCTATGCCGGCGAGCTGATTCGGGACGTACTCACCGGGCGCGGGGACCAGAACACCCAATTACGCTGGGGGATGGCCGGTGTCATGGTGTGCGTGATCGCGCTGGCCATCGCCGGGGCGCTGTATGTGATCCCGTTCGGGCAGCGCACCTACGTCGCCGACTTCAAGATCTCCGGTGGTGCGCGCTCGGGGGACGAGGTGCGGGTGGCCGGCATCAATGTCGGCAAGATCCGCGCCGTGGACCTGGTCGGCGACCACGTCGAGGTCAGCTTCACGGTGAATCACGAGGTGCGCGTGGGGGATCGGTCCGCGGTCGAGGTCAAGATGCTGACCCCGATCGGCGGCCACTACCTGGCGCTGTCCCCGGCCGGGGACAAGGAGCTCGCCGCGAAGCACATTCCGCCGGAGCGAACCGCCACCCCGTTCGAGCTGAGCGACATTCTCGACAAGGGCACCCCGATCTTCGGCAAGGTCGACGCCGCCACCATGCGCGGCACCATCGGGCAGCTGAATTCGGCGCTGGCGCAACAGCCCGACGCGCTGCGCGGGGTCATCGGCAATGCCAACGAGCTGACCGGGCTGCTCGCCGAGCGCACCGACCAGCTCAACAGCGCGCTCGAGGTGTCCGACGAGTACATCGCCGCCATTGCCGACGACAAGGCGCTGCTCGCGGATTTCGTGAAACAGCTGGGCGCCGTGGCCGACCAGCTGGGCAATCGCAAGGACGACATCGTGAGCATGTTCAACCTGCTCAAAAGGCTGCTGGTCATCCTGCACCGGCCGATCATGGCCTACGGCGACAGCATCGAGCCGTCGGTGACGCAATTCGAGCAGCTGGTCTCCAAGGTGACCGCGGACCCGGATCGGATCGACACCGTCATCAACGGGATGCGCGATGTCATCAACCGGCTCAACGGGATGCTGGGTACTCAGTTGAAAGTGGATCAGCCGGCCGCCGGAGTCCAGTTGTGCATTCCCTACGAAGGCAAGGCGTGCTGAATGAAATGGGGCAGGGCAGCACTCGCCGCCGGGGTCGCCGTCGCGGTGGTGGCCGCCGGGGTGACCGGGGTGTCGTGGGCGAATTCGAAACGCGATCCGAAACAGCGCGTGTGCGCGGAATTCACCGATACCGTCGGCCTCTACCAGGGCAATAGCGTGACCATGCTCGGCGTCGAGGTCGGCACCGTCGCCAAGATCGAGGCCATGGGCGACCGCATGCGGGTCACCATGAGCGTCGATGATTCGGTGCAACTCCCGGCCGATATCCAGGCCGTCACCATGTCGAGTTCCATTGTGACGGACCGGCATGTGGAACTCACCAAGCCGTACACCGGCGGCACCCGATTCGACACCTCGCGATGCATTCCGCTGGAGCGGACCAGAACGCCGATCGGCATCAGCGAGGCGCTCGACGCCATGGGAAAGCTCGCCGGTGACCTGACCGGGGGCGGCGGTACCGGCGGCAAACCCGACACCTTGCTCGACGACACCCTCACCGCGGCGAACAATGCCATCGACGGCACCGGGCAGCAATGGAATCAATTGCTGCAGCGGCTGTCCGCGGTGATCGGCGATCCCACCCAGAAGGATGCCGTCTTCCGGCGGCTGGTCGACAATCTGGACCAGCTCACCACCATGTTCGTGACCAACTGGCCGGATATGGCGGAGGTGCTGAACAATCTGCGCGCCGGGCTCCAGCTGATCGGACAGTTCTCCGCCGAATTCTCCGGTGCGGTGGATATCGCGGTGGAGTTCCTCCCGGTGATCGCCCGCAATGTGGGCAAATACGATCAGCAGATCTTCGGCCTGCTGGATGCGGTACTGCCGCAGGCGCACACCTTCGTCCAGCAGCACGAGGGCGATATCACTTCGCTGCTGGCCGCCCTCCCGCCACTGGCCGCGCAACTCCCGCAAGTGGGTGCGAAATGAGGCGCGCACCGGTCCTGAGACGCACCGCGATCCGGCTGGCGCCGCTCATCACGGCGGCCACGCTGGTGCTGACCGGCTGCGGGGTGAAGGCCACCGACATCCCGATTCCGGGCACCTATCCCTCCGGCGACACCTACACCGTGCGAATCGAATTCGGCTCGGTGCTGAACCTGCCGGACCGCGCCAAGGTGATCGCCGACGGCGTCGAGGTCGGCATGCTCGATCACATCGATCTGATCGGCACCACCGCGGTGGCGACGGTGAAACTGCACACCGACGCCAAACTGCCGAAGAACACGACCGCGGAATTGCGGCAGTCCACGATTCTGGGCGATATCCACATCGCGCTGGAAGCGCCCCAGCACGCGGACACCTCGTTCCTCGCCAACGGTGATGTGATCCCGATGTCGCAGACCGTTCCCGCCACGAATGTGGAGGACATTCTGCGGGCACTGTCCAACATCATCACCGGTGGACGCTGGTCCGATATCCAGAAGCTGGTCACCGACGTGAACGCGGCGTTCCCGTCGGATCCGGCCGAGCTGGACCGGATCAATGCGGCGGGCCGTGCGGCGCTGCACGACATGGCCTCGCACACCGACGATCTGAATCGCATTCTCACCTCGGCCCAGCAGATCACCGCCAAACTGGAATCCGGCCGCGGGGCGGTGGACCAGATCCTCACGCTCGGGCCCGACCGGGCCGCCGGATTGTCGGATGTGCTGCTGGCGGTGGTCAACCTGATCATCAGCGGCGGCCCGCTGGCCAAGAACGCCGGCGACCTGCTGCTGCCGCACGTCGGCGACTTCCGCTCGATCGTGTCGATTCTCGCGCCGACCGCGGTCACGGCCGGATACGCCGACCTGACCCTGGCGGCCGACCTCGACACCTTCCACACCCTGCTGAAGGAGAAGATCATCCCCTTCCTCAGCGCCCCGGATGTGAAGGTGCAGCGGGTGTCCGCCGAGGTGCAGGCCGACCAGCTGATCACCACACTGCGCTCGATCGGGATGGTGCCCTAGATGAAACTCTCACTCTCCGGGCCGGTTTCGCTGGTCATGCTACTGGTGCTCACCCTGGTCTGCGGCAGCTACCTGGCCGTCGGCGTGCTGAATCTGGACCCGCGCCGCCGGCACAACACCGTCACCGTGCTGCTGGACAGCTCCGGCGGCCTGATGAAGACCTCCGAGGTGACGCTGCGCGGCCTGCCCATCGGCAAGGTCCGCGATATCGGCGCCACCGGCCGCGGATTGGCCGTCACCCTCGAATACGACTCGAAATATCGGATTCCCGTGGACAGCGTGGTGCAGATCGCCAACCTGTCGGCGGCGGGCGAGCAATTCCTCGACTTCCGGCCGAGCGGCACCCAGGGGCCGTTCCTGCACGACGGCAGTGTGGTGCCGAACCGGCAGGTCAAGATCGCGACCACGGTCGGTGACGCGCTCGCCGAGCTGGACGCGCTGACCGCGCAACTGGATCCGGCCAAGCTGCAGAACCTGGCCACCACGGTCGCCGCCGGCTTCGAGGGCCGCGACGCCGATGTCGCCAACCTGAGCAGGGCGCTGGTCGGCACCGCGAACCTGGTGCGGGACAAGCGCGATGCCATCGCGCGGCTGTACGCGAACGTGCAGAACCTCGGCGACAAGTTCGACGGGCGCGCCCCCACTCTGAGTGCGGCCGCCGCGGACATCGACACCGCGCTGCCGGAGCTGCTGCACATCATCGCCGCGTTCCAGAACTACTCCTATATCGGCGAAAAGATCTACGACGATCCGATCGGGCCGCTGGTCACCAAGATCAATGACTATCTGCAGCTGATCGGGCCCGACCTGAGCCATATCGCCACCGTCCTGAAACCCGCGACCAGCGCGATCAAACCGCTGCGCGTCGACGCCGGCTCGATCGTGGACCTGCTGTCCACGGTGTTCCCGGGCGACGGCGCCGCCCGTGTGGCCATCGACATTCCTCGCTAGAGAGAAGGCAATTCGTGAGTGAGAACGAGAACACCGCGCACAACGACGAGACCGAGCAGACCGGCCCAACCGAGCAGACGGGAGCGACCGAGCAGACCGGCGCCGCCGAGCCGACCGGCGCGGCGGAACCGATCTCTATTCCGGTCCCAGCGCCCTCGAAAGCCGTGCCCGTCAAGAGTTTCGGCGAACGCGCCTACCCGGTGGTGACCGTCGCCGCTGCCGTGCTCGCGGTGGTGGCCGTGGTCCTCGGCGTGCTCTGGCACAACGCCTCCGGCGACTATCACGCGCTGAAGAACGGCCGGGCCGACCGCGACCGCGCCGCGCAGGTGGCCAAGGAATACACCCTGCGCTCGCTCACCTACGACTACCGCAACCTGCCCGCCTTCTTCGACGGCGTGGAGCGCGGCACCTCGGATGCGTTGCGCGACAGGTACACCCAGGTGCACGACACCCTGGCCAAGATCATGACCGACGCCCAGGTGGTGGCGACCGGCGATGTGGTCGGCAGCTCGGTGGAGGCCAAGGGCAACGACCAGTACACCGTCACCGTCTACGCCACCCAGAAAACCCAGAACGTGCAGCAGACCGACCCGGCGACCGTGCCGAACCTGCTGGTGCTGACCGTGGCCAAGAGCGGCGGCGACTGGCTGGTCACCGATTACGGCCCCAAGGACCTCGGCCAGAAGGGCGGGGCCGCGAAATAGCCTCGCGACGCATCGGGCGGCCGCCGCAGCCCGAACTCCCGTCGCGGCGTCGGCGGCAGATCATCGAGGCCGCCTTCGAGGTCTTCACCGCCAACGGCTACGAGGCCACCGCCATCTCCGAGGTGGCCGCCCGGGCGGGGATCGGACAGGGCACCGTCTACCGCTACTTCGGCAGCAAGCGCGAAATCCTCGACCACGTCATCGATCTCGGCATCGAGAAGGTGACCGACGCCATGGAACTCGACACCGTCCTCGGCGCCGCGGGCGAGGTCGGCGAGCTGGTCACGGCGGTGCGAGCGGCCCTCGACCGGCTCTGGGGCCTGCTCGAACGGGAGCCGCAGGTGCTGCGGCTGCTGGTGGTGGAGGCCGGGGCCATCGATCCGGAGCTGGCGCACCGGCTGCTCGGGCTGGAGGCGCTGATCGCCTCGCTCATTGCGGGGGAACTGACACGCGGCACGGAGGAAGGATGGATTCGTCCCGATATCGACCCGGACGTGCTGGGGCACACCATCCTCACCATGGTCGGGCCGTGGATCATGCGGGAACTGCTGGGCGCGGGCAATCCGGGCATCCGGGAGCGCAGCATGACCGTGATGATCGACGTCCTCGTCAAGACCCTGCGCCCCCGGAGCGCCCCGCCGTGACAGCCGGCCGGGCAGAGCGCGGCCGTCACCCGCGCGCCGCACAGCGCCGGGCCGAATTGGTCGGCGCCGCCTACGAATTGGTGATCACGCGTGGCTTCCGCGGCATCGGCGTGGACGACATCGCCACGGCCGCCGGGGTCAGCCACGGCACCTTCTACAACTACTTCGCCAACAAGCGCGACATTCTCGACGCCGTCATCGACCACTGCTTCACCCTCATTCGCACCCGCCTGCTGGGGCCCGAGGGGGACGACATCCCCGCTACCCTCGACGCCTTCTGCGCGCGTTACGCCCGTGTCGTCGACCGCTGCTATGACCTGGTCGAGACCGAACGCGGGCTGGTGAATTTCTTTCTGCTGGAGGCTTCTTCGATCGACGATCGAGTCCTGGACCGCTGCCTGCACCATGCCCGCGCCTATGGGGCGCAATCGGTGGACGTCGTGCGGCGCGGGATCGCCCACGGGTACCTGGATCCGTCGCTCGATCCCGAGATCGCGGGGGAGGTCCTACTCTCGATCCTGGTCTCGGCGCTGCTGGCGGCCCTACGCGCCGGATCCGACGGCCTCACCCAGGACCGTGTTCGCAACCAACTGGTCTCCTTCCTCCGGATTGCACTCGCCGGCGACCCGGAATGACCTCACTCGCGCGGCTGCCCAGGGCCGTCCGCGGACGGTGCTATGTTCGCCGGGTGGGGAGGAGATCAACTGTGGGCGTCGAGGTGACCGGGCTGCTCCACGATCCGGAGCGGGTGGCGTGAAGGCCCGGCTCGAGCGGGCGGCCGGCGAGCGGGCGGCGCGCATCGCCGAGCGGATCGCACCGTATCTGCCCGGGGCCGGGCGGGTGCTCGATGTCGGCTCCGGGACCGGCCACAATGCGGACCTGCTGCGCAAGATCACCGGGCTCGACGTGATCGAAACCGATGTCGTGGACATGCATGTCGTGGGGCACGGGCCGGTGCTGTGCGCGGACGGCGTGCTGCCGTTTCCCCGTGACGCCTTCGAGACAGCGCTGGTCCTGCACGTCCTGCAGTTCCCCGCCGATCCCGCGGCCGTGCTCGGTGAGACGGCCCGGGTGGCGTCGCGCGTGATCGTGCTCCAGTCCACCAGCGACGGCCGGCTGGGCCGCGCGTCGCTGGTGGTGCGCGGATTCTTCTTCGGGCGCTTGGCCTTTCAGTTCTCCCGGTTGGTCGGCTGCGTGGATTCCGGCATGGCGGCCGGTATCGCCCTCCAGGAACGGCGCGTGCTGTCCCGCGACGATGTCCGAGCCGCAGCGCGGGCGGCCGGGTTACGGGAGATCGTCTTCGACCCGGACCGCTGGCCGGCGCCCTTCGGCGGGCGCGACCTGTTCGTCTTCGACCGGGCACGATGAGGCTGTCGGTCCTCGCTCCCGGCTGAGCTACTGCTGCCGGCTGAGCTACTTTGGAGGCCGCTCGAGCGGGTGGCGGTCTCGTCGCTGCCCGGGGATGGAATGGAGACGGTATGGCGGGCAATGGTGCCGGGCGGTTCGAGGGCCGGGTCGCGGTGGTGACCGGGGCATCCTCCGGGTTGGGGCGGGCCGTGGCGCAATCGCTGCGTGACGGCGGGGCTCGGGTGTTCGGGGTGGGGCGCGACGAGGCACGGTTGCAGGCGGCACTCGAAGGGGGCGAAACAGGCTGGCTGGCAGCGGATCTCACTGATCCGGGCGCGTCCGCGGCGGTGGTGCAGGCGTGTACGGAGCGATTCGGCGGGATCGACATTCTGGTCAATGCGGCAGGGGCGCACACCATGCGGCACACTGCCGAGATCAGTGACGAGGAGTGGCAGTACGACCTGGCCGTCAACCTCAGTGCGCCGTTCTTCCTCTCCCGCGCCGCGCTCCCGCAGCTGCTCGAGCGCGGCGGCTGCATCGTCAACGTCGCCTCGATCGCCGGCCTCGAGGGCCAGGCCTACTCGGCTGGCTACTGCGCCGCCAAACATGGCCTCATCGGGCTCACCCGGGCCATGGCCCTCGAATTCGACAGCAGCGCAATCCGGATCAATGCCGTCTGCCCGGGCGGCATGACCACGCCCCTCCTGGAGAACTTCACCTTCCCCACGGACCCCGACTACACCCTCATCATGAAAACCGCGTCCGCCCGCGGTCTCATGGACCCGGCCCAGGTGTCCAACGTCATCACCTTCCTCTGCTCCGAGGAAGCCTCCGCGGTCCACGGCGCCATCTACACCGTGGACAACGGCAAGATGTCCCTCTGACCCCACCCCGCGACCGCGGAATCAGCCGCCGCAAGCCGTCCGGCGGCGAAACGAGTACGGCCGCGGCGGGTGACGCCGCGGCCGCACACCGGCTCGGGTAGCTCAGATTCCGCTGGGGAAGGTGAGGGTCATCAGGCCCGGCCAGACCCCGGACCAGGGTTGCAGGGGATCATGGCAGACGTAGACGGTGACCAGGCGTTCCAGGCCGGGGAGGCCGTTGGGGTCGTCGAGGCGGGTGACCTGGGTGGTGGAGGCGAACTTGGCGAGGAATTCTTTGTCGCCCACGCCGTCCACGGAGAGGTAGACGATGGTGCGGGCCGAGTCCGGCGGCGGGCCGAAGTAGCCGAAGCCGCGGTTGGGGCTGTAGACCGGCGGCATGTTGTAGGCGCGGCCGAATTCCTCCAGGGCGCTGGCCTGCACGTACGCGGTCGCGACCACCGCGGTGTCGCGGCGCTCGGATTCGGGCAGGCCGGCGACCGCGTCGGCGACCGCCTTGGTGAAGGTTTCGTAGCCGGCCGGGCCGGTCAGCGACTCGCGCTGCCAGTACTGGGCCTGGTCGGTGATCGGGCGATCGATCCCGGTGAAGTCCCGGGCCCACGCCCAGCTGTACGGCACCGGGATCGCACACATCCACGCCGTGAACAGGACGGCCGACAGCACCGCCACGGCGTTCACCGCCTTGCGCACCTGACGCCGCGCCTCGACCGTGCTCAGCGCGAACGCGCCCGCGCCGATCAGGGCCGGCCAGAAGCCCGCGACGTAGTACGAGCGGCCGTTCTCGACGAGGACGATCACCAGCAGCCCCACGCCCGCGATCAGGGCGAAACGGTAGGGCCGCAACGACTCCAGCCGCACCAGGCCCCACAGGCCCAGGATGCTCAGCAGGCCGCCGAGCAGGCCGCACTGGACGGCGATCTCCACCGCGCAGACCAGCGGTCCGGTGTGGGCGGCGTACTGCTCCTGGGCGATGATCGCGGTCATCTTGGATTCCACCCAGTCGTGATCCATCTGCCACAGGATGCCGGGAATCATCGAGACCGTGAGGATCAGCGTGCCGACGTACAGCGCCGGGCGGCGCAGCAACTCGCGCGGTCCGGCGATCAGCACGCCCAGACCCAGCAGCGCCCACACACCCGGCATCATCCACTTCGCCTGGAACGCCACCGCCGCTACCAGGCCGGCGACGATCAGCAGCCAGTCCTGCCGGGTCCGCACCCAGCGAATCAGCAGCCAGACGATGGCCGCCTGCAGCGGAATGTCGAAGGTCAGCGTGATCAGCTGCATCTGGTTGAACGCCAGCGGCGAGACCGCGTAGGCCGCCGCGGCGAGCACCTGATACCGCGCCCCCGCCCCCAGCTCCCGCGCGGTAGCGGCCGCCACCACCGCCGCGGCCGCCATAAGCAACAGCGCCGGAATCCGCAGCGCCAGTACCGAACCCGGCGCGATCACATCCATGAGGTGCGCGACGAACGGCGCCAGCGGCCCCTGGTCCGGATAGGCCCACGCCAGCCGCCGACCGGCCGCCAGGAAGTACAGCTCATCGCCGAAGTAATTGACCCGTGCCGCGGGCACGCCGAGCACAATGGCGAAGCCCAGGGACACGGCGAGCACGCCGCGCCAGGCGAACGGCACCGGATCGGCTGCCGCTTCGGCGGCGTCCACCTCGGGCGCCGCGTCGATCGTTGACATCCATCCCTCCCAGACCACGAAAAAACGCCCGGCAACACCGAATTTTCGGCGAGGCCGGGCGTCGATCAGGCTGCAGAATAACTGGTTTCCGCCGGTTTGGTCGCCCCATTCTTTTCCGGGGCTTGCCCAGGCGCTACCGGTCGCGCACGATGCCCACGCCGAAACCCCGAATCAACCTCTGATGGCGGCCCTCGCGACGCCCTGGAACCAGGGCGGTTTCTCCCGGCCGCGAGCCCGGCGGGAGGAGACTGGGGGAATGGCGACGATGAGAGCGTGGCGGGTCGAGCGGCCGGGCCCCGTCGATGAGCGGCCGGTGATCTTCGAACAGATGTCCGTACCCGAACCCGCCGCCGGGGAGTTGCTCGTCCGGGTGCTGGCATGCGGGGTGTGCCGGACCGATCTGCACGTCGCCGAGGGGGATCTACCGGTGCATCGGCCCGGGGTGGTCCCCGGGCACGAGGTCGTCGGTGAGGTCGTGCAGGCGGGGGAGGGGGTGGACGGTGAGATCCGGGTGGGCGATCGGGTCGGGATCGCCTGGCTGCGGCACACGTGCGGAGTGTGCAGGTTCTGCCGAAGGGGCGAGGAGAACCTGTGCCCCGAGTCGCGCTACACCGGCTGGGACGCCGACGGCGGCTACGCCGAATTCGCCACCGTACCAGCGGATTACGCGCTACCCCTGCCCGGCGGATACACCGATGCCGAGCTCGCACCGCTACTGTGTGCGGGCATCATCGGGTATCGGGCGTTGCGACGGGCGGCGCTGCCGCAGGGTGGACGTCTCGGTATCTACGGGTTCGGCGGGAGCGCCCATCTGGCGGCGCAGGTGGCGCTGGCGCAGGGCGCGGAAGTCCATGTGATGACCCGCGACAAGGAGGCCCGGGAGCTCGCGCTGGAGCTGGGCGCGGCCTCGGCGCAGGGTGCCGCCGACGCACCCCCCGAGCCACTCGATTCGGCGATTCTCTTTGCGCCCGTGGGTGATCTGGTGCTGCCCGCCCTGGCGGCGCTGGATCGTGGCGGGGTGCTGTCGATCGCCGGAATCCACCTCAGCGACATTCCGCCACTGAACTACCAGCGGCATCTGTTCCAGGAGCGGGAGATTCGATCCGTCACCGCCAATACCCGCCAGGACGCCAGGGATTTCCTCGCCTTCGCGGGCGGCCATCGCCTCGAGGTGACCGTCCATCCCTACCCGCTCGAGGCCGCCGATCAGGCTCTCCGGGATCTGGCCCACGGGCGATTCGCGGGCGCAGCGGTCCTGGTGCCTACTTCTGGAGGGTGAACTGCACGACGTCCAGGTGGCCCGCCCGGAAATAGTGCGCACTCCCGGTCAGGTACCGGATGTACCGCTGGTAGACCTCCTCGGAGGTGATCCGGACCGCCTCGTCGTGATGCGACTCCAGCGCCGCCGCCCACAGGTCGAGGGTCTTGGCGTAATGCGGCCGCAGCGACTGGATCCGCGAGGTCCGGAAGCCCACCGCCTCCGCCTCCCGCGGGACCGTATCGGGTTGCGGCAGTTGGCCTCCGGGGAAGATCTCCCGCTTGACGAAGATGTGGAACAGCGCATCCTCGCGGGTGACCGGGATCTCGGCGGACCGCAGCTCGGCCAGGGTGCGCCCGATGATGGTGTGCAGCAGCATGCGTCCGTCCGGCGGCAGCATCCGATGGCACCGGGTGAAGAATTCCGCGTACCGCTCCTTGCGGAAGTGCTCGAAGGCCCCGATGCTGACGATCCGATCGGCGGTGCCCTCGAATTCCTCCCAACCCTGCAGCCGCACTTCGGCTTCGGAGATGCCGAGTTCCCGCAGCCGCGTCTGGACCGACTCGAATTGATTGCGGCTCAGGGTCAGTCCGATTACCCGTACCCCGTAGGTCAGCACCGCCCGGATCATGGTCGACCCCCACCCGCAGCCGACGTCGAGCAGTGTCATCCCGGGCTCGAGTCCCAGCTTGCCCAGGGCCAGATCGATCTTGGCCAGTTGGGCCTCCTCCAGGTTCATGCCCGCGCGGTCGAAGTAGGCGCAGCTGTAGGTCATGGTCGGGTCGAGGAACAGCGCGTAGAAGGCGTCCGACAGGTCGTAGTGGGACTGCACCTGCCGGTAGAAGGGCGCGAGCTGGGCCATGGCGGCGGTCTCCTGAGGCGAGCGGGCATCCGGAGATGCGGGATACCCGGACATACGAAGCGCCGTGGCCTGCGGTTCTAACCCCAGGACACGCCGACAACACGCCGCCGTTTCCCTTCCGACTTTCCGATTCGAGCCCGGCGAAACGGCGTCGGCTGCTTTCCTGAGGTGGAGTGCAGCATCGCGTCAGCAAACACAATACGGAGGGTTGGGGACCGGCCATGCACCGCACCGGACACGAAGAGGTCCATTCTGGCAGGCCATGGTTGTGGACGATTCTGGTGGGAGCGGTGGTGGTGGGACTGGCCACGTGGTGGATGAGACCGCAGTCCCTCAGCTGTAGTACGGCCTCACCCGCCACAACCGTCCTCACGCTTCCCGCGGTTGCTGCACTGAGTTCGGTTACTCCACAGCAGATTCACATCGAGGAGTCGGAGCCGGCCCCGGAACCGGGGGAGGCCCGGTTCTACGCCTTCGATCAGGGCGTAGCGGCGTGCTCGCTGCCCGGTCTGCCGCTGGACGGCTACTACGTCGGGGTCCCGACCGGTCAGTACGACGGTTCCGCCCCCTGCGGCTCCTACGTCGATATCGACGGCCCGCTCGGCAGCGTCCGGGCCCTGGTCGTGGACCGCTGCCCCGGTTGCGGCCCGGACCAATACGATTTGAGCCGTTCGGCTTTCGAGGTCATCGCCGAGGCCACCGACGGTGTCGCGCCGATCCGGATCAGCCAGGTGCGCGACCCCGATCCGGCGCCCGAGCTCTTCTACCGCGTGCAGCCGAGCTCCTCGCCCAGCTGGATCGGAATCCTGTTCTCCGGCACCGGAAATCCCATCCGTCAGGTCGCACTGCGCCCCGCCTCGGGCGGTGACTACCGGCCCCTGCGGCGCGGCAACGACAACTACTGGAACCTCTCCGGTCTTGGTCCGGGCCCCTTCACGGCCGAGGTGATCGATATCTACGGTCACGCCGCCTTCGTTTCGGACGTCACCCTGGAGCCGGGGCAGGTGCGCCACACCGGAATTCGCCTCTCCGAGATCCCCGCCGACCCGCCCGTCACCCCGCCCCCGCCGGCCGCTCCGGTGGTCGTGACCACGGTCGTCGCCGTCCCGGACGCCTGCGAGCCGTAACCCGCAGGTCCGTCCCCGGTGTGGCATCATAAAGTGGAACGTGTTCCATTTCGACCGCCGAGGCGGTGTGCCGGGAGGCCTTCGATGACGAACCCCAGCTCGGACCTGACCACGCCCGCCGCCGCGCCCCGCCGTGGCCGGCGGCTCTCGCCGCGCATCTCCCGGCTGACCGAGGTGCCGCAGGGCGCGATGGTGGAGCTGCCCGGCCGCGGCTCGACCTACGTGGTGGACCTGCCGGGTCCGGCCGCGGATTCGCCGACAGTGCTGCTGCTGCACGGCATGGCCACCACCGCCATGCTGAACTGGTTCCCGTGCCTGCGCGAACTCAACGAGCGCTACCGCGTGGTTCTGTTCGATCAGCGCTGGCACGGTCACGGAATCCGTTCCGAGCGTTTCGATCTCGACGATCTCGCCGATGACGTCGTCGCCGTCGCCGATGCGGTGGGCGTCGAACGCCCCATTCTCGCAGGCTATTCCATGGGTGGCGTGGTCGCCCAGCTGACCGCGCACCGGCACCCGGATCGCGTGGGCGGGCTGGTACTGGCCGCCACCACCTACAGGTTCCAGGAGAAGTGGCGCGAGCGGGCCTTCCATCGCGGCTGGTCGGCCACCGCCACGCTGTTCTCCGAATGGTCCTTCCGCCGCGCCGAACTGCGCCGCGACAAACTGCCCACGCTGCCCGAATCCTCGTGGCCGGTGGGCCGGATGGATCGCTGGGCCATGGCGGAACTGCGGGCCACCAGCGGCTGGGCGCTCGCACAGGCGCTCGCGGTGCTGGGGCGTTTCGATGCGTCGGACTGGCTGCCGACGCTGAAAGTGCCGACGGCGGTGGTGATCACCACGCGGGATCGGGCGCTGCCCGTCTTCCGTCAGCTGGAGATGGCGAAGGCGATTCCGGGAGCGGAGATCTTCCTCGTCAAGGCCGGTCACGCGGCCTGCGCACTCGAGGCGGACGTCTTTGTCCCGGTGTTCCTCGAGGCCGTTCAATCGGTGGTGGATCGGATGTAGCGAATTCGGGCCGGGCTCAGGCCTTTTCGCGCGCCGCCTTGAGCAGCGCGGTGATCACCTCGGGGACGGCGTCGGCGATGGTGCCCACATCCGGCACCAGTTCCCTGCAGGCGATGAACCCGAAGTCCAGGTGCCCGTTGTTGGAGATCACGGTGGCGGTGAGTCCCGCGCCGTGGAACACCGGCCCGAACGGGTACATCGACGCCACCCGGACCCCCAGGAAGTACATGGGGAAATTGGGCCCGGGCACATTCGACACCACCAGGTTGTGCACCACCGGGTGGTGCTCGGCCAGCTTGAGCGACGAGTACGCTCGGGCGGCCAGCTGGAAGGTGTTGGGCGGCGCGTACTTCGCCCAGTCCTGGAGGAAGTCGGCGCCGATCAGATTGTGTTCCTCCTTGGCTCCGCGATTGTCCTCGGCGATGGCCAGCACCCGCGCCACCGGATCCTCGATCTCGGTGTAGAGCCGCGCGAAGATGGTCGACACCTTGTTGGTGCCCTCCTCGTGGCGTGAGGTCTCGTGCGTGGACACCGGAACCGAGGCCATGAGCGAGGTTTCGGGCAGTTCGTCGTGCACCTCGAGGTAGCTGCGCAGCGCGCCGCCGACCACCGCCAGTACCACGTCGTTGACCTTCACCCCGAAGGCGGTCTTTATCTCCTTGATATCCGACAGCTCGGTCTGGACGAAGGAGATGGCGCGATGCTGGGTGATTGCCCGATTGAACGGCGTGCGCGGCGCGGTGAATGGCAAGGGCATGCCGCGGCTTCCGTTGCCGCGCCGCCGCTGCACCAGACCGCCCAGAATGCCAACGGTCTTGGGCACCATGCCGACCATCCCGAGCCGGCCCGGGAGCTTCAGCAGCGCCTCCCCGGCCAGCTGCAGATCATTGGGTTCCGTTTCGGCCGGGCCGATCTCGGCGGGCGGGGTGTAGGACACTCCCGGCTGCATATCGCACAGGTGCATCATCATGTTGGTGCCGGTGATGCCGTCCACGATGGCGTGGTGATACTTCGAGATGACCGCCACCTTGCCGTGCGGCAGGCCCTCGACCACCCACATCTCCCACAGCGGCCGGCCCCGGTCGAGGGGGCGTCCGGCGATGTCGGCGGCGAGTTCGGCCAGTCCCCGGTCCCCGGCCCCGGCGGGCAGCGCGAGCCGGCGCACGTGGTAGTCCAGGTCGAAGTTCGAATCCCGCACCCAGACCGGATGATCGAGGTTCAGCGGCACCGCGTGCAGCCGCCGGGTCATGGCCGGGATGAGGTGTAGCCGTCGCCCGAGTTCGGCCTTGAAGGCCTCGTGCTGGTAGCTCACCCCGTCGGCGGCGGGATCGAGTATCAGCATTGCGCAGACGTGCAGGAGTTGGGTGTCTGTTTCGAGATAGAGGAAGCTCGCATCGAGCCCGGTAAGTCGTTCCATACCAACACACTATGAGAACTAGTTCCATTTTGCGCGTGGTTCGCGGTGTGGTCCGGATCCCGTCCGTGGCCGATTCGTAGCCCCGAAGTAGCACGTAGATAACAAGTTTCATGATGAAACGTTTGGGTACCAATCAGGTGTCTCTCCAGTGGAATTCGTTGCCGCCCTCCTGGACCATTCTTACCTTGGGTCACATGGCCCGGTGATCGGTCTCTAGTCAATGACAAGAGTCACTGGGCTTCTCACAACGACGTGAGAGGTGAGAACAATGGGCGACCGGAAGGTATTACTGCCCGGAAAGTGGCGTACGGCTTGGGGTCTCGCGATCATGCTGACGATCGCGACCGTGTTCGTTCCACCATCGAGGGCCCACGCGGACGCGGGATGCGCCGCGGTGGACGTCGTAGTGGCAAGGGGCACAGGCGAACCGGGGTGGCTCGGCGACGAGATCGGCGATCCGCTCTACGGCATGCTGCAGGATCGGTTGCCCGTTTCGACGAGTTCGTATCGCGTGAACTACCCCGCCGACTACTCGTTCACCGTGGGCGCGGGAAGCGCGGATCTGGTGGGACACTTGACTGCTGCGGCCGCCGCCTGCCCGGGCCAGGAGTTCGTCCTGGTCGGCTACTCGCAGGGCGCGGCGGTCGTGCACGCCGCACTGGGCACCGGCGTGGTGTCCTGGTATCCGGGCCGGGTGCAGCTGCCGGGCTACCTCGGCGAGCGCGTCGTCGCGGTGCTGCTGTTCGGTGACCCCATGCGTGGCCTGGGCTGGAATGTGCCCGGCGCGTACCAGTTCCGCACCGGGGACTGGTGCACCGGCGGCGATCCCATCTGCGGCTCCGGCATCGACGCCAACGCGCACGTCGCCTACGGCAGCGATCTGGTGGACGCGGCGAACTTCGCCGCGGACCGCATCTGACCCCGGGGAGGGGAAAGGGCCCGGCTCCCGGGCGGTCTCGTGGACTTGCTGACGAGACCCCGGAGCGGGGTCCGGGTATCCGCGGTTCGGGGGGCGTCAGGTGTCACGGCACTTGGGGCCTCGCCCACCACCGGACCGCGGATACCGAACAACGGCCGGCCCGGTGTGCTGTTCCACACCGGGCCGAACCGTATTGGCGGACGGGCTGTTTACCAGTGCAGGCCCGGAATGCGGTTGGTGATGCGCGCGGCCGGGGCGGGCAGGCCCATGAGCGGCTGCACGATCGGGGCCAGCGCGAGCAGCGGGCTGCGCGATTCCGGCTTCTCCGTGGCGGTTTCGGCGTCCACCGTGGCGGTTTCGGCGTTCACCGGGGCGACCGGTGCGGGCTTGCGCGCCGCCTTGGACTCGCCGAACATCCGGAAGCCCTGGTGCAGGATGGCGCGCTTCACCGAGGGCATGACCGTGTCGACGACCTGGGCGAAGGTGCCGATGGGGGTGTCGATCCGGCTGGGCCGGTGCTCGAGCGCGCGCACCACGATGTCGGCCGCCTGATCCGGGCTGTGCACCGGGATGGACTTGTACAGGTCGGTCGGCGCGATCATGGCGGTGCGCACCAGCGGCATGCGCACCGAGGTGAACGTGATTCCGGCGTCGGCGTTCTCGACCGCCGCGATCTCGCTGAAGTTGTCCAGCGCCGACTTGCTGGCCACGTATGCCGCGAAGCGCGGCACCTTGGTCTGCACCGCGATCGAGGAGATGTTCACGAAGTGCCCGAAGCGGCGCTCCCGCATGGACGGCAGCAGCGCCAGGATGAGCCGCACCGCGCCGAAGTAGTTGACAGCCATGGTCCGTTCGAAGTCGTGCATGCGATCGGTGGAGTTGACCACCGAGCGGCGGATCGAGCGGCCCGCGTTGTTCACCACGTAGTCGACGTGCCCGTGATCGGCCAGCACCTGCTTGACCAGCAGCTCCACCGACTTCTCGTCGGTGATGTCGCAGACGTACGCCTGCGCCGCACCGCTTTGCGCGCGCACCTCGGCGGCCGTGGCGTTCAGGTCCTCCTCGGTGCGCGCGACCATGAGCACGGTCGCGCCGCGCTTGGCCACCGCGTGCGCGGTCGCCAGGCCGATGCCGCTGGACGCGCCGGTGATGAGCACGATGCGGCCCGCGAGGCGATCGCCCTCGATGCGGCGGGCGCGATCGGGATCCAGGTTGGCGCGCCAGTACTTCCACAGGGCGGCGGCATAGTCCTCGAACGCCGGCACCTCGATGCCGCTGCCACGCAGCTGCGCCCGGGTGGATTCGGAGACGAAGGTCGACTCGAAGGATGTGTGCGGGGCCACCTCGGCGGGAATGCCGAAGCGCTCCAGCAGGAAGTCCCGCACCGCGGGCACGCCCGGCAGCCCGCCGAGGGCGTGGAGCGCGGTGTGCGAGCCGGGCACGGTGCCGATGGCGGTCGGCGCGCCGGCGGCGCGGGCGAGCGCGTTGTAGATCTCGGTGAACGGCTGCGGTTCGGGGTTGGTGAGGTGGAAGGTGCGGCCGATGAGCCCGGGCTTGCCGATCAGCTCGACCATGGCGTCGACCACGTAGTCCACCGGCACGATATTGGTGGCGCCCAGGTCGGGGATCGGCATGGGCAGCTCCGAGGGCAGTGCCGCCAGCCCCGCGATGGCGGGGAAGAAGTAGTACGGCCCGTCGATCTTGTCCATCTCGCCGGTGCGGGAGTCGCCGGCCACGATGGCCGGGCGGTAGACCCGCCAGCGCAGGCCCGCGGCCTCGCGGACCATCTTCTCGGCCTCGAACTTGGTGCGGTGATAGGGAGAGTGCAGGCCCTGGCCGAGGTCGAAATCGTCCTCGAAGAACTTGCCCTTGTGATCGCCCGCGACCGCGACCGACGAGACGTGATGCAGCACCGCGCCGAGTTCCAGGGCCAGATCGATGACCGAGCGGGTGCCCTGCACATTGGCCGCGTAGGTGACCTCGGCGTCGGCGGTCATGTCGTAGACCGCGCCGAGGTGGATGATGTGATCGGCCCGGGGGGCCTCCGAGAAGCGGCTGCCGGCGCCCTCCGGCAGGCCCAGTCCCGGCACGGCCAGGTCTCCGACCAGCGGGAACACCCGATCCTCGGCGCCCCAGCCCGCCGCCAGCTCGCGCAGTTTGGCCACCGAGGCCTCACGCGTCAGTGCGTGGACCACGGCCTCCGGGTCGCGCTCCAGCAGCGCGGCGACAACGCGCCGGCCCAGGAATCCGGTTCCGCCCGTGACGATGTAGGAAACCATCGTCCCCTCCTTAAAGTACGAACCTGTTGGTATCCAACGGTGTTCGTCCGACATGCGTCGGTGGATGCGGACGGTATGCGATTGGCCCCCTAGCAGAATGTTGGGCCGAGGTAGGAACACCTTCGTGCCTAACTAGTGAGTAACTTTACGGATTCCAGGTTGGGCGTTCAACCGGAATCGCTGTTTCGGCGCTGTGGGGATGGTCACCTCGGAGCTATTCGAGTTGATATGTGTAACAAAGGGTTTGATGTAACTTATCGGCCCCCATGGCAATTCGCGGGCAACTGGTCAAATGTCCTGAGCGTGCGCTCACTTGTTGGATCTCTGGGGGTTTGCCCGGTCAGCGCCCGGTTCCGGCGGTAGGAATTGCCCGCCTCTGCCGCTTCACCCGCCGAACCATCGCCGCCCAGCCCGCCGTGCAATTCGCCGGCCGCACCCGGCTCGCACCTGCGCCCACTGAGTGGGCGGATCCGGCGGGTATTCCCCGAAATGCGCGGGGCCTGGAATGCCGCGTAGTCAGAATGATCGGGACGATGTGGTGCGGTGGGAGAGTGGTGGCGGATGTTGGTCGGTCGGGCGGTCGATATCGAGGTGATCTCCGCATTCGTCACCGGCGTTCCGGGCGATGACACCGTGCTGGTGCTCAGCGGCGAGGCCGGGGTCGGCAAGACCGCGCTGCTGGACGCGGCCGCCGAGATCGCGGCCTGGCACGGGACCCGGGTGCTGCGTGCGGCCGCCCTGGAATTCGAGGCGGGCCTGCGGTTCGGCGGCTTGAACCAACTACTGCAACCGATGGCCGGATACGTCGATCGGCTCGAGGCATCGCACCGGGACGCCATGCGCGTGATCATGGGGCTGGAGCCGGGGAGCCTGCCCACGACCCTGCTCGCCGGCGCGGCAACCCTTGCGCTGCTGGGGGTCTGGGCCGGAGTCGAGGGCGGTCCGGTGCTGCTGGTGATCGACGACGTGCAATGGCTGGACCTGGCCAGCAGCATGGTGCTGATCTATGCTCTGCGCCGCCTCGGAGACACCGATATCCGGCTGCTGGCGGCGGTGCGCTCCGATGCCGGTGATGCGTTCACGCGCAGCGGGTTTCGGATCCGGGAGGTCGAGCCGGTGGACGATCACAGCGCCGAGGAGCTGCTGGAATCGGAGTTCCCCGCCCTCCCGGCCGCGGTGCGGCGCCGGCTGCGTACCGATGCCCGGGGCAATCCGCTGGCCCTGCTGGAGTTGCCCATCGCCCTCGAAAATCGCAGTGCCACAGGGCGTTTGCCGGAGGTGCTGCCGTTGACCCGGCGGCTGCAGCGCGTGTTCGCCGCCCGGATCGAGGCCTTGCCGCCGGAGACCCGGCGCGCGCTGCTGGTCGTCGTGCTCGGGGGCGCGGACCAGGGTATGAGCCTCGCCGACGGCATCGCGCTCCCGCAGGGTGCGGGGGATCCGGCGGCGGCCGAGCAGGCGGGAATTGTGCGGGCGAATCCGCGGACCGGCCGCCTCGAATTCCGGCATCCGCTGATCCGGTCGGCCGTGGTGGAGCTGTCGACGAGCGGCGAACGCCGGGCCGTGCACCGCACCCTCGCCGACGCCTTCGCGGACTCGCCGCAGCGCGCGGCCTGGCACCTCGGCCAGGCCGCGACCGGCCCCGATGAGGATGTGGCCGGCCTGCTCGAGGCGGTCGCCCAGCGCATGTTGCACGACGGCGACAGTGTGCGGGCCACCGCGACCATGCTGCGAGCGGCGGAACTGAGCCCGGCCGCGGGCGACCAGGCCCGCCGGACCGCGCGGGCGGCCTACCTGGGCTCCCTCGTCACCGGCGATCTCTCCGACACCGGCCGCCTGCTACGTGGCGCCCGCGAATCCGAGACCGGCGGTCATTCGCTGGAGGCGGCGCTCGCCGCGGCCTTCCAACTGCTCAACAGCGAGGGTGATGTCGCGACCGCGAGCCGCCTGCTGCTGGCCGCGCTGCGCACCGCAGACGACACACCCGGCGACCCGGACACCGTGGTGGAGGCCCTGCACACCCTGCTGTACATCGGCTTCTACAGCGGCCGCCAGGAGCTGTGGCCCGAGATCCGGGCCGCGCTCGACCGCGTGCTGCCGGACCCGGCCGATGCCCTGTCACTGCTCGGCGGGCCGTTCGTCGATCCCGCGCACGCCGGGGCCAAGGCCCTGACGGATCTCGATGCGGCCCTGGACCAGCTGCGGTTCTCCGCCGATCCGGTGCACATCGTGCGCGTCGCGACCGCCGGTGCGTATCTGGATCGGGCCGGACGGGTCCGGGAACCGCTGCAACGGGTGATCGACGACGGCCGCGACGGCGGCGCGGTGGCGCGGGCCATCGACGCGTTGTTCCTGCTCGGGAACGACGACTTCTTCAGTGGCGCTTGGGATCACCTGATCGAGGTCACCGCGGAGGGGCTGCGGCTGTGCGCCCAGCTCGGCTATCTCACCACCGCCGGGCCCGGGAAGTTCCTGCGCGGCCTGGTCGCGGCCGCCCGCGGGGAGGTCGCGACCCTCGAACAGCTCAGCGAGCAGCTGCTCATGTGGGCGGCTCCGCGCAACCTGCTGGCGCTGGCCCACTACGCCTCCCATATCCGCTGCATGCACGCCCTCGCCCAGTTCCACGCCTCCTTCGCCGGTGACCAGTCCGCTGCCGACGCCGCCTTCCCGGACGATTCCCCGTGGGGTCTGGAGCGCTCGGCGCTGAGTCCCGACCGGCCGTAGTCGCCGAGATCATCCGCGCCGTAGCGCAATAGCGGGGCACCGGCGCCCGCTCGGCACGGCGGCGGGGGCCTTGCCAGTCGAATGCCAGTGTCGTCGTGCAGGCTCGATGGTCGGAACGACAACGAGAGGACTATTGAGCAGTGAGCACCATCGTGGTCTCGCACGGACTGCAAGCCCGGGCGGACAGCGTCTGGTTTCCCCCCTTCCGTGGCGAGCTGACCGGCCGGGGGCATCAGGTCGTCATCCCCAACCTGCCGAATTCGGATGCGCCGCAGCGTGATCCGTGGCGCGAGGCCTTGGCGGAGGCCGCCGCCGCGAGCCGGCCCGAGGACACCGTGCTGGTCGGCCACAGCATCGGCGCGGTCAATGTGCTGCGCGTGCTCGAGGCGCACGATCCGGCCGCGGGGGTCTTCGCCGGTGTCGTCCTGGTCTCGGCCTCGGTCCACGAGGTCGGCTACGACCTGCTCGCCGGCTTCTTCGCAGGTGACTTCGACTGGATGCGAATCCGCGCCGCCGCCAAGCAGTTCCGGGTGCTCCAGGCCATCGACGACCCGGTCAACGCGCCCGACCCGCTCGAGCACGTGGGCGTTCTGGTCCGCGAGCTCGGCGCGGTCGCCACCGTCCTCCCCGACGGCGGTCATCTCGGGGCTTACCCGGAAGACCACATCGAATTGCCCGAGGCGGTTCGCCTCGTCGAGGAATGTCTTGCCGCGCCCCGGGTGGTCGCCGCCGGCTAGCGCCCGTCAGCGGCGCACGGCGCCGCAGGCCGATCCCCCGGAACCCGTGTGCCGCAGGCGCGAACGTTACTCGTCCACGCAGCGGACGTCGCCGTCCACGGTCTGATCGACGACCGTGAACGGCGGGCACCGCCGCACATTGCCCCACTCACCCGCGATGCACGAGTCGTACTCGTGCGGGTCCTCGGTGGGAACCCGGGTACCGCTGTGGCACCCCTCCGTCACCGGTGCCGCCCCGGCCAAGCCCGTGCCCACCGCCACGATGGGAGCACTCAATGCGAGACCGGTGACAACAATCCCGACTGCCACTCGACGGCGATCCATCAACCCTCCTGATCTCCAGAACTGCCGGGGAACCCTTCGAACCGCACCCACGGGCGGTCCCCAGCATTTGATCGATACGGCGAGCAACGACCGCCCGCCACGAAACCACGATCAAGTATGACGATCGGTCTACCGCAGAGGGAATCCGACAAGCATCACACTTGCCGCGACCGGGGACTCGTCCCCGCGCCGGCATGAGCCCGGTCACACCGCGCCCGCCGGCGACTTGTCACACCGCGCCCGCCGGCGACTTCCGGATCGACGAACGCTCCCTGCGCCGGTCGGTGTGATCCGGATCTGCGGGCCTGCTCCCGACCGCTTGCACGCTGCTCCGCGAGAGGCAGGGCGCGATCTCCCCGTCCGCGCGGTGGCCGGATTCGGCGGCGCCGTCGATGTAGCCGGCCCGGTGGGTAGTGGTCTCGGATCCTGTGCCGCCCGACGTTTACCGTGCGGGCGTCGTCACCCAGGAGGGCAGGGGTTCTCGCGCCGACAGCCATTCGCGGGGCACCCCGCACAGGTCGCCGTCGGTGCCGATTCCGGTGTGGGCGGCGACGATTCCGCCGACGATCGCGGCCGTGGTGTCGGCGTCGCCGCCCGCTTCGACGCACGCGATGATCGCGGCCGGGTAGTCCCGGAGGAAGGTTGCGGCGGTCCAGAGTGTGAACGGCACCGTGTCGTGGGCGGTGACCTGTGCGCCGTTGCCGAGGTCGTACGCCGCCTCGGCAACCGATCGGCCCAGCAGCTTCCGCGCCCGGCGCACGCCGTCGGCGGTACGCCCGTCCACCAGATACGGCTCGACAGCGTCGAGCAATTCGTTTGGCGCACAGTGTTTTCCGCGCATGGCCGCCGCGTGGCTCGCCGCGACGGCGACGGCCATCGCGCCGATGATCGCTTCCGGGTGCCGATGCGTCACCTCGGCCGAGAACGCGGCCTGCGCCGCCACCCGGTCCAGTTCCCCGGGGAACGCCGCGCCGAGCGGGGCTACCCGCATCGCCGCGCCATTGCCCCAGGACCCGCGCCCCTCGAACAGCGCGCCCGCCGCCTCGGCCCAGGGCCGGCCATCGCGAATCTGGTGCAGCAGAGCGACGGTACCGCCGCTGTATCCCCGATAGGGCTCACACCGATCGGCGAACGCCGCCGCCAGCGCATCGCGGTCGATTCGGCCCCGCGCCCGGATCTCGTCGAACACTGTGCAGGCCATTTCGGTGTCATCGGTCCATTCCCACGGCGGGGCCGGTGGCCGACCGGCGATCAATTCGGACACCGAACGCCCGGGCACGAAGAACTGCGCCCCCAACGCATCCCCGACGGACAGCCCTTCGAGACTGTCCCGGGCACTATTCGAATGAAAAGACATACGGCGGACATCCTGCCAACCGCGTTGAGCCGTCGCAATATTGAGCCGTCACAATGCTGGAACCAGCGCGTGTGCCGCGTCCCGGGGAGCTGGGGCGCGGCACACGGCCGGGTGGATCAACTGGTCAGGTCGGTGATGGTGGCGGATTCGTTGTGGGTGAGGGTGATTCCGAGATTGGTCGCCGCGCGGTCGAAGTCGTCGTCGGGTTGCTGGAGTTCGACGGCGGCGCCGGCGGAGAGGACTTCGACATTGAGGCAGAGGGATTGGAGTTCTTTGAGCAGGACCTTGAAGGATTCGGGGACGCCCGGTTCGGGGATGTTCTCGCCCTTGACGATCGCCTCGTACACCTTCACCCGGCCGACCACGTCGTCCGACTTGATGGTGAGGAGTTCCTGCAGGGTGTAGGCCGCGCCGTACGCCTGCATGGCCCAGCACTCCATCTCGCCGAAGCGCTGACCACCGAACTGCGCCTTACCGCCGAGGGGCTGCTGGGTGATCATCGAGTACGGACCGGTCGAACGCGCGTGGATCTTGTCGTCGACCAGGTGGTGGAGTTTGAGGATGTACATGTAGCCGACGGCGATGGGATAGGGGAACGGCTCGCCGGTGCGGCCGTCGAAGAGGGTGGCCTTGCCGTCCTCGCCGACCATGACCTCGCCGTCGCGGTTGGGCAGGGTCGAGCCGAGCAAACCGGTCAGCTCCTCGGGGCGGGCGCCGTCGAAGACCGGGGTGGCGAGGTTGGTATCCGGTTGTGCGGACAGCAGTTCCGCGGGCAGACGCTGCGCCCAGTCGGGGCGAATGCCGTCGGTGAGCCGAATGTTCCAGCCCGCCTTGCCGATCCACCCGAGATGGGTTTCGAGGATCTGGCCGATGTTCATACGACGCGGCACACCGTGGGTGTTCAGGATGATGTCGACCGGCGTGCCGTCGGGCAGGAACGGCATGTCCTCCTGCGGGAGGATCTTGCCGATGACACCCTTGTTGCCGTGGCGGCCGGCCAGCTTGTCGCCGTCCTGGATCTTGCGCTTCTGCGCGACGTAAACACGCACCAGCTCGTTCACGCCCGGGGGCAGATCGTCATCGTCGTCACGCGAGAACACGCGCACACCGATGACCTTGCCCGACTCACCGTGGGGCACCTTCAGCGAGGTGTCACGCACCTCACGCGCCTTCTCACCGAAGATCGCGCGCAGCAGCCGCTCCTC